>CAMVLM010000074.1 GCA_947168335.1 uncultured Butyrivibrio sp. | reverse complement strand
GGCAGCCAGGATTGATGCGACTCCAAGATGGAGAGTATTCTTTAAGATAACATTGCCCATGATCTCTCCCGTGATTTTCTATCTTGTGATCACAGGATTTATCGGTGCCTTCAAGGCATACAGCGATGAGGTTGCGCTGTTTGGAACAGACCTAAATGCGGCGGGAATGAACACAATAGTCGGATATATTTACGATATGCTGTACGGAAACAGCGGCGGCTATCCCTCTTATGCTTCGGCAGCAGCCATTATTCTGTTTGCAATCGTATTTACCATAACCATGATCAATCTCATGGTCAGCAGAAGAACTGTGTACTATCAATAATCCGGAACGGACGGTGACTTATATGTCAGAGAATATGGATTTTGAAAAAATAGAAAAAAGGGCAGAAGCGGCGAAGATAGGAAGCGGCATACTTCGCTATGCTTTCCTTATATTCTGGGCACTCATAGTGCTTTTCCCTTTTTACTGGATGATACTCACATCCTTTAAAAGCTACAGCTCCTACAACGGAGAATACATACCAAAGCTCTATGTGACACATCCCACAATCTTAAACTATGTGGATGCATTTACGGAAGTATCACTGGGGAGATATCTTTTAAACACCTTTGTTTTCACGGTGGTTACAACGGTCCTGATGCTGGTGATTGTTGTGCTTTCGGCTTTCGCTTTTTCAAGGCTTGAGTTTAAGGGCAAAGACATAGTATTTGCGCTCTTTTTATCACTTATGATGATTCCCAACGAGCTTGTTATCATTACAAACTACGTTACCATCACAAACCTTGGCATGAGAAACTCAATGCCGGGTCTGGTTTTACCGTCGGTTATTTCCGTGTTCTACATTTATCTTTTGAAGGAAAACTTCGAGCAGATACCTGATGAGCTATACAAGGCTGCCAAGGTGGACGGAACCTCTGACATGCGTTATCTGTGGCGCGTCATGATTCCCATAGCAAAGCCTACTCTTATTACCATCACGATTCTTAAAGTAATCGAGTGCTGGAATTCCTACGTATGGCCCAGACTTATAACAGATGATCCCAAGTATTTCCTGGTATCCAACGGTATTCAGGAGATCAGGGAAAACGGCTTTGGCCGAGAGAATATACCTGCCATGATGGCAGCGGTTGTTGCTATTTCACTGCCTCTGATGATCCTGTTCCTGGTATTCAGGAAAAAGATTATGGCAGGTGTTGCAAGAGGAGGTACCAAGGGATGAAGAAAAACATACAGGGTACTTTGTCTTTTGCAAGTCTGAAAAAGCTTATGAATGGCAGATTGAAAAGAGCAGCAATATGTACGGCAATGGCAGCAGTCTTGCTGGGAGCGTCAGTAGGCCTGTCAGCCTGTCACGGATCCAGGGAGAGCAGTCAGTTTGAGATTCCCGAGAGCTTTGATGAATCCAGGAATTATGAGATAACTTTCTGGGCTAAGAACGATACAAATAAGACCCAGACCAAGATTTACGAGAAGGCAATCAAGGACTTTGAGGCACTTTATCCGAATATCAAGGTGAACATCCGCCTCTACACTGACTACGGCAAGATCTACAACGATGTCATCACAAACATTTCTACTGACACAACGCCGAATGTCTGCATAACATATCCGGATCACATAGCAACATATCTTACAGGTAAGGACACGGTAGTTCCGCTGGATGAACTTTTTACAGATGAAAAATACGGACTTTCCGGCTCTGAGATTAAGTATGAAGCACCCACAAAGGATGAGATTATTCCCGAGTTTTTGTCCGAGTGTAAAATCGGTGAGCATTATTATGCAATTCCCTACATGCGTTCAACTGAAGCCCTCTACGTAAACAAGGACTATGTTGAAAAACTTGGATATACGCTGCCTGACACAATTTCCTGGGATTTTATCTGGGAGGTTTCAGAAGCGGCAATGGAGAAAAATGAGGACGGAACCTTCAAGGTAAACGGACAGAAGGTACTGATACCCTTTATTTACAAGTCCACGGACAACATGATGATTCAGCTCCTTAAACAGCAGGGAGCGGATTACTCTGACTCACTTGGAAATGTTGGACTTTTCAGTGATGTGACAAGGCAGGATCTTCTGAAGGTGGCGCAGCTTACTAAGAGCGGAGCATTTTCAACCTTCAAAATCTCCGGATATCCTGCAAACTTCCTGAACGCGGGACAGTGTATCTTTGCGGTGGATTCAACTGCAGGCGCAACCTGGATGGGTACCGGAGCACCGCTTTCTGACATCGCAGCTGACAAAATCATAGATTTTGAGACCGCGGTATATCCTGTACCTCAGTTTGTTGACAGAGAAGGAAAGATAATCGATTTTGATTTTGGCAAAGAGAAAGAGGGAGATCTTCTCGGCCTGTCTGCAATAGATGACAGTATAAAAGCCAGGCTCAATTATAAATTTGCAATGATCTCACAGGGGCCTTCAATCTGCGTGTTTAATAAAAAGGATCCTCAGGAAGTGCTTGCATCATGGCTTTTTGCCCAGTATATGCTGACTAATGATGTGCAGATAGCCTATGCGGAGACGGAAGGATATGTACCTGTTACCTCGAAGGCGCAGGGATCCGAAACATATCAGGATTATCTTTCAAGGGCAGGTGAGGATAACTCCACCTACTATGATGTAAAGATAAAAGCCACAAAGCTTCTTCTGGAGAATCAGCAGTACACCTTTGTAACCAGCGTGTTCAACGGCTCGACTTCCTTGCGAGATGCTGCGGGACAGCTTATAGAAAATGTTACCAAGGCAGTGCGCAGAAAAACCACTGTGGATGATGATTACATAGACAATCTTTACAATGATGTCATAAGTCTGTACCGACTGGATCAGACGTCGGCAGCAGGTAACGGTAAAGCGGAGCTTGGAGAACTTCCGAAGGAATCAAAAGCTCTTCTAAAAACACTTGTTGGGGTCTGGCTTTTGATAGGTGTTTACATGGTTTTGCAAAGGCACAAAGACTAATAAAAAATGGGTGAAGCAGCATCTTCGGATGCTGCTCTTTTCATGTCCGGAAAAGACTGCAAGACAACAGTAAATCATTTCCTTAAATGTTTGTAAAAACGTCCATATATTATTGTTTTTTCTGAATAATCCTAGTATTATTGATATATATGTTGCAATAATTCGGATAATTCTGAATTGAAACATAAATTATCGAATAAGCCGGGTAATTTGCAGAATTGCCTTGCATCAATAATCAGAAAAGTAAGGCCTTTATGATCAAAAAGACAACGAATTTTTCAAAAGTAATGACACAGTTTGCCATGGTGGGACAATTGGGACTATCCCTTGTAACACCTCTTCTGTTGTGCATTTATATATGCTATACGCTTACAACAAAAATGGGTGCTCCAAGCTGGATTTACATTATCGGTTTCTTCTTTGGTCTGGGAGCGTCATTTATGACGGCCTACAAGGTTTACCTGGATGTTATTTTGAAGAATAAGCACGAGGGCAAAAAGCGCTCTGATAAGGAAGTGTCTTTTAACAAGCATATATAAAGTGCAGAAGAATTATTTAGGGAGAAGTTTTGTATGGTGGTTCAGGATGCGGTGAAGAAGGAGACTTCTTTTATTGCGGCAGGCACGGGGATAGCCTGTGTTTTTATGATAGTAGTTTTTTTTATTTTGCATCAAGTGGTGCCGAATTATGCACCTTTTGATTATACGGTCTTTCTGGGGGCGATAGGTGGATTCCTGTTCGCAGTAGGCAACTTTTTCTGGATGGGGCTTACGGTTCAGAAGATCACAGGAATGAACGAAGACGAGACAGACAGGGCAAGAAGTACCATGGCGGTGAGTCTCAGATACAGAACTATGCTGCAGCTCTTATGGGTTGTGATAGCAATTCTTGTACCGGTGGTAAACCTTGTTACTGGTATCGTTCCTCTTTTCATTCCGAGCGTTTTAATAAAAATTCGCGGGATATTAACTGCGAGGAAAGGAAGGTGATACTAGAGTATGAACTTTGAAGTAAACGGCAGTAAAATCTATTACACCATTCATACGGGTATCCCGGTTCTCGGAGATTTTCCGATAACTGAGACGCTGGTAGTGAGCTGGATAGTAATGGCGATAATTACGCTGCTGTGTATCTTCCTGACAAGAAACCTTCAGGTAGAGCATATTTCAAAGCGTCAGGCGATTGCAGAGATGATTTATGAAGCAGCACACAATCTGGTTCGCTCAAATACAGGCGGAACAAGGTTTGACTGGCTCATTCCTTTGGTTTCAGCGATTTTTGCAACCAGTATCGTGTCGAATCTCATCTGTCTTGTTGGACTTAGAAGCCCGACAGCAGATCTCTCGACAGAAGCAGCGTGGGCTGTAGTTGTATTCATAATTATTACTGCATGCAAGATCAGGGCAGGAGGCCTTGGTGGATACCTCAAAGGCTTCACACAACCTATACCGGTTCTGACACCGTTCAATATTCTGTCAGAGTTTTCAACACCGGTAAGTATGGCATGCCGTCATTTCGGTAATATCCTTTCGGGTATTGTTATCGACGGACTTATCTATGCCGCCCTCGCAATCGCGTCTTCCGCTATATTTGGACTCATACCGGGTGCCGTAGGAGATGTGCTTTCTCAGATTCCAATCCTTAGTGTTGGTATTCCGGCAATCCTTGGTGTCTACTTTGACTGGTTCACAGGATGTATGCAGGCGTTTATCTTCTCAATGCTGACGATAATGTACATCGCCAATGCAGCAGAAGGGTAATGAAATTAAATAACATAAAATAAATCTTAGGAGGATTTAAACATGAGCGATTTTCAGATTTTAGCAAAAGGTATTGCACTTGCAGGATGTGGTATCGGAGCGGGAGCTGCGCTGATCGCAGGTATCGGCCCTGGTATTGGTGAAGGTAATGCGGTTTCCAAGGCTCTTGAAGCTATCGGACGTCAGCCCGAGTGTAAGGGTGATGTAACAAGTACCATGCTTCTTGGTTGTGCTATCGCAGAGACAACCGGTATTTACGGTTTCGTTACAGGTCTGCTTCTTATTTTCGTAGCACCCGGAACATTCATGAACTATCTGAACTAAGACAATAACAGGTTTTTTCAGATTGTTTAATCAGATATGGAGGTACACGAATGGGTACACAGGAATTGGTAGGAATCGTTCCGTGGACGTTCATAGCGCAGATCTGCAACCTTTTTATACAGCTTTGGCTTATCAAGAAATTCCTTTTTAAGCCCATCAGCGAGGTTCTCGAGAAGAGAAGAAAGTTGACAGACGACGAGCTTAAAGGTGCTCGCGAAGCCAAGGAAAAAGCTGATGCCATGAAGAAGGAATACGAGAGCAGCCTGTCAAATGCCCAGGCAGAAGCAGCAAACATTGTTTCTTCAGCCCAGAAAGAAGCTCAGAGCAAGGCAGACAAGATTGTCAAGGATGCCGAGGAGCAGGCAGCACAGGTTAAAGCAAGAGCAGAAGCGGATATTGAACAGGAAAAGAAGAAAGCCATCAATGAGGCTAAGGACACCATCGGCGGACTTGCAATGGATATTGCAGGAAAAGTGGTGGAGAAGGAAATCAACGAGAACGATCACAAGAAACTTATTGATGAATTTATTAACAATGTAGGGGAGGCGTCATGACCAAAGCTGGAGATTTATACGGACAGAGTCTGTATGATCTGGCGCTTTCGGAAAACCTTACGGATGACATCTTAAGTCAGATGGAATCGGTCAAGCAGATTTTCAAGGAGAACCCCGATTACATAACTCTTTTGTCAGAGCCTTCGGTTCCGAAAAAAGAGAGATTAAAGCTTGTAGATGAAGCTTTTGACGGGCAACTGCAGCCCTATCTTTTAAGCTTTATAAAGATCCTCATCGAGAGAGGACTTCTTAGACAGTATTCAGCATGCACCAGAAGATTCAAGGAAAGCTACAACAAGGATCACGGAATTGCTGAGGCAACGGTCACAAGTGCTATTACTTTGGATGACTCGCAGCTGACTGCTCTTAAGAATAAGCTTGAGAAGATAAGCGGCAAGAAGATTCTCCTGACACAGAAAACCGATGAGACTGTGCTTGGAGGCATTCGTGTCGAAGTTGAAGGAAAGCTCTATGACGGCACAGTTCAGGGGCGCCTTGATGAACTTCGAAAGAGGGTTGACGAGACAGTTCTATCCTAAGGAAATGAATCAGTCATTTCTGTAAAAAAGATAACCCACGGAGGCTTTTAGAATGGAATTAAAACCAGAAAAAATATCCGAGGTGATTCGAAGCCAGATCAAAAATTATGAAAATGCGATCATTCAGAATGAGACCGGAACAGTCCTTACCGTTGGTGACGGTATTTCACGAGTAAGCGGACTCCTGAATTGTATGTCAGGTGAGCTTCTTGAGTTCGAGAACGGTACATTCGGAATGGCTCAGAACCTCGAAGAGACAGTAGTATCTGCGGTTTTGTTCGGCGAAGATGTTGGTATCAGCGAAGGACAGACCGTTAAGCGCACCGGCCGCGTAGTTTCCGTACCGGTTGGTGATGGAATGATCGGCCGTGTTGTTAATGCTATCGGACAGCCGATAGACGGACAGGGCCCTATAGAATCAAATGATTACAGACCTGTTGAGATCAAGGCACCGGGTATCATCGAAAGACAGCCCGTTAAAGAGCCTTTGCAGACCGGTATCAAGGCTATCGACTCCATGATTCCTATTGGACGTGGACAGCGTGAGCTTATTATCGGTGACCGTCAGACAGGTAAGACCACAATTGCTATTGATACGATCATCAACCAGAAGGGTAAGGATGTTATCTGTATCTACGTTGCAATCGGTCAGAAAAGATCAACCGTTACATCACTGGTTGCAGAGCTTCAGGCAGCAGGCGCAATGGAATACTCAATAGTTGTAGCAGCTACAGCTTCTGAGCCCAGCCCTCTGCAGTACATTGCTCCTTACACCGGATGTACAATGGGTGAGTACTTCATGAACAAGGGTAAGCACGTTCTGGTTATCTATGATGACCTTTCAAAGCACGCTGTTGCTTATCGTGCACTCTCACTTCTTATCAGAAGACCTCCGGGACGTGAAGCATATCCCGGTGACGTATTCTACTTGCATTCAAGACTTTTGGAGCGTGCAGCCAAGCTCTCCGATGAGAACGGCGGTGGTTCACTTACAGCCCTTCCTATCATCGAGACTCAGGCCGGCGACGTTTCAGCATATATTCCGACAAACGTTATCTCCATCACAGATGGACAGATCTTCCTGGAGACAGAGCTTTTCCACTCAGGTATCATGCCGGCTGTTAACCCCGGTATCTCAGTATCCCGAGTAGGTGGTAATGCTCAGATCAAGGCCATGAAGAAGGTTGCCGGAACCCTTAAGCTTATCTATTCACAGTATCGTGAGCTGCAGAGCTTTGCACAGTTCGGATCGGATCTTGATGAAGATACCAAGAGCCGTCTTGCACAGGGTGAAAGAATCGTTGAGGTTCTTAAGCAGGATCGTAGTTCACCGGTACCTGTTGAGAAGCAGGTTGCCATTCTGTACGCAGTTGTTAACAACATGCTGACAGAGGTAGCTCCTACAGATATTGCTGAGTATGAAGCAGGTCTTTTCGAATATCTTGATACCAACCCTGACGGAAGTGCAGTAATGGATGCAATCCGCAGCACAGGTAATCTTGATGCAGACGCAGAAGAAAAGATGAAGAGCGTACTCAAGGCATATACAGATACCTTTATCAGTCGCAAAGAATAATCACGGAGGAATGAAACATGGCTGCAAATATGAAAGCTGTGAAGCTCCGGATAAAAAGCGTACAGAGCACCATGCAGATCACCAAGGCCATGCAGCTGGTTGCAGCAAGTAAGCTTCGTAAAGCTAAAGAGAAGGCTGACAATTCAAAGCCATATCTCGGAACCTTGCTGGACACACTAAGAGACCTGGCCGGCGGTAACCATGATTTCCAGTCACCTTATACCAAGGTGGGCAAGAACGACAAGTGGTTATACGTTGTGATCGCTGGTGACAGAGGACTTGCCGGTGGATATAACTCCAACCTGTTTAAGTTCATGGAAAGCGAGACAAAGGGACGTGATATAGAAGTTCTTCCTATCGGTAAAAAGTCGGTGGAGTACTTCAAACATAGAAATGTTCCGATTTTTACAGAGGAATTCTCAGAGGTAGCGAAGGTTACGATTTCTGATTGTTTCTCAGTTGCAAGACTTTTATGCGATGCATATAAGGAAGAGAAATTCGGACATATTTTCCTGTGTTACACGGATTTTGTTTCCATGATGTCACAGGTGCCCAAGGCTTCGCCTATACTTCCTCTTTCGGACCTCAAGGATCCGGATGGTGAAGTAAAGAAGAACAAGTCGCTGATTCTGTACGAGCCGGATAGTGAGACTGTATTTAATACAGTTGTTCCGGAGTATCTTGCGGGAGTGCTTTATTCCAGTATCAACATTTCAGTAGCCAGTGAGCTGGCTGCCAGAAGAACTGCGATGGAAGCAGCTACCGACAACGCAGAAGAAATGATAGAGACCTTAAGTCTGTACTATAACAGAGCAAGACAGGCAAGCATCACGCAGGAGATCACCGAGATCGTTGCTGGTGCAGAAGAGCCGTAATTGACGATAATGCGAAACCTGCCTTTTCCTGAGGGAAGGCGTCACTGATGGATTTTTCGAGAGGAAGAACATCACTGATGAATGGCTTTTCCGGGGAGTATAGGCGTCACTGATTGTGACAATTGAGGGGGAGCAAGAAACTAAGAAGGAGTACTCACATGAGTGAAAAACACATTGGAAAGGTAATACAGGTAACAGGACCTGTCCTTGACATTCGTTTTAGCGAGGGTGAACTGCCGGATCTGCACAGCGCCATCGAAATCAAGAATGGCGATGCAACTCTTGTAGCAGAGGTTGCACAGCAGATCGGTGATGATGTAGTTCGCTGCATTGCCATGAGCTCCACTGACGGACTTGTCAGAGGAATCGAGGCGGTTGATACAGCAAGCCCTATCACGGTTCCCGTTGGTGAGGAGTGTCTGGGAAGAATTTTCAATCTGCTTGGAGAACCGGTTGATAACCAGCCGGCACCTAATGCACAGGAGAGATGGCCCATCCATCGTCCTGCTCCGGCATTTGAAGATCAGGTTCCTGCAACTGAGATTTTTGAAACAGGTATCAAGGTCGTTGACCTTATCTGCCCTTACGCTAAGGGTGGTAAGATTGGTCTGTTCGGTGGTGCGGGAGTTGGTAAAACCGTCCTTATCATGGAGCTGATCAACAACGTTGCTAAGGCACATGGTGGACTTTCAGTTTTCACCGGTGTTGGAGAGCGTACCCGTGAAGGTAATGACCTTTACGGAGAAATGAAGGAAAGTGGAGTTATCAGCAAGACCGCACTTGTTTACGGTCAGATGAATGAGCCTCCGGGAGCACGTATGAGAGTTGCTCTTTCGGGACTTACAATGGCTGAGTATTTCCGTGATGTTAAGAATCAGGACGTGCTTCTGTTCATTGATAATATCTTCCGTTTCACACAGGCCGGTTCTGAGGTTTCAGCGCTTTTAGGACGTATGCCTTCAGCCGTAGGTTATCAGCCTACACTGGCAACTGAGATGGGTGCTCTTCAGGAGCGAATCACTTCTACAAAGAAGGGATCCATCACATCAGTTCAGGCTGTATACGTTCCTGCCGATGACCTTACCGACCCTGCACCTGCTACAACATTCACACACCTTGACGCTACCACCGTTCTTTCCCGTGATATCGCATCAAAGGGTATCTATCCCGCTGTGGATCCTCTTGATTCCACAAGCCGTATCCTTTCACCCGACATCGTTGGTAAGGAGCACTATGAGGTTGCCAAGGGCGTTCAGCAGGTTCTTCAGAGATATCGTGAACTTCAGGATATCATCGCCATCATGGGTATGGATGAATTGTCAGATGATGATAAGCTTACAGTTTATCGTGCCCGTAAGGTACAGAACTTCCTGTCACAGAGCTTCTCTGTTGCAGAACAGTTCACAGGTCTTCCCGGCAAATACGTTCCGCTTAAGGAGACAATCCGCGGCTTCAAGATGATCCTCAACGGCGAATGCGATGACCTTCCTGAGTCAGCATTCCTCCTTGTAGGAACAATTGATGAAGTATTCGAGAAGGCTAAGAAGAATGGCTGATGAGACATTTATAAGAAAGCGTTGATGAGCTTTCCGGAAGAATGCCTGAACAGACATTTATGAGGAAACGCTGGCGTATGGTAATAAGTGCTTGAACAGACATTTATGAGGAAACGCTGGCGTATGGTAATAAATGCCTGATGTAACATTATTCGAAACGAGGTGTATGATGGCTACCTATCATTTACAGGTTGTATCCCTGGATGGAATGGAATATGAAGGTGAAGTGGAGAAGATTATGCTGCGTACCGTCGACGGTGACGTTGAAATTCTTGCCAGACACACCAACTACTGCACCGGTATCGGTATGGGAACAGCCCATATCACCATGGCAGATGGCAAAGAGAGCAAAGCAGCCTGCATTGGCGGCATGTTATCTGTAATGGACGGCGTAGTTCGCGTATTGCCCACCACCTGGGAATGGGACAACGAAATCGACGTGGAGCGTGCCAAGGCTGCCAAGGCCAAAGCAGAAGAACGCCTCAAGGACACACAGCTTACGAAGGAAGCCAGAGTCCGTGCCGAGGCAAAGCTTTACCGTGCTCTTGTTCGTATCGGCACAGCCCAGAAGTAATTTTGTTTATATAGTTATGTATCTGCCACCCCACATATCTGTGGGGTGGTTTTTTCTTTTGCGAATATCATGGGGATTATTACATTTTTTCAGGGCACAGGAATTCTTGTCAGAGCAGATAGAAGAAATGATTCCTATTTCATGGAAAATATTACATATTTTCATAGAGTAGGAATTATTTGAACAATGAATGTGCAAGATTTGGCAACTACATATGGGATATCAAATAAACGCTGGTTACGGAAAAAATGTAATACAATTTAGTGGATTTTGCTGTCCAATTATCCCAGTATTTCAAATGCGAAACCTATCTGGAAAAAATGTAATACAATTTAGTGGTTTTTGCAGTCCCATCATCCCAGTATTTCAAATGCGAAATCCTCCTGGAAAAAATGTAATATAAATTTCCAGAAAATGTATTACAAAATTTCTGAAGGCAACAGAATCATAGCAAAACAGCCAGGAAACAAGCCTTTTTGGCAGGGATTCTATTACATTTTTTCAATAATAGCAGGATCGGTAACTGTGAAATTGCTTTATTTGAGGCTTCAGCAAAAATGAGCTTGATTTTTAATTTTGCCTATGTTAACATCTGCAATGCACGTTTGTGCTTTCATATTTCAATACGGCATTTCGCCGAAAGAATTTCAACAAATTAATTGAGTATCTGAATGGTTCCGAGGAGTTGCACTAGTCAGAGCTGATTTCGGACATACTTGTAAAAATGATGAATGAGAGTATGCACTAGGCATCGCTGAATTTAACCACACTTGCAAGAAAGAACAATTCGAGAACACACCAGCTATTTCAAAATCAATCCCCGGATATTCACAAAAAGTATCAGCAAGGAGTTAATTAGCATGATCAACACATTGTATTACGAAACGAGGTTAGGCACTTTGGAACAGGAGATAAAGGAGCTTGAGCAGCAACTGAAATCTTTTCCGAAAGGACTACTTGTCATTTATAAGACTAAAAACGGCAATCGCTGGATTCGTCAGACTAAAGATGTGCATGGTAAGCCAATCCGTTCTTACATTTCCAAAAAGAACAAGGACCTGGCGGAGCAACTGGCCAAGAAGGCATTAAAAAAGGCAATCCTGGCAGATAAGAAAAATGAATATCTTGCAGTAAAAAGATTTTTGGAAATACGCAGAAAATGCAAGGTAAACAAGATGCTTTCTGATGACTCCCATTATTTGCCTTTGCTTTCACCATATCTTGAATGCTATTTCGAAAAAGACTATCCAAAGAATCCCTATAAACCGGAAGCTTTGGTCGTAGAAGCGCCAAAAGGCGAATTTGTCAGATCAAAATCGGAGGCCATAATCGCCTATTCTCTTTTTTCAAATAATATTGAATACTGTTACGAGTATCCACTCACCATCGATGATGCCATCATTTATCCTGATTTTACAATCATTCATCCAAAGACAAAAAGAAAAATCATTTGGGAGCACTTCGGTTTGGCCGACAGCCCATCCTATCAAGTTAAAATGTTGAACAAGATTCGTAATTACATCAATGCAGGATATATTCCAGGCAAAAATCTCATAATGACATTTGAGACCGGTGCAGCGCCTATCAGCATTGAGTATATCCAATCACTCATAGATATTCATTTTGAAAAAATGTAATATTTTCAAGTGGATTTCGTCTACTATTTAGCTTTTTCTGAAAAAGATCGGTGATAGTAAAAAAATATGTAATAGTAATTCTTGAGAAAAGTATTACATTTTTTCTGGAGCGCAGAATATCTTGCATTAATGCACACTGAGAATCAAGTAAGCAAGGTGAAAAGTATTACATTTTTTCTGGAGCATAGAACTTCTTGTAGCAACGCATGTAAAAATACTTCGCGTTTGCGTCATAATATATCGCATTTGCGAAGTATTGGCATTGCAATTAGTGTGCAAGAACATTTTAATACTACGCATTTGCGATATATATACTTCAAATTTGCGGTATACCAATACCATGGTAGACCAGATATGTCCAAATATACAGGTACTTTGTTCTTACAATAAAATCACTACGCAAATGCGATATACATACTTCGTAAATGCGATATAGTATGCCGCATCTGGTATTAAATCATCTTATTTAAAGCAAAACCACCGTATCAAAACAAACAAAAATATCTGAAGCAAACCACCATATCTATCAACCCACTAAATCCCCAATGTCCTATAGCTAACCCATAGTTACTTTATATCCTCAACCTCATTCTATTCCGGATCACATCTCATTCCCCAATAAGCATTTCATAGCATTCAATCTCTTTTATCCTCAGTGACTGTAGCAGAGAGAAGAAGAATGCGATAACAATCATGCTAATCCCAATAAGGATAACTCCGGGGACGGGGACAATAAATGTGCTCTTCATCAGGCCAAAGGAGTGCATTACAACCGACATGTAAGGGTTTGCCATGTAATAAGAAAATACAGAGAACACAACCGACGATATGATTATCGAAGGCATGAAGCTCAGTGCTGTCTGCAAGATCAGGCTTTTTGAAGTGAAACCAAGAGCCTTGTAAACACCGTAGTCCCTGCGCTTGTTGTAAACAAAGGATCTGATAAGCAGGTACAGGATAATGACAATTACAATAGCTGAAATGATGCAAAGCATTACAAGCATCAGACTTGCGATACTTTTGAAGGTAGTCATGTTTCCTTCAAGCATCTCGTGAAAGTTCATGGTAGAAACAACATGATCGCTGTATTTCTCTGTGCAAAGATCAAGGACCTGGTCCACCTGAACATTTTCATCGCAGTCAAACCAGAAGTAGGCAGGTGAATAGGTAAGATCCATGAGATGAGCAGCGCCTGTCTGGGTGATGACACATTCCATTCCGCTGTTATTGCAGGTCTGGATCAGTCCGGTCAGCAGGAACTTATAATTTTCAGAACCATATTCAAGCTCTATTTCATCACCGATGTCAAAACCATAATCCGATGCAAACTTTCCGCTTACAGCTGCTTCATTGTCATATTTCGGAAGTCTTCCGGAGTAGCAGACATTGCTGTTGTTCATCTTTTCAGGATTATCAAAAACATAAGTAATAAGACTGTCCTCACCATTGTGATTAAGAGTAAACTTTATGATATTTCTGATATTTGAAACACCTTTTGTATTCTGCAAAAACTCAAGAGCATCATCTTTAACCTCATGATCAAAAGCGACAACTCCATCACAGGTCTCAAAAGTAAGAATACCAAGCAGCGCCTATAACACTTGCAACCAAAGATAATGCCGTAAACATAAAGTATAATGAACGTCTTATCCATGCGCTTGTATAGCCAAGAGCCTTAAGAACACCGATACTCTTCATGTTTTCCCTGATGTAATTGGAAATGCTGTTAGTCAGCATTATTGTAATAACAAGAATAATGATGAGTGTAATTGTCAGGAAAGAAACCGTCAGCACAAGTGACATAAAGCTTTTTCCGATAATAACATCATTGTATTTATAGATTGTTACCATAGCAGAAGGATTGTGAGCTATGATCTCGTTTTGCTTTTTGATCTCGAATCTGCTTATTTTAACGCCTTCATTCAGTTTAAAAGGAATAATAACAGAATCGGAAGTCTGGCTGTCCTTTTCGTAAATCTTCGCGTAGTTATCATTGTCTACCACGAATTCGTAGCAGCCGCAGTTGTTGCAGCCCCAGTAGGTGGTGTTTGTGAAGCCCTTTACTGTGAAGGAATACTTTGCGCCCATAAGCTCAAAAGCGTATGTATCGCCTATTTCATAGCCGCCTGAAGTATAGAACTGATAGGGAAGATAGATAAAATCTGATGTTATGCTTTCATCTTCCACAACAATTTCAGTTCTGTCTATCTTTTTATGAAAAGCTGAATCATTATTCACAAGAAGCTGAGGTGCGAGAGTTCCGTTTCCGAAAGGGAGGGAAACATCACTGTAACCGAGGCATGTGTACTTGTAATAATCTGTTGTATCACTTCCGATAAGTTTCTCAAGAGGCAGATCCAGATTGCCCTCAGCAACCCTTTTAGCAAAACCGCTAAGTTTCCTGAAGGGATCTGTGATATTTCTTTTCAGATAAATAAAATAGGAAAAAATCAGCAGAAGCTGAATTAAGGAAATCATGATAAAAGAAACGACAAGCCTGTTTTTGTAGGCTTCAATTCTTTCTGAATTGTCGTTGTGAAACAGAAAATGACCCGTTTCGTGGGATGAAGTTTAAAAATCCAGGATGAGATCGCCTTTTTTGATGGCTTCATTCAGGGACTTGGAAAGTCCGGGGGAATTTTGGTAGATGACCTGTCCGTCGCTTCCGAGAATAACGTATTTCAGTGCATCGGAGTATGCGGATTCATTGCCGAAATTGTTTTCAACACTTTTTACACAGTCGTTGACGGCTACCGTGTCCTGGCCGCGAAGAATTATTTTTCCGGTGAAATTGATGACAAGCAGGATCTCAGCCAGGAACGTGATTAACAATAATAGGATAAAACGTGTTCTTTTCATAATGAAACAAACCTGTAACCTTCCTTCCAGACAGTAACGATGTACTTTGGATTCTGAGGGTCAGCTTCAATATCCTCCCTGATTTTTCGAATGTGGACATTAAGTGTTCCGTCGCTTGTGTACTTGTCCTTCCAGACATTGTCGAACAGCTCGGTCTTGGTTATAAGCCGGTCCCGGTTGTCCGTTAGATATTTGAGAAGCTTGAATTCAAGGCTTGTGAGCTTCCGCTCTTTGCCTGCGACAGTCACACCTTGTTGATGCTGTCAATTCTCAGGTTTCCATCATCATAATCAGAAGATTCCGATGTGTTTTCGTTTGATGTGCTTGCTGAATCCGGCTGCGCATTTTGGGTGGTATCGCCGTAACGCTTGAGAACGACCCGGACCTTGGCAAGAAGAACACCCAGAGAATAGGGCTTCTCAATATAGTCATCGTCTCCGATATTCAGGGCAATGATCTTGTCATCATCGGTATTTCTTGCGGATATAAAAAGAATAGGTATATTCAGGGTTTCGCGGACTTTTTTACAAAGATCGAATCCGCTTCCATCAGAAAGATTGATATCCAATAAGATCAGCTTCGCGCTATGCTCGTTTAGGAATTCTTCCGCCTCCTGCTTGGAGTACACGGCTTTGGTTTTCAGTTCAAACATATTGAAGTATTCGCACGTGTTGTCAGCGAGCGCTTTCTCATCATCGATTATAAGGCAGTCGTAATGCATAGTGTGTCCTTTCCGGTGGTTTTAGTCCTTTTCTGAATTATATTATTAGTTGTGCCTGACGTAAAGGCGGGATGTAGTGCGGTTGTTAGTAGTTGAAGGTGATGTAGGGCGGGATGTGGTGCGGTTGTTAGTAGTTGAGGGTGAAGTAAGTGCTGGAAAGAGCTTCATTAGGATGTGCACAGGCGGGATTTTTGTATATAGCACAGTGTGGAAAATGGCACTATGCGCATTTTTACTGGTGTTTTACTATAGTTCTGCTATAATACGCCTGGGGAACAATGCATATTTGCAGAAATATAAGGAGGAATACGGTATGAATATCACTTTTAAATCAGTTACAGACGAGAATGAGCTGAAGAATTGGAATGGGGGAAGCCTGATCCGTCATGTGGGCAATATACTTAAGAATCCTATGTCCATGCCTTTGACCTATGGCAGACTTTTGAAGCTCTTTGGAGAACCTGCCTACAGCTCTGGCAATCTTGAGGATATGTATAACTACTTCATCCTTGGAACTGATGATGAAGGAAATACTTATCAGCTGATGGTTTATTGCGGAGCTACAGGCCCTGCCATCGGTGGAGCTTCAGACGATCCCAGGCTTGAAGAAGCCGCAGCAAAGCTGGAAGAATACATAAACGCATCTGACTATGTAGATTTTGATTACGAAGGTGTATATGAAGATTTCGATGCCGAAGTTAAGTTTGGAATAAGAAATGGCGAGCCGTACATGGAGGATAGCGACATGGATGAAATGGGAGACATGGGCGAACTGGCAGACCTTGATGAACTCGGAAAACTGGGTATTGACCTTGATGATTTTATGTAACTTGTAAAGGGGTAATAAGCAATCGCAATACTTCGCAAATGCGTTATATTATATCGCAAATGCGAAGTATTTTTTATTTTGAGTTGCGACATTGTTAAACTCGTGAAGCATGCGAGATAGAAAACACACGCTATGCGGGTGCACAGGGTTTGTGGATATAACGCAAATATGAAGTAACTATATCGCGTTGCGCAACTATACTATATCGCAAATGCGAAGTAAATGTATCGCATATCACAACCATGCTATATCGCAATACACAACTATTATGTAACGCAAATGCGAAGTATTAGAAATATATTCAGAACCTAATATATCGCAATT
>CAMVLM010000073.1 GCA_947168335.1 uncultured Butyrivibrio sp. | reverse complement strand
CACCATTGTTTCTAATGCTTTCAACAAGCTCTTCCATCTTTTCATCATCAAGTACTTTGAAGGGGTGGTCCTTAAATGCATGGATCTTATCGATTCTTATTTCCTCAGTACCATCCTTAATAGTCGGAGCCCCAAGGAGCTGATCTACTGACTCAAAATGTATCTTTTCTCTTTTAGCCATATCCGTAATCCCCCTTATGCATTCTGTGAAACGATGTTAGTGAGTTCTGTGTAAGCACTGGCAACCTTGCCTCTTGGATCATAGTCGTAAATACTCTTGCTCATGGCAGAGGTCTCTGTTGCTCTGATGGAAAGCGGAATCTCTGTCGGAAGAACTCTCAGTGTCTTTCCGTAAACTTCATTTACTTCCTCAATGATCTCTTTTGCATAATTGGTCCTCTTATCCACCATAGTTAAGAGGATTCCTTCAATTTCAAGCTTTGAATTAAGCCTGCGCTTTACTGTGTATATGGTCTTGAGAAGTGCCTGCAGACCTTTTACAGGAAGAAATGCTGCCTGCACCGGTATAAGCACTGAATCTGCACAAGCAAGTGCGTTTACAGTCATTACTCCCAAGGATGGCATGCAATCGATTATCACGTAGTCATATTTGTGCTTTATCTTCTCCACATAATCTCTGAGAACAAGCTCTCTGCTCATTACATTTACAAGAGAAACCTCAGCTGCTGAAAGAGCGATATTTGATGGAAGCACATCCACGTTTTCACTGTGATGAAGAATTGCGTAGTCTTCAGGAATATCCTCTTCATTAACAATCTTCTCGATAATATCCACGATTGTGAGTTCCAGATTGTCCGGTTCTCTGTAACCAAGGCAGATTGTCATGCTCCCCTGTGGGTCATCGTCCACCAGTAAAACCTTCTTCCCCATCTTTGCAAGTCCAATTCCTAAATTCACTGCTGTTGTGGTCTTTGCGACCCCACCTTTCTGATTAGCGATAGCAATTACTCGGCACATAATTTCTTCTCCCATCCTTTCCATGTTTTCTTAGATAGTCTTCAAATATTTCCCTGCTTATAAGTACTTTTTTGTTAAGCTTATATATGGCTCCTGCACAATCAGCTGCATGATTGACAGCTTTATAGCTCATTCCGTAATACTCGATCGCCATTGTGATAGTGATGAATGACTTCTGAGCAAATAGAAGATCCTCATCATCTATCTGATCTGAGAACATCCATATTGTTCCAAACATATCATCCCTGCCTTTCTTCCAGCTTCTTTTTCTCTCTGTTACCATTAGTCTGGTACATTCCGGCAGGCTGATGGAAATTCTCTAGATAAGCATCAAAGATATCTCGATTGATCCTTACTGTATTTCCATCCCGGTAAAGTGCTCCGCAAGCATCACCAAGTTCAAGAAGTTTCTTGTGCTGAAGGCTGTAAATAATTTCTGCCTCCTTATATGAAAGAAACTGCTTTCGGATTCTTTTTATTACGACTTTTTCCTCAATGATCTTCTGCTTATCAAATAAAGGTTTCGGATCCTCATCCAGGTAATTCTTGTTTTCATCAAAATACGGCCTGTCTTCTCTTTGTTTTTTCATGTTCTTGATTCCTTTCTTTTTTGTGCTGATCAAGAACCTTCCATGAAAAAGCCAACAAAAAAGAGCTGCTTTTTAGAATCTTGTTTTCTAAAAAGCAACTCTCATTTCTTAGAGTTTTCTGTATGTAAAAACAGTTTTTGTGTGGTCAACCACCGGACAACAGTAAACAATCAAAATCAACTGTGGTCATCACGTTGTGGTCAAAATGTGGTCAGAACCTTATCTTAATCTCTTCAAACCCGCATGAATACTGGGTTTTACTTACCGATGCTTTTAAGTGTCGGGATTTTTTCCATCTCATAACATGTATTAGGCTATAGAAGTTCGTAGAATGTCTATCAGACATAAGACTAATGCCGGACTACTGTCCATTTTGTTCCATAGGGTTCCCGTGTTCTGTAGTATTATTTGTGTCAGTACGGGTTCTATTTGTACCTCTATGGATTTTATTGCTAAGTGCCAGGTGAAAACATGTCAACTATTTCAAGCAGATGACAACACGTTTTCTTAAATGCATCTCGCAATTGATTTACTACTATATTATATGCTTTCTTGATTTCGCTGTCATTATTTTTTGATTCTTTTGTCAAAGTTTTTTAAATCAAATATATCGTGCTTTATAATGACTGTAGCGCTACACTCACATATTTTTATCCTTTAGCAAATCCAGCAAAGTATATTCTCCCTTTTGGATTTTTGATATCTCAGTGTATTTCTTTATCGCTATGAGCAGCATTTTCGTATCTCCAAAATACTCTCTGACATAATCATAGGACTTCACGTTCTTCATTCCAAGGTCCTGCTTACAAAAGTCACTCGGCTTCTTTCCAGACTTCTTGAAATCCTTGTATTTATCCTCTGCAAGGATTATGAGCATTTCTATCTCTGGTGCAGTTATAACATTTATTACATCCACCTTGTGCTGATATGCCTTGCTCAAACTGAACTGTTCTCTTCTTGAATCAAGTATACGAATAATTGAGATTTTATCATCAAATCCCTTTCTCAAATATCTGCTCTCAAACTTCCTGGCATCTCTGATTCTGATCACTTCGCCATCAAGCATTTCCTCGCGTTCGAATATCAGTAAGTGCTCGTCTACCAGAATATCAATAATGGCATTTTCTGCAGAGCCTTCACATATGCATGCTTTGTACTTGCTTAGTTTAAGTTCCATCACACATCCCCCTTAAACATAAGCTGATATACTGTTTTTAAGCTGCATAAACGCTTCATATGCAGGTGTTGTTCCCTCGAGAAGTCCACTTTGGTATGCATCGCTTCTCTTGATATCATTTCTATTAAGTTTTTCCGTCAGGCTCTGTAATTCTATTCCATCCTTATTTCTTGTAATGTAGATACTATCATTTCTATCATATTCATCAAGAAGTTCAGGATAATGCGTAGAGAATATCAGGACCGCGCCGTGCTTATTGAGCTTTCCATCCATAAAAAATCTCATAAGCGTTGCTACTATTTCCTTATTAAAATGGTTTTCAATCTCGTCTACGACCATGTACCCGCCTTGCCTTAATACTTCCATTGCTTTTGTAAAGACAATTATTCCTTTAATAGTTCCAGATGAAAGATAATTCTCAAGTTCTCTGGAATTATTGAGCAATATCTCATTCTGATTTTTAAATTTCAAATGAATCAGTTCTTTTCCATTTTGAGCTTCGAACGACAACTGCTCTACAGTTGGATCCAGGAATGCAATCACCGGAACAGGAATTGTTTCAGATGCAGGCAACACATTCACATTTGTAAATGAAAGCATATCTTCTATAAACATCTGATCCTTATTCTTCTTATTTAAAGCAATGATGATACTCACATCATCAGAAAGGAATTCCTCATCATCATGCCTTGTGGCAATCACCATGGAATCATCAAATTCTTGCATTGCTTTTCTTGTTTTGATAAGTTCAACCTGCTTCTTCCACAGTTTCTCATCAGTTATAATATATCTTCCATCCTTACAACTGATTGATGTCGTCAGTTTATATAAGCATTTCTGAGAGTAAAAACATATTGTAATCACTGCATCACGCGTCTTTCCAAGAATGTCCTTAACCTCAATATGATTAATGGGCTCATTGTTTACAATACCAAGCGCTAAAAGAATCAGCTTCAAAACAGATGTCTTACCTGATGCATTAATTCCTATAATAGCCTCAGTAGGATTAAGGTAAACATTGCTAAATAAGTTGTGCAAAACCATCTTATCGTCTTCAGTTACTCTCTGGGTAGCTGTAAAACCTATTTCTATCCCGTTTTTAAATAAAGGAAGACCTTCTGCTTTTATGCTTATTATTTTCATAGCCAATCACTCCCGAAATTTATTCTCGTTTTTTACGTTAATAATTTCTTTATAGCTATATTATATTGGTCATCAAGGAAATTATCAACATGAATCTCGTTAATAATTTTCATGGAGGGTTGCATTTGACCTGCATTTGACCTGCATATTACAGTATATGAGCCGAGCGGCTTTATTTACCATATGACCAGTAAAATCTTAGCCGCTCGGCTTATTTTTATACTTGCGCTATTATCATTGGCTTATATAATCCTTCATATTCCGTTCGAAAACCTTATAATTCCTATCATCATTCGGGCTGCAATATACTGCAAACTCTATGTTTTTAAAAGACTGAAGATAGTTTTTGATTACATTCTTTGCTGCCAATGCAACAACTTCCGTTTTATTCTGAAAAGCTCCACAACCAAATGCTCCAAGGATTACTGTTTCAACACCATTTGCGGCAGCAACATCCAATATGCGAGTAAGTCTCTGTTCATGTATCTGCAATAATTCTTTATCGCTTACCTTAACAGGCCTGGATCCATCTCCGCTGTTATACTGATTTGCAGGCACTGGTCGTAGATTCGGCGCTGCACATGTAATCACATCTACATCATACCAACACTTTTCATCCATTGTTACTGGATTGGCCGTATCAGACTTGAACACGGTAACCCCCGGTGTATAAATAACATCATTATTATGGATTGGGTTCTTCTCTGCCCTATGTGGATAGTAGAACCCTTCCATCATTTCCTTTCTATTCAGGCAAAAGTACAGTGTAGAACATCTGCAGAGGCATTCTTCCTGCGCGCTTGAGCCTTTTACCACGCCACCGCCTGGATTAGTTGCAGATGCAAAGTTATGAACCGCTATTTTTGTTCCTTTATAATCAGCTGCAGCCTGCAATGTTCTCTTTTTAGAGACAACAACCTTTGCCGGAGTATCATAATGGTTCAACCCTTCTTTGGAAACTTCTACATCTGTTAATATTAACTGCTGGTCCTTAACAGACATAGCTATAGAATCAGAAAGCTTTTTATTCTGATGGCACAGCCTATATGTATCTTCAAATATCAACACATTTTCATTTCTTCCCATAATTATCCCCTTTTCATTATTTCCAATCTCAACTTTGTCTCTTAAAGAGATAAAGAACCTATCACTTCAACCGGCACTTCCGCCAACTCTTCACCGGATTATGTCTTTTGATACATATTAAGGGCTATTTCTAGAATTCCTCCCACTTAGCAGATAAGTTCTGCATAGCCTCCTGTTTTTTACTACCTGTTGCTTCAGCATACACATCCATAGTCGTACGGAAACTCTTATGTCCCATCACTGACTGGATAACTTTAATGTTTGTCTCATTTTCACAGAATCTTGTACAAAAAGTATGTCTCAAATAGTGGACTGAAAAATTTGGCAACAATAAAGGTTCTCTCTTTTCCCTTGCAGCCTTTTCTTCTTCCTGCACATTATAAGAAGCAACAATCCTCTTAATTGCTGCATTAAGGTTCTGTTCATTCAGAACGCTTCCATTGGCATTTTTGAAAATAAATCCTCTCATGCCTTCTATCACTGTCTCATTGAATCCCGTGACAAGTTGCTCCTCATACACCAGCTTGAATGCCTCATATACTTGATCCATCATAGGTATAACTCTCTTTCCCGCTTCTGTTTTTGGAAGAGATACCCCAAGTCTTCTATCAGGCTCATCGCGAAACCTCTTGACTCTAACCAAGCTATGGTTGATGTCAATCGTCCGTTTTTTCATATCGATGTCTTGCCAGCGAAGGCCGATAAATTCGCAACATCTGCACCCAGTACCCAAAAGTACCATGAAGACCGGCCACCAATGACCAAAAATTTCATGACCATTTATATAATCCATAAATGCCTTCTGCTGCTCTATTGTAAGTGCTTTTCTTATTCCTGTATTTTTTCCAAAGTCATTGGAAAGCTCTCCTAACACTCCATGACAAGGATTCTTTCTGATTACATCATCCCTAACTGCCATCTCAAATGTAGGATGTAAACAACTGTGGATTGTCCCTACCGTATTTGGCTTAATACCATCTTCTGTAACTAACTGATGATAAAAAAGCTTTACATCTGAAAACTTAACGCTTCCTATCACCCTCTCACCAAAGCCATGCCTTACATGCTTGTTATACATCAACTCATAGTTCGCTCTGGTTGTCCTTCTCAGATTGGTTTTTACAGCCATACACCTATCAAACACTTCATTGACCGTTATGTGCCCTGCCACATAATTGTCTATTCCCTCCAACTGATCCCTCTTAATCTCTTCCTCACGTTCCCTGAGTTTTGCTAGATCTTTAGCATAGATATATCTTCGCGTTCCCCTTGAATCTAAATAAGTATATTGATATCGCTTATCATTCGCCCTATATCCTTCACCTTTTCTTAAGACTCTGCCTTTATTATCCTTCCTGGACTTTTCCATCTGTTTGCCACCTTCTTATAATAAGGAAGAGACCTTTGCCTTGGTTATCCTTTGGAATAAACCATCTCTATTCCTTCTACTCTTTCAGCGTTAGGCAAAGGAATCATCCTGCAATCAAATGTTGCCACCATGCCCTGTTCCAATGAAAATGCCGCACTCGCTTCTCCAGCAAGCGTTGAATTGTATTTTCTGACTTTTCGTCCAAAGGCATCCTCATTCTTATCAAATAACAATGATATTTCATCGCTCTCAGTAAAAGCATAAATCACCCTAAAACCACAGTTCATAAGCGCCTTTGTTGTATTTACCATGATATCTCTGAATCTTACATCAAAGGGAGTCTCATATTTACACACTTCTTTAGTAAGCTTGGTAAATCCTCTGCCATCTAACCTGGCGACCATATACATGTCCGGGAGTAAAACCTGATCCAACGATTGCTCATAAGTGCGCATTTTTTTGTCAAGTTCATCAAATATCATTCTTTAGCCCTCATTCTATCTATATAACTGATACTTTCTACTAATTTTATGTGCCACCTCATCAGGAAGTGGTCGAAACCCTATGCATGTCAGAGTTCGTCCCACTCCATTTTCATCCACTTCCTCAGGTTCCAATTCAGTAAGACAATTATCTTTAATGAGGAAAAAATCTTCCCCTTCTGTCAGCCCTAACTCCTCCGCCATTGTTATAGCCTTCATCAGTTGGTTCCTATTCTTTGCCTCACATATTGTTTTGGTAAATATGCCAGCAAACCACTGCTCATAAACTTCTTTTTCTATAGAAAACTTGCATTCATAGCTTTCTACTTCATTTTCACAAAACTCATATTTTGTATGTTCTCCATCCTTAACAGTTCTATATGTAAAGCTGTCCCTCCCTGCAGCTCTGGTCTGACGTGCAAGTTCAGCCAATTCCGCCCCAAAGAATATCTTAGGTATCTTTTCACCGGTTTTTAATTCTTTTCCATATACATTCACTATAGAATACTTCATTACAGGCTTTGCATTACAATTAATTGCCCATGAAATAAACGCCATGCTTGCATGACTAACCTGCGCTGCAAGCTTCCCGGGTGACATATTTAAATCCTTACGAGCAATTATCAATTGGCGCATTTCAATCTCCTAATCAATTCTCAAAACTACTCCTGTCAATATGCTTATGTTTATTATTTTATATATGAAAACTGATCGTGTCATTGAACTTGTCGTTCAAAATATGACCTACGCAATGCCGGTTTCATTGCAAAAAAATAAGGACCCATAGGTCCTCCTCCAGGCTCTGGCTTCTCAAGTATCCAGCCCAAAAACAATATATCCAACAGAGCAGATTATTATAAATCTTCCCATAACAGCATTATATGTTTCTTAATATACCCTATAACAGGAAGAAGAGGACTCTCGTCCTCTTCTGTAATGTTATGAATAAGGATATCTTCAATATGACATCCAAACAGTATGCTAAGTCTTACAAGATTATCCGCATTTGGCAGGCACTGACCACGTTGCCACTTATATATGGCCTGCTCGGATTCCAGTCCAAGTGCATTTGCCAACTCGAATACCTTTATTTTCCTCTCCTGTCGTAATTGCTTTATACGTTCTCCGGTAGCCTGCATGTCAACAAAAACATTCATTATGTCCATGGTCGCCTCCTCTGTAAAAAGAATCTTCAACGCCATCCCGTCTGAATATAATAACACAACTATCTATAATAGAAAATAAACCGCCAGTTCAAATTTTACGTAATTTGATTATCAATTGGTTTCTCCCTACCCAAGTAACTAAACGGCTCAAAAAGTGTTTTAAGAGACTCTGACTGAGCCCAATCAATCTTGGAGATAAATGTTCCAAAAGAACGCATTGCATTTTGTGGATCCCTGACACTAAAGAACGTTCCAACAGTGGCCTTGTTATATTTATTTGCATGGTTTAAATCCGGAACCATTTCTCTTTTTAAATCATCAATGAATCTAATCACCTCCCCGATAAGCCCTTTTTCTTCCGGGATATCCTCCAGTGCATCTATAATAACTCTTTCCAATGCACCGTTTTCTTTAGTTGGAATTATCAGTAAAAAAGTATTAACTAATTTATTTTGGCCAAACAAATCTATTATATGATTGCTTATCCATTCCCCTGATTTTGCTGTTACATTCTCAAGCGCCTTATTAACTCTTCTTCCTATCTTAGCATCATTATCTTCATCTCGATCGGTTACTACCATCAAAGATGCTATATCCTTTTCGACAATCATTGCGTTTATGCGATGTTTATCAATAAATGAAGCAAATTTGCCATTCCCTCCAACACCGCATAATACAAGCTGGTTTTCTCCTTTTGACAAGCTTTCTATATGCTCATATTTATCAAGTTCAGTTATCCCCAGTGCATTACTATTCCTGTATTTCCATCCATATACATTCTGCATGAAATAGCTGATCAATTGAACATCAGACACGCCTTCTACAAGTACTAATTCTGTCATCATAAGCGCACCTCATATTCAAATACTTTTCTGTTTTCATACACATAGTTCCCTGTAACATTTCTGGCAACTATATTACTTTCCTTTCCATCTTTTGATTCAATTCTCTTAAGTGTAATAACCTTAATTGGATCCTCTTTCTCTTCCCTTTTATCATAATCACCATATTTCAATATCGCATCTATTGCTTCCACACTATGAGTTGCAATAAACAACTGGACATTCAGCTTATTTGCCAATGCAAATATTACAGGGAATAATATGTCGTAATATTTTTTATGAAGCCCTGTCTCAATTTCGTCAATCAACAATACTGAATCCATAGAATCAAAGAGCTTATTGAGTATATAAAGAATCTTTTTAATGCCATCACCGTATACTGAGAAAGGCATATTAGCCCCAGTCTCAGTTATAATGGTTTCAATAAAAGATCCATCATCCGCTTTGGTATAACAGATATCTGCAATTTTATTATCAAACAGTTTAAGAATATCAATTGCCAGCTTTTTGTATTCTGGATTCTCTACAATATTTTGCAAAAGATCGTATCGAAGATGTCCAAATGAAGGAATGTACTGAATCTCTTTTTTTAAAGAAACACCTGGGAACCCTATATCCAAAGATGTACATCTGATTTCCTGTTGGGAAACCTTTTTTCCTGTCTGAGCAGCTATGTTTCCTGTGAATACTTTTGCCTTTTCCGGCAAAACTGCAGAATTCCTTTTATACTGCAGTTTTTCACGCTGAGACAAAATGGATAATTGAATAGCCTCATCACCAGAAATGTTGTGTTCATTCCCACTAAGCTGAAATCGAAGCATTCCACTACTGCTTTCTGCAGAAATATCAAATTCCAACTGATCAGAATTCTGTTCCATATTGAACATTTTTATAAATGAAATGTAAAAACTACTCTTATCGGGGCTAAGCACAGTTCTCTGATTAATAACACTTTTCAATGTTCCCAGTTGAGTATTGGCAAATAATAGCTGAAAAGCCTCCAGAAACGATGTCTTTCCACTGTTATTATCACCTACGACAAGGTTTATTTTTGAAAAATCCGAGACAGCTAATGCTTTTATTCCTCTGTATCCATTTATCTCTATAGAATCAATATGTGCCATATCAGTCCTCTTTTTCAATATTCTCAAAGCTTATAACTAATCTTGTATGTGTTGATGCTGCTATCTTTTGTAAGGTATCAATCCTTGGGGCTACCTTACCATTGAGTATCTTACTTATATTGGACTGAGACATTCCTGTTATTTCACACAAATCTTCCTGTGTAAAATTATTATCATCCAATACTCTTTGTATTTCTTCCGATATTCCATTTAGTACATCGCTTAATGAACTATTTATACCCTCTCCATGATCCTGCTCTTTCGTAGAAATTGGCTTATTCAGTTTATTTATCTGTTCAAATATCGCATCCATTTCGTTTTTGCTCACTATTTCGCCCTCCAATATGTTAAGTATAACATATTTTTGTGCATAGCAGCAAATACTTGTTTTTAATGACATATCAATTTGCAATGTTGAAATATGTTATAAATGACATATTTGGCGATAATATGTTATTTGTAACATATTACCAAAAAATAACAAAAGTCCCACATTTCCGCAGGACTTTCATCATAACAAAGCTCTTTGGTATTAACTATTCCACCGTTAGAAAAAACTTCATGAGCAAATAGTTCAACCTACTTTTTGTTAACATTTTGGCATCATTCTAATATCAGATTAGAAAAGGCTCATCTGTCCGTTCATGATTTTATAGTAGCCATGCTCTATCCTCTCATTACCCTCATGCGTCATTATTTCGAAGTTTGAAAGGTTCTGTGCCTTTATAACAAGCTTGATAACGCAATCAAAGCAGCCGACAACATCACTCTTATTGATATCGGACAGACAAATCAGCTGTACATTGAAGTGCTTTGCTATATCAAACATCGGCTTCAAAAGATGCGCTGAGGTTATTTTTCCAAAAGGATTATCAAGAATCAGCACACTCTTGACGTTTTTGCTGACAAGCCCTGCGGATGACCTGGTATAATTCATAAGTGTCAGTACCACTGAGAAAAATACCACAAATTTCTCAGCACCGGAACTCTGTGTCAGTGTCTCCTCCCAACCCTTGTATACAGAGTTTGCACTGTTCATATCAATCTTGTAGACTCTGATTTTTATGGATTCCTGGCGTATATATTTATGAAGAAGCCTTTCACTTGATACTATAGTTCTGGCGCGTTTCTGGATCTGCTTTTCTTCCGCACCGCTTCGAAGGAGCTCTTTTATCTCATTAGCCCCCTGCTCAATCTCAGTCTTTATTGAAACCCTTGATGCTTCCTCAGATATCTCTTTTTCCTCGGGAAGATCCATTTTCACCATCTGGGTCTGAGGTTTACCTGCAAAAATATGAGCCTTTGAACTAGCTGCTATCATGCGAAGGTCAAGATACATCCTCTTTCCCTGATTCATGCACTGGTCTACAATGTCATTAAAGTCATTTTCAATCTCCCTCAGATCAGTCTCAATCCTGCTATTAATCTTCTCTATGGAAGCTGTCATTGTGCTGATGCTCTCGCTGACAGTATAGAGCCGGTCTCCCTTCATCCCTGAATCATCAAGCATCTCACCGATGGCACTGAGCTTATTCACTATTTCAGAAAGAGCTATGTCCTTAAACTCTGCTACTGTTGTTCTTATGCTGCTCTTAAGCTTTTCTTTCTGATAAAGGAAGGTTTTCTCTACATTGATGAGATTATTATGTACAGACTCCCACTGAGCATACGGTTTTTCGGAAAGTGTAACAGTCTTTATTATGTCTCCAAACTGAATAGGCTTTAAGACATCTCCTACACGATCAAAGATTCTCTCCAGTGAACGTTTTTCCTGCTCAAATGAATCCTTCCTTTCGTTTAACTGCCGTATCTCCTGTTTGGCGGCCTTTACTCTGGCTTTGAAATCCTCTCCTATCTCATTTTGTGGAAGAGCTACACCGTCAAAATCTTCAAGTGCTTTCCCTGCTGCATCATATCTCTGCTTGGCAGATGCCTCTTTCACATTACATTCTCCAAATATGGACCTGGCATTCTCCATTTTCTCTGAAGCTGCTCTCACTGCATCCTTGGCATTTTTGAGGGCTTCAGGTGAAAAATGGACCGCTTCATATTCAGCCTTTTCACACTCATAATCACCAAGTTCTTTTTCATATTCAGCTTTGTCCTGCTGTGATTTATTAAGGCTGACTCTGAGATTATCCAGGCTTTCACTGAGACTCCCCAGAAGAGTCTGGTACTGAGAGTATAGTTCTTCCAATGATCCTTCAACGATTTCTGCTTCCTTTGCACTACCCGTATTCTCTAAAACTGTGCGGACGCGATCCAAGTGATCAGCCTGCTGCTTACGTTCATTTTCAAATGATGTCAGCTCATCCTGGCACTTAGCCACCTCATCACATGCTTTTTTATATGAGCTTTCTGAATTTTTCAGGATGACAGATGCTTCCTGCATTTTTGTATACCATTCATTTTCCTTGGTAAGCATTATGCTCAGTTCAGCAAATGACTCAATCCACATGGTGAGCTCCCTCAAACGCTTTTCTTCATGATTCAGGTCATCCTTAAGGGCATCAATCTTTTCCTTTATCCTTTCCTGTTCTTCTTCCAGTTCTTTCCTTCTACCCTCCAAAGAAAATATTTTCTCCTGTAGCTCGGCAATAGCTTTTTCCTGTAAAGAGCTCCAGTCCTCAGAATAATCAAACTTTTCTACGAGCTTCTTCTCTTCCTCACTGTCCCGCAGCCTTTCGTTAAGACGCTGCAACTTTTCCTCTTTGACTCTTATTTCATCTTCCAATCTGCCATAATAACCTGATCTGTCAGCAAAATATTCTTTGTCATAAGCAGCTAGGTGAGAAGCACTTTCCATGTCCCCTGACATAAGAGAATTCACCTGTTCCATAGTAAAAAGCGGAACAGAGGCAGGAAGCCACTCCACATTCCCCGCAGCCAGAAGCTTTTCCATATCTTTTTCATTATTGAAAAGAAGTGAAAATGCAAATTCCGGGTGTCGCTCCATAATATCCCTGGCTTTTTCCTGCGTAATGGCACCATTTTCCATAAGACCTGTAATGTATTCTTCACCGGTCTGACACCACACTCCTGTGGACATCACATATTTCATGATATCCGGCAGAATATGAACATGACCTTCTTTCGCGGCCTTAAGCCTTTCTTCCAAAGACTGCTTGTCCTGCCCATGCTTTCTGATCTTTGCGCCGGTCATTTCTATTTCTTCCTGCAGTACACTTTTTAGACGACCGGAAAAAATAGTGCTATTTTCAAGGCTATATTTGCTGCAGATATGTATAAGTGAATCCAATAGTGTTCTGTATTCTGAAAGCGCATCCTCAGCAACTTTCTTCTCTTCTGACAACCTGCCAAGTTTAAGCTTTACATCAGCCAGTTCATCAGGGATTTCATTTTTCCTGTCATCCATAGCCTTTATTTCATTTTGGATTTTTGCTATGGAGACGGCAGTTTGCTCACGATTAGCATCCTGCTTAATCCGCACATCTTCTATATCTTTTTCAGAGTAGAATCCGTCCAGCATTCTTACCGCTTCAATTTTTAATGTCTTAACTTTGGTATCAGTATTATCTTTTGAAGCATTCAGATTGGCAGTAAACTGCGAATGTTTCTCCTTCGCATCGTTCCTTAGCTTTTCAGCCTTTGCCATTTCTGCCCTACTATCACACAGCTCATCATTTTTACTCCGAATCTGATTATCCTTCTGATCGATACTCTGTGACAGGGCTTCACTTTCACTTTTGGCCTTCAACTGGCAGGAGTATTTCAGCCTTGCTACAGTTTCCGCATCCTCTGAATCGTTCTCTTTTTCCTCAATAAGCTTCTTATATGTTGTTATCTGGCTGTCGGCTTCTAAAATCTGCCTGTAGAGCCTTGCTGATTGCAGTATATCTTCATCATGCTTTTTTACTTTAGTTTCTTCCCTTGCCTGATCAAGGGCTTCTTTTGCATCCGAAAGAGCATTAGCAGCTACCTCATATTCACCACTGGCATCGTAGTATTCTTTTGATTTTTCCTCATGTTCTATATGCATGATCTTGGAATCTAAACTCTGGATCTCATTTACAGTTCCAAATATACTCTCATCTATGGTTCCAATCTTCCTGCCAATGGAAGCCTTAAAACCGCAGACCTCACCTATACTATCCGATAATTCTTCCCCCGCATTATAAAGATCGTCGCTCACCTTACCAAGATCCGACAATTCTTCAATCAATCTTCTATTTGTATCTCTTTCCCTGATGACAGCTTCTTTTTCTGAGATTCTCTTTGCATAATTGATAAGCATGGTTTCAAGAGAGGAATCCGTCCCGCTTGAAGCCACACTTTTCATTTTATTCTCGATTGCCGGAATAAAGAATTTGGCGATCAGTTTGTCTGAAGTTTTTGCGTCATCAAAATACTGGTTCAGTCCACCTTCATCCTTGTTGAGAGCCTCTATTACCGTTTCCCACTCAGATCTGTAAATACCATATTCGGAGAGTTCTTTAGTCCATTTAGTACTCTCATCGGATGAATAAACTTCCAGAATACCTCTGCTGGCCTTAGCCTTTTCCCTTACATAGGCAAAAGGTGCAGGTACATACTTCCCGTTCTCATTTTTGGAAAGCTCCAAAGCCGCTATACTGTAGGAAGAATAACTGTTTTCATAAACAGTCTTAAAGGTGTAGTACCTGATGCTATTTCCCCTCAGGCTCTCATCAGTGTTCTCGCTGGCACTTCCGGCTATGGCAATACCTGTCAGAAGCTTGTCATCACTTCCGTCCAGATTCCATTCTATAAGTACAAAAGAATGATCTCCTGGGCGGCCAAAATAATCCTCTATACGTCTTCCGCCTGCCATGGCTCTTGGATGCACAGGCTGCATCATAAGCTGGACCAGAACCGTCTTTCCTCCACCATTATTCAGGTTAAACAGCGAATTAAGCGCCTCCCCCTTATCTGATGAAAGATCATATAATTCATCAGGGATAAAACGGTTGCCATCATTATAGTTAAAGTTTACAATCCTGATCTTATTTATCTGCGGCATGTTTGTCCCCCTCAATCCATGAGTTTATCATCTGAACACGCTCTTTCCTGAGAACATATGGCATAAGATCCTTTGTTTTCTTTGTAGGAGCCACTCTTCCATCTTCACCCTCTACAAATAGGTCATCTGCCCTGAGCTTAAGAAGGATTTTATTTACAACGCCATATCGGTCATCTACCCTTCTGCTTGCAGGATCCCCTTCCTTTTTACCAAGCCAGTCTTCTGCCAGCATAAAAAAGCTATCACTGAAATCTTCCGTCTTATCCTCGCCATCTACGCCCTTTTGTGTCACGTTGATACAGTGTTCTGTAAAATCCTTTATCAGGTCTTCCTTTGTGATAAATTCCCTGACAAGAGCATCTGAATCTTCTCCCTTAAAAAAAGTATACAGCACAAAAATAGCAAGATAATTGAGCAAATACAGATCCCTTGTCCTAACATCACTACCGGCCTTGATATCAGACCTGTAATCAATATTGTTTTTAAGAAACAGATCATTATCCTGGGTCGGTACCATGTAAATCCGATTCTGTGCAGGAATTATTTCAAACCCAAGCTCAGCACCCATCTGATCCAGTTCGTCTCTTGCTTCAGGATCCTCTACAAATCCCCATAATACGCTGTTATCATCACGATCTATCCAGCCTTTTTTCATAAGCTCATGATAGAGCTTAAGCGCACTTTTATTCATCGTTCTACCTCAACTGTAAAATTAGTCATTTCTATTGTCACTTGCGTTTCCCCATCATCCACAGTAAATTCGCATTTCTGGTCGGATGTAGAAAATGTAATTCTCTTCATATTCAGATAATTCTGAGGCATATTGCAAAGAACCCATAACAGATCAAACTCACCAAGTGGTTCTTTAGCAAACAGGCTCTCGTCCCCATGGAGTGCCTCAATATCAATCTCCTTTTTCTGATATATGGTCATAAGTGTATTGGGAAGAGCACTCTCCTTGTTCCACTTCATAAGTTCATCCATTGACAGGGATCTTATGAACTTCTTTATCTCAAAAGAACTCTCCTTCTGAAGAAATGCAAAAAAAGCTATGCATATTTCCATATATATTTCGTTTCTTTTTCTGCCCAGCTCCTCAGCTTTTATGTCAGCATCATCGATGCTGAGCCCCTTGTCCTCTTCCTCATTGCTGAAGGTTCCGCAGGCTGCATAAAAGTTTTCGATACTGAATTTCTTATCAAATTCCGGGCTAAGCAGAGGCTCCATGAGTGTGTATACAGCATCTCCCAGTCCATCTCCCATCTTGCGGAGCTTCACCATGATATCCTGTTCAAAATTCATACGCTCAAAGCTTTTTATCACAAAGCTGTCCCGAAGCATCTGCTTATAGCTTTCTGAAACAGAGCTCTTGGCATTTATGAGGGATCGCTGCTCCAATATTGTAATATCCAGATTTTTATTGATTTCATTCAGGGCCTTCAGGTTCTTCCTTGCTTCCTGCGTGTCTGCGCCATTATCCAAGGCGCTTCTTATAGCCTCAGCCTCCCTGCGGGCATTCTTCTGTATTTCCTCCAGTTCTTTCTGCTCATCAAACATAAGACTTCTGAACTGCCCTACTATCCTCTCGTACTCATCTACCGTTATCTTTGCAATATTCTCGCGGCATCGCATTATGAAATCATCCATGCTGTGACTCATGTTTCGGAGCCTTGCAACCAGCTCCCTGCTCTGGGAAAGTGCCTCGGAATAATTCTTACGCTTCATGTATTCCTGCATCTTAAAGCGGGTTACAGAATAATCCAGTTCAGACTCTATTTCTTTAGACCTGTAAAGGAAGTCAAAAACATCATCTGTCAGATGATAAGAACCCTTTTCCTCATTGACAAGGCGGATTGGCATCTTCTTAAAGCTTTCCGAATCCGCGTAAAATGTATTGTATTCAATGAGCTTCCCGTTATTCTGAAGAACATTTACTACAATGAAACTGGCAAGTTTATAAGTGTCAATTTCATATTCTTCAGGGACAATCTGGATTATGCTGTCAAGAAATCCGGCAATGTCCTTAAGTGTACAGGACTGCCTGTCACTCAGAGTACGCTCCTTGATGTACAAAAGAACTGCAACCACAATGTTGTTTAAATAATCATAGTCTCCGCCGAACATCTTCTTTATATCGTCCGGATAGCTTGTAACAGTGATGCTCCTTACAATATCAATAAACTTCATTCTGTTCTGAAAATCCGAAAGCATCTCTTTTATGTCAGAACGAAGCATCAATCTTCACCTCCTAAATAAAACTCGTGTACCCGGGGCTTAAAGCCCCAAGGACACTGATATTCTTGTTCG
>CAMVLM010000072.1 GCA_947168335.1 uncultured Butyrivibrio sp. | reverse complement strand
TCAAAGAAGTAAACGAATACAGGAATCAGACTGACATTTTTCTGGTTTATGCAGGGGATTATGTGTCTGAATGTACAGATCTCTTTGTTTATCTGAAAGATATCTGTTCCGAGGATGAAAAAATGATAAGTATCATCGGATATTCACCGGAGATAGCTGAAGTGGAAACGATAGTTTCTTCAAATCTTGTGGTGCTGAGAGTTGAGCGGCCGTTTGATATGAAGGTTATGGTCTCAAATATGGAGAAGCTCCGAGAAGCAGATGAAGAACGTAAAATGGGAAAGCATATCCTCCTGATCGATGATGACCTTGCGTATCTGAAAATGGTACAAGGGTGGCTCGCACCTCAGTACAGGGTAACAATTGCCAAGTCAGGTATGCAGGCGATCACGTATATTGCAAATCATGTGCCGGATTTGATATTGCTTGATTATGAAATGCCTATAACGAGCGGTCCGCAAGTAATGGAAATGATACGTAGCGAGCCCAACTCTGAAGGAATTCCGATAATCTTCCTTACCGGAAAGTCCGATAAGGAGAGTGTAATGAGTGTTATGGCTCTCAAGCCGCAGGGATACATGCTAAAAAGTATGCCAAAGGAAGAAATACTGAAGACAATAGACAATTTCTTTAAGACGAGAAAGTGGAAAAATATTTAAGAATATGACTGATTGAACTATTAACAGTTTGTTCATAATTTCAGAAAAAGCGTCGTAAACGTTGAGTTTACGGCGCTTTTTGCATGTTTAGTGAGCCGAATCGATTTTGGCGGTTCCGAGGAGCTGCTAATTAAAGGGGTTGACTCTTCGAAGCCTACATTCTACAATTTTCTTTACCTCGTTGATATTAATAGCTTTTTTCCCGAAATCAAGAATTATTCCGCCAGGATTATCTTTGATCTGATGTAGTCCTTTTCTTACTGCATTATCTACTGCTTTTACTGAGGAAACGTCTTTTAAATCCCAATGTTTGTCATGCCACAAGAAATCCGGCGTTTTCACGTTGTCGAGGTTTTTCTCGTTCAATAATACAACATCTCCGCCCAACGTATTTATCAGCCATTTTGCAATAGATATTTCGTTTATATGAAGAGAGTCAATATAGCCTTCCTGTTTTATAATTTCCCCGGATCCAGGAGAGGCATCATTAAGGTACTGCTTTGTAATATCAACACATTCCTTCAAGATACATAAGCTCCATTTGTTAAGAGTAAGGTTTTAACATATGGAATATTATACATGAAAGATTAAGAAAAAATTAAGAAAAATGGAATAGAAACTCGCAAATCGGCAAATTATGAACTTTCTGTTAATAATTACAAAACTGAAATCCGTTGATTTTACGTTGTTTTTCGAGTGGAGCGTATAGGGGAGTCGAGCCAGGGATTCACGGAGCACCATTAGAACATAAAAAAAGTGTTCCGACGCTATATGAGTCATCGGAACACCATAGACCGACGCAGCATGGCATTTCCATCCTTGCAATAGTAACATCCCTTATGTCCTTGTTACTGATAACTTTTCCAGAGATTCCCTGTCCATTGGCTTCCCCTGAGCATAATTTCTCACATTGTCACTAATCTGAACAAGTGGTGTAATTAAGCACTTATTCATAAAAAAACAATGAATAACGCAGAATATAGCAAGGATAACTAGCGATATAAGCACCATATGCAGAACATAGCTATTTATAATTGACAGAATATCCTCCATATTTGTATCTACAAACAGAAGTGCTACAATTGGATCTGTATCCCCAATGACTGTACCTGTATCGTAAATGTAGCGCATCGTCCTATCTTCATAAGGAACAGCTCCACTTACACCTAATAACAGGGTAAGCAGAAGCGTGAAAATAATTATACTCGTAAGAGTTTTTTTATTAATTCCCCACTTATTTCTACTCATCATTATTCAATATCATTCTCTTAAGAAACCTTTTTATTATCATTACAAGTTGTAGTATAAATACCGCTGTCCAACAAATGTCCATCTGGACAAAATAAAAAAGCAGGTAACCACATTTAATGATTACCCGCTAAATTGCTTTTATTATTATTCCATTTCTCCGGTAAGTGCTGCTTCTGTTGTCTCGGCCCAATAATAGGAATTCATATAAACTCCCATAAATGATTGTCTGGCCTTCTCATCACCATCGAGATACTTATACATATCACAGTCTATGAGTTCCGGCTTTATTCGCATTGCGCCGCTGTGTATATCCAAAATATCACTAATATTATATTCACTTAGGGTATCTCGCATGCTCCTTACAATAACATCCATCTGCTTCTGCATTGGTCTGTCATAAATACCGTCTTCCCAAAGTGCTGCAAAGATTTCAGCCCTGGTCACTGTTCCGCCTCTCTGATCTATGAGATACGCAAGGATTTCCTTTGCCTTTGCTCTCTTGAAAGCAACAACCTTATCCCCTATAAAAAGATCAAAATTGCCAAATGTTTTCGCTGTAACAAGATATTCTGATTCTTCCTTCTTATTGCTGAGCACATATTTTAGTTCTTCAAAAAGCTTTTCTTTCTCGATTGGCTTAAGCAGATACCCGTCTGCATGCACTTTAAATGCATCAAGAGCATATTCAGCATAGCCAGTCAGAAATATTATTGAGATATCAGAATCTATTTCCTGTATCTTGGAAGCCAGTTCCATTCCGCCCATCCCGGGCATATCAACATCAAGAAGAGCAATACCCACACAATTATTTTTAACATAATCGAAAGCATCCTCACCACGCGAAAAGCCGGAAACTTCGTTAAAAAGTTCCGACTCTTCCATAAATGATACTGTGAGTTCCAGTACCATCTCATCATCATCAACACATATAGCTTTCATTTAGATCCCCCATCATAAATGCTTGTTTCTTATCATTTTATCACATTTATGATGGAAAATAATAACCTTATTCGAATTCGAATGTAAGAGAATCAATGATTGCAGCAAGTGCATCTGATACCGGTATATCAACCTCATCATTGCCACTTACATGGTCTGTACACTCAAATACAAGGTATCCACCCATCTGATCTCTTACATAAGCTGACTCATATAAGCCTGCTCCTGTCTGTCCGGGGTTAGCATTAACATAAAAGCCTTTAACATCCTCTGTTCCGGGGAATGTACACTCAGTAACTGTTGCCTCATCTCCCCATGATTTAGCCATGGCCTCAGCTTTAGCTTCAGCATCCATATCAACACCGTATTCAGATGTGATCATACAGGTTCCAGGGCAATCACCAGTGTATACAAAAGTAGTTATGGGACCACTAGTATTTACTGTAATAACAGAGGGATTATACTTAACGCTCCAGCCGTTTGCATCTCTGTACACAAAGTCGTCGCCTGTCTTTGCACTCAGGTAATTCACAGCACTAAAGCCTTCCGGATCAGCATCCTTTACAGCCTCGAACACAAGCTCACGCTCGGGAACATCCTCAAAATAGCCACATACTGTGCCGTCGCTTACTCCTGTTACAATAAGAGTCTCCTTTGTCTCATCTGCGCCGCCAAAGTAGAAATCAACTGTCCCGTCACCCTGTTCAATGCTAAAGGGAAGTCCCATGTCGTTGTTTTCTCCGTCCGCTGTGTAGCCGTATGTATCTTCACTGAAAACATAGAAATATGCTTTTTGCGGATTCTCTGCTTCCTTTGCGTAGTTAGCATACACTCCCTTAATGAAATAAGAATCAGTAGCTACCTCTGAACTCTCCTCACTTTCAGCTGCAAGCGGTACGTTCTCATCAACAACTGTTTCTTCTGCAGCGCTGCTCTCCTCTGTTCCGGCTACTTCCCCGGATACTCCCTTTCCGCATCCGGTCATAGTAGCCATAGCCATCATTGTTGCCAGTGCAATAACAATTCCGTTTCTTAATGTGTTCTTTCTCATATTTTTTAATCTCCCTCTCATATGAAAACTTTGTAATCACTTTACATTTTGTAGTATAAACACCACTGTCCAACAAATGTCCAACTAGCAAAAAAGCAGGTACGCATACCCGCTTTAATCCTACAATTTCCTGTTAAGTATAGCTTTTTCCATTTCATCCCACCGCATATTATTAAGGTGCTTACATAAAAGCTCCACCAATGCTTCATCCGGGTCAGATAAAGAGTATTCTTTCAGAGAACTCAGAATAGTTTCAACAGCGTCGTAGTCCATCATGGAAATATTTTCTGAGAGAGCCTGGTATGCTTCTTCAAGTTCTTCCCTTGGTATTTCTTTGCGGCCTGGTTTTGACGGAGCATTTATTTTAGTTAAAACCGACAGGCTTTGATAATAGCTTTTAAATAATTGCAGGAAGCTTTCATGGTTTTCCCTGATGAAATCTATATCCCCTGTTTTTCCGGCAGCCTCGAGCTTTTCAGCCAGCTCTGATAATGGCTGTGCGCCTATGATTCTGGAAGAGCTTTTCAGCTGATGGGCTTTTGAGGTATAGGTATCATAGTCACCACTTTCGAATGCATTCTCTATATCAGCTGACTTGGACTCTATACTTCCACGATAGGAATTAAGAAATTTAATGTATGCCGGAAGGCTCCCACAATATTTTAAACCGTCAGCGACCACAATCCCCTCAGTTTTATCCAGTATTTTCAATATGTCTTCTTCTGTCATTTTCATCCTCACCTGATCCTTATATCTGTAACAGCTACCTGATCACCTGAAATAGCCGCATATACTTCACCCATTTCATCATTTATGGTTGTTACATTCTCTATAGATATCCCCAGATTTTCTGTAACCATGGTAACTGTGTTTCCCTTTTTTCTGAATACAACTTCGCATTCCATTCCCTGTTTACATGATTCTTTCCATGAATCCCAACCGGGAAATTTTTCATTTTTCTCTATAACATATTTATTTCTGGCAAAATCCTTAACCGCATCACTCTCACCATTAAACTTTACCATTGCGTATTCCCGATAGCCTTCGCCAAAAACCTTTCTGTCTTTAGAATAGAACAGAACTATGTAAGGACAATGCCAAATAAAAGTAGCCGATGGCAAAGTCATTGAATGAAAGCGCAGTCTAAGATGTTCTTTTATCGGTATGCCTTCTGTTGAGGCAGATCTGGTCCTGTCAATCTGCAGATTGGGAATATCAGAAACCAGCCTGTTGGTATAGTCCAACTCATCCTCAATTCGTGGAATATCCTCAGCCTTAGTATACTCATCTGTTTTTTCTACCTTTATTCCGTTTATGTAGCAATTTTCGCCGGTGATTCCTATGTATGCAGATCTTGCCTTATTAGGTAGCACTGCTATAGCTGTAACAGTCCTGTTATTACTCTCCATTATAAGTTTTAAATGATCCTCATATCGGCAGGCGAATATTTTAAATAATGAGTCATCTCCAACGGCGCCTCTGCTCGCTGACATATGTTCATCAGCAGATTCGGATGTCTCTACCCTCATATTTCTGACATTTGTGGATATGCTATGTCCATCAAACCACAGTTCACCATACTCCATGTACTTATAAACTTCTATAGCTTTGGCATCGCGGTGAATGCATCTGTCAAATGAATCGAAAAGAATAATCGATGGCTGACTAAATATATCTTCACCGCTTCCTGTTTTCATGCTGGCAAAAGAAATCTTAGTAACAGCATTTGTAATCTCTATTCCTTTGGAAACAGAATCTCTGTAAGAACCGCAATTAAGTTCGGTCTCTATTTCAACATCTTCCGTCAGTTCATTGGTATTCACATCGCTGTCCATAAGTCTTACAAGAATATCCGCAAAAGCCGGATCATACTTCGTGCCTGCGTTCTTTATAAACTCCTCTCGAATCAGCGGAAGAGGCATAGGTTCACTGAATCTTTTCCTGGACATCATTGATATATAAGCATCTGCAACATATATGATTCTGGATATTTCAGGGATGTCCTTGCCGGATATTCCATCGGGGTACCCGCTGCCATCAAATTTTTCATGGCTAAAACGGGCACTGATTCCAAGGTATGGATACTCAGTAATACCTGACAAAATCTCGCCACTTAATATTGGTTTTTGCTTAATAAGTTCATATTCAAAGGAATTCCATTCTTCTGTCTTACTCACAACACTATCAGGCAGGCATACCATACCGATATCATGAAGCAGTGCTGCATAATATACTTCATCACATTCTTCTTCACTTTTTCCTGATTCCCTGGCAATTCTTCTGGCTAAATCTGCAACCTTCGCTGAATACCCTTTTGCGTACTCATCTTTCTTTTCAACTGCTTTCATGAAGGAGCTTGCAGTCTGTTCAAATAACCTTTTCATACTTCGTTGTTCGCTCTGCAGGATATCCATCTCAATATTATGGGTCCGAACAACCTCTTCGTTTATATCGAGATAAGTAAAGATATATAACGAAACTGATACAAGCACCATCGCCATATTAACTATAGAAATACCATAGGCGTAAATCTGTATGATTCCGGCTGCAATAGGCACAAAAATATACAAAAACAATGCTATGTTGATGAATCTGCTGAATCTTTTCCTGTACTCAAAACACACAGTATACTGTACCAAAGGACCAATTACAGGTATCAGATAACATAATATAAACCACGGACCTCTGTGATAAACATTATTCTCATCAAAGGAATAATATAGCCCTGTAAACTGAGAAACTCCCACAAGTATCATTTCTGCAACAGAAGCTATCCCCACTATTTTAAGCCTTGCCGGTATTGTTTTAATCTTTGCATATTCATTAAGAATATCAATCAGATAGGCATTAAAATTGAACACAACACAGGCTGTAAGGAAGAACACCAAAAAATTTGACACTCTCACCATTATGTAGCCGGTATGGCTCACATCACCTGAGTATATATATGCCTGTCTGTCAAAAAAAAGCAAAAATGTGGCTACAAGCTCCATTCCGGTAATAATCCACTTTCTCCTTGATGGAATAAATCTGGTAATGAGCAGCATAACAGTCATCATTATACAGACAGCACATAGTGCCAGCATTATATCTAATTGATTGGCTCGTATAAAACCATACATCAGTTACTCTCCCCGGACTACCATCAGTCTGATGGTATCAAATGCCTATTTGTGAAGTATGAAAAATTCCTGCAGCTTTAATAACAGTTCCTCTCGCTCGATGCTTTTTAAAAAATATCCTTCGGGTCTAAGCTCAACTACAGACATTACGCTATCCTTATCACTTTTTCCCGTAAGGAACATAACCGGTATGGATTTTGTCTCTTCATCGCTTCGAAGCATCTCCAAAACCTGCGGCCCACTGGTTATGGGCATGTCATGATCAAGCAGGATCAGATCCACCTTATTTTTTCCAAGCCACTTTATAGCCTGAAGTCCCGAATTAGCCATGGAAACCTTGTAGGTCTCCTTGAGCCATTCCCTTACCAGTGTCAGATATTGCGGATCATCGTCAACCACAAGGATGCTTTTCTTTAATTCTCCGTTAGCTTTTTTCAAAAAGTATTCCGTCACTGCCTTCACATACTCGGAATTATCCACCGGTCTGTAAAAGGTCTCATAAATAAGCTCCACAGGTATATGCTCACGCATGGTGTCAACATCCACCTGCTCACCTATAACAATCATCTGAATATCCTTTTCCTCCATGAGATCTGTAAGAAAATGGATAGCCTCCTCATTCGGTACACTTTTTTCGTCCAAATAGAGAGTTACAAGGGAAGCGCTTTCAATGCCCTCATTTATGTCATCAATCTTAAAATGTACAAATTTTGTGTCACAGCCCGCAGCCTGCGCCTTTTGAATCAGAACCCTGCTGATAAAAGATTCCTTTTCCCCAATAACGATCATGGAATTATTTGCCATAATATCTCCCTTCATTCCTCACTATCCAAAATAAGCGCTTCCATTCCTTCCCAATCAAAGTTTCTAAGCATTTTCTCAAGCTTTGCTACCTTTTCTGCATCACCCGGAGGAAGCTTATACTCTTTGAGATTAGCTATTATCACTTCAACAGCATCATAGTCCATCTGTGGAACAACCTCTCTCAAAGCGGTATAGGCATCTTCGAGTTCAGAAGCAGATATTTCCTCTCTGTCATCTTTTTCCATATCATCTTCTGCCAATTTACTCAAAAGGACTTTAAAGCTCTGATACATGAACATGAAGCTTTCCATATTAGCATTTATAAATGTAAGATCGTCGCGTTTTCCTGCTTCTTCAAGGCTTTCAGCCAGCTTGGCCAGTTCCCCCGCACCAATTATTCTTGCGGAGCTCTTAAGTGCATGAACTTTTATTGTATACAGGCTTATATTTCCGCCGTCATAGGCATCACGGATAACTTTTGTATTACCATCAATGGTATCCAGAAACAGACGGAGTGAGAATATAAAGTTTCCTATTCCTCCCGAGTTCTTTATTCCATCCTCCACAGAGATTTCAGAAATACCATAGATCCACTTCAGTTCCTCCGGGATTTCTTTCAGGTCTTCAATTGCATCTACTGCCTCAGGCTTTTCCATCATTTCTTCAGGAAGATGCTTCATGATAACTGTTTCAAGCGCCCTGCTATCGACAGGCTTTGTCAAATAACCATTAAAGCCCTTGGAGGTATAAAAATCCTCGCCCAGACCGGTGTTAGCCGTAAGAGCATATACCGGAAGGTCAGGGGCTATCTCACGGATTCTAAAAAGCGTCTCTACTCCATCCATCTCCGGCATCATATGATCCAGAAATACTACATCATATCTGCTTTCCTCAATCTTATCAAGACACTCTGCCCCACTGGAAGCTGTGGTGACAAATACTCTTGTAGCCTTGAGAAGTCCTTGCATTACGCTTAAGTTCATAGGGTTATCATCAACTACCAAAATATCAGCATCAGGCGCGATAAACTTAGGCACATATGGTCCTTTAGCAACTGTATCATCATGCTCCCTGAATACTCCTATAGGTGTATCATCAATGATTTTCTGTGTAATAGAAAAGGTAAACTCCGAGCCTTCTCCATATACGCTTTTACACTTGAGGCTCCCGCCCATCAGCTCCGCAAATCTTCTTGAAATATCAAGTCCAAGTCCTGTTCCCTGAATACCACTGTTTTTCTCTTCATCAAGCCTTTCATATGCTGTGAAGAGTTTTTCCATATCCTCCTCTTTTATGCCAATTCCTGTATCTTTTACCAGAAATCTTATATCACAGCTGTCATCCGATTTCTTAACCATAGTAACATTCAGGATGAATCCACCATGCTTTGTGTACTTAACAGCATTAGTGAGAAGATTTAATACCACCTGTTTGATCTTCCCGTCATCTCCGTAAAGGCCTCTCGGGATCATCTCATCTACTACTACGTCAAAAGTAAGCTCCTTCTGTGTACTTCTTATCCGGATCATACTGACGATTGCTCTAAGCATATCCTGCAGATCATATTCCTTTTCAACAAGGTGCATTTTCCCGGACTCTATCTTTGACATATCCAATAGATCACTTATGAGACCAAGGAGAGATTCTGAAGCACCCTGGATGTCAAATGCATAATTCATCATGGACATGAAATAACCTTTGGGAACCCCGGTTGCATCCTCTCTCATGATCATCTCGTTCATTCCCATTATGGTATTGATAGGTGTCCTGATTTCATGGGAAATATTAGCCAGGAATCTGGTTTTTGCAGTATTGGCTCTCTCTGCTTCGTCCCTGGCCATCCTGATCTCATCATACTGCCTGTTTATTATCGTTGACTTCATTATTCTGTATACCGTATAGGCTACGATGGCAGCAAGGGCCACAAATATTATAACCCTGAATATAAATAGTTCTGTAAATCTGGGTCTTTTTACAATATCATAAACATCGTCAATGATTATGTCCTTTTCATTATTACTGATGATCTGTATATGGAGCTTATAGTTTCCATATTTAAGTCCCGTATATTCCAGTGCACTCAGTTCACTTCTTTGCATAGTGATACCGTCATCATCACTGCCCTCAAGAAAAATCTTAACTATAGGATTAAGCATTGTATAATCCATTACTGAAGTCTGAATTCTTATACGATCTTTAGAGGGAGGTATTACATATCTTCCATTCTCATCCGGAACAATCCTGGTGTCTCCGCAGTAAATCGCCTTAACCCCTGCTTTTATGTCAGTTTTTTCTTCGAAGAAGTATTCGGTATTTACCCTTATCACGCCCTGCCTTCCGGAAATATACAGATTGCCCTCTTCATCCTGGGCACTTGTGGCATTGGAAGTTAAGGCATATGGTAATCCATTATCAAGCGTATAGAGTCTGTAATCCATTACATTGTCGCTGATCAGTTCAATAGCTTTGACTTTATAGACTCCGCAGGATGCAATCACCCATGCATATCCTTCATCATCAAGATAAACATCATAGTTATTGTTATAGGGAAAAGTAGATACATTATGTATTATTCCATTCCTCATATATTCTATGGAATTTGAAGTTATGATCCAGAATATAGCTCGCTCCTCATCCCATTTAATTTTCATCACTACATTACTGGTAAGCCCATCATCCTTAGAAAGTCTTGTTATTTCCTTCTCATTAATCCGATAAATCCCGTCGCCGTCTGATCCTATATATATAGTTCCATCAGCATCAGTGGCAACTGTCAGGAAAACCGTATTCTTAATCCCATCCTGAGCGCCGAAACATTCTGCTATCTTACCATCACGGATTATGGCAAGGCCCGTGTTCGTAGCTACAAGAATGCTGCCATCCTTTGCCTCGGTAGTTGCCCTGACCTCATTGCCGGGAAGTCCGTTAGCAGCAGTATATGATTTCATTTCTCCATCATCACCAACGCAAATAAGGCCTTTACCATCTGTAAAAGTCGATATCCACAGATTATTACTTCTGTCCTTCATGATATAACGAATCCGGATATCTCTGAGGTAATCTGTCAGACTGTTTCTGACAGATTGATAATTACTTCCCACTATGTAAAGACCATGATCAGTACCTATATAAAGCTTTTCCTTATATATACAGACAGCATTAACAACTGCACCACCAATTTCTGCTTTTTCAGAAATATCCATAAAATTATTGGTTACGACCTTCATTATTCCCTGAGATGAAGAAGCAACCCAAAGATTCCCCTGATAATCTGAGGTAGTCATTTCAATAGAGCTATTCATGGGAAGATTTTTTATTTCATGGAAATGCTTTTGCTCATCAAGATATCCAATAGCATCCTTTGTAGACAGCCATATCAGGCCGCAGTCATAGCTTATCCAGTGAAGACTCTCTTTAAGATTCACGGATATACTTTTCATATTAATAGCTCTTTCACCAAATACACCATAATAAACAGTACAATCTTCCGTAGTGATGTATACCCAACCTGTATTTACAGGATCAGCCAGAATGGAAGTAATCAGGCCCATACCAAGCTTTTCAGATTCATATACGTCTGTCACCTTGCAATCTTCAATAGCAAATATGATTCCACTTTTAGTCTGCCCGTATATTTTTCCGGAAGCATCTGCATCAAGCCTTAATACGCGTTCACTGTTAATTCTTTCATCATCAATGTTGCAGAGCTGTCCATCTTTATCAATGTAGGCAACACCGGACGTAGTTCCTACGATTACATTCCCATCATTATCCTCTTCAAAGATTCTTATAGATTCAGAAGGAAGACCATCTTTGTCTGTGTAATGGATACGCTCTTCTCCGTCAATAACAACTACTCCGTTATCATTTGTTCCTACAAATATTCTCCCTCTGCTATCTTCAAAAAGACCTCTCCCGCTTGTAAGTCCATCTGAGGTATCAAGCCTCTCAAAGGATGATCCATCATACCGCAAAATGCCGCTATAGCCGCCAATCCACATGGTTCCATCACTTGCGCACATTACATAGTTTGCATCAGAGGTTATAAGGCCGTTAGATGCATCATAAATCTCCGCAGAATATCCCACCTGGTCCGTTTGCTCTGAAACAGCATACCCGCCGCCGGTTTTTGACTCGTTAGTATCAGCTGCTCCCACGCTTTGCGTGCCAAAAAGGAATGTCATGACAGACATTAGCGCTATAATTCTTATGCAGTTCGTTGTTTTTCTATGCTTTCCTGTCACGAAAAAACCTCTTAATTACAACTGATTGTATTTATTCAGAATAACCTTGACCTCAGAAATCGACTCCACAAATACCTCCACACACTTAGGATCAAACTGGGTTCCTGCTCCTTCCTGCAGTATCTCCAAAGCTTTTTCAAGAGAAAACGGTGGTTTATAAACTCGCTGAGATGTTAAGGCATCAAATACGTCCGCAACAGCCATGATACGGGCAGATAGCGGTATTACTTCACCATGAATCCCCTCAGGATAGCCCTTTCCATCCCACCTCTCGTGATGATATGCTGCCATATTTCTGGCTTCCTTCAGATAATTTCCCCCTTTTACCGTTTTTATGGCCTTCTCCATAATTTCTTTTCCGGCAGTTGTATGGGTTTTCATTATTTCAAATTCTTCATCCGTAAGCTTTCCCGGTTTATTCAGGATTCTATCGGTGATATTTATTTTTCCAACATCGTGCAGCGGTGCGGATCTTATTACGTCCGACATGAATTTTGGTGTGATTTTTTCTGAATAATAGCCCTTTTTCTTTAATCCTTCCACTATGATCTTCACATAGGATGCTGTCTTCTGAACATGCTCTCCTGTATCAGAGTCACGACTCTCTACCATATCCGCCATGGTTAAAATAATTCCATCCTGCATCTTCATCGTCGAATCAGATAACCGCCTGATATTACGCATCTGTTCTGCCTGATTCAGTGCCATATCACATAGAGTCTGATATAGTTTTTCTATTTCGTCGCCGGTGTGGATTTTCAGCTCGCGTATAGTGCGAACATTCTCATCAAGGCTCTGCTGATCATCTCCGCCCTCAGCAAACTTATCCACAACTGCAGTCATGGAGCTTATAGGATAAGTCGTATAAACACTTGTGGACCACAGTTCATACGCAATCAGTAACAGCAGCATCCCTGCAAGAATAAGGAAGACCTTTATAATAAAAACCCTCATATAGCCTGCCATGTATTCAAGCGAAACACCGCATCCAACATAGCAGATAGTATTGCCGTCATCATCCTTAATTGGATAAAAGACATTCTGAACCCATCCCGAAATTGAATCTGATTCAATAGGTTCTATATCTTCACCTGCCATAAGCTTATCCCTATAGGGAATGACCGACTCCTCATAAGGAACAACCTCCCCCGGCTTATGCCCTTTCTTAGTCTCAGTATCCAGGTCAAATACAACCAGACAGCCATCAGTTTTCATCACAACAACATAAAGATAAGTTACTCCTGAAGCATTATCTCTTATTCTTGTCAGTATCTTTTTTGTTTCTTCATAGCCTTCAGCATTTTCCCCGTTTCTGACAAACTCATCTATCCTGGTTTTATCTATCACCTCCGATGCAAACATGGCTGCATTATATGCATTTTTAGTCTCACTGGTCTTTTCATTTGAAAAATAAAGGCCTAGCCCAATCCAGGACATGGAAATGACTATCATACCCGTCACAACAATAAGGGATTTTGTTTCCCTTGCTCTGACAGTGCCTCTCCAAGAGTCATTTTTAGACTTTTTTGTGCTTATCTCTTCATAGGACCTCCGCGACTGCTTTAGCATGCTCTCTTCCACTGCACTGATCATTTGTTCAGGAGTAACCTTGTAAGCAAGAAGCGATGCACCTACGGAAATAGTTTTATCCATTATGTTGATCAAAAGATTTACAACCAAAAGTGTTAAATAGAATGGCATCCCCGCTACATTAGAAAAATCATGAGCCCACCTGCCCTCCATGGTGCTCTCTGTAGCATTAAGAAGTAACTGAATAGCCATACTAAGGAACCCTGACACCACAGATAATGTCAGAATAAACCCGGCTTTTTCTTTAGTTCTTCCCATAGAATTCCTTCTGAAAAAAGAGAAGGTACAAATAGCAACAAGTGCATTAATTGCTGAAAAATAAATTGCCTGACTGTTAAATGTCATACAGATAGCATTTGTGATAACTGCTGTAAGAATACCGAAGAACGGACCTGCTACCATAGTTACATATATTGTTCCCACAGTATCCAGAAATAAAGGCATACCAAGCTTAAACATAATAAAATACAAAAAAGAATTTATTATGATTCCTGCCATCACTATAAGAACACTGAGCATTATTTTGGTCTTCTGATTTTGTATATAGAATTGCATGCGGCATCACCCTCATGACAACACTGATTCAACACATCCACAATATAGATTATGTTACAATATTTCGAATAAAATTACTATTAAAATCCAATAAAATCAGCGAATCAGCACATAAAAGACTGCCGTATTAAATGCATGGTACAACAGCCAATGAATACAACTATCTTATAGTATAATTATCTATGTCCATCAAATGTCCATCAATTTCACAAAACACACTTGCTAATAAAAGCAAAAACAAACGTGTGCAAATTTAGTGATAAGATTATAAAAAACATTTTGGGAGAAAACCATGTATATCAGTGAGAGAAAACATATTTTATCCAATGCAATAATGATGGCTGCGATTGCAAAGATCTTTACTGCTCTATGCGAAGGAGGATTACGTTTCTTCGTAAAGAAAAACAGTTCTCTTAGTCCTGATATGCTTGATATCAAGTTATGGCATACGCAGCTTGCGGTTTCTTCTTTTCAGATATTCATAACTGCACTTATTTTTCTTTTGACATATAAAAAGCTGAACCACTATATAAATTTAGTAGAAAAAGATGATAGAAAAAACATGGAGAATCTTCAGCAGGAGTATCTTGGCAACAAGCTCTCTTCATTATCTGTATCCTCAATTAACAGGCTGCTACAGCTATGGACCGTAATCTTTGTGGGTGCTGATCTCATCTATATCTTCACATCTATCATGTACAGAAGATTCATTGGTATTCTGATGGATGCTCTATCCCCTGGTGATGGCTTGTCAGATGGAGCTTTTGTTATGCTGTACAATATGACGCATGGCTTTAAATATCTTGAAATTCTTTCCGCCATATTACTGGGCGTTGTTATGACCGGAATATTCTTAAATGATCACTTTCTGAAAATGGCATCCCTGGTAATACTTGTAATATTCCTCATATCCTTTGGAGCCTTGCAAATGCAGACTGTGTATCTTATGGGCAGGGAAATCGGTATTGTCTGGACTTCCATTATCTATCATGTGACCGAGACCTTCGGCCTGTTTCTGTTGTCATTATATCTATCAAAAAATTACAGAGGCTTATAGAATAATTATTGTATTACACGCAAAGCCTGATTCCTTAGAAAACATGACTTCTTACTACCTTCGCGCCAAAGGGAGCAAGTGCAAGTTTAGCTAGATTGTTTAATTCAAATTCAAAAGCCTAAACACCATATGTGATAACCCCCAATGCCGCAGATATCATTATTAGCAATATGGGAGACAACTTTTTGCTAAAGATTTTTCTTGGAACAAAGTAAACGATTGCCAGAATACAGGCTATAAGAGCCGTCCGATAGTCTTTGCTGTTTTTTATTATCATCATACAACCGGTAGCCAGAATAATTCCGATTATGCATGGTTTTAATCCACGAAGAATAGCCTGTACATACTTATTTCCATGAAGTCTTTTCATCATGGCCATTATCAGCAGGATGATAATGAAGGCTGGAAGTACCACAGCAAACGTGGCTACTATCCCTCCGAGAAGCCCACCCTTGCTGCTTCCAACATAAGTAGCGAGATTGACCATTATTGGACCGGGAGTACTCTCGCTTATGGCTATCATATCTGTCAATGTATCTTCTTCAATCCACCCATAAGAAATAACCACATCGCGGATCAATGGGATCGCAGCATATGCTCCGCCAAATGAGAATAATCCTACAGTCAGAAATCCAATAAATAGTTCAAGATATATCATTTGAAAGCACCCCCTTTTCCGGATTGTGCCTCTTGAACCATGATAATCAGGACACTTACTATTGCAGCTATAAACATAAGCAGGATTGACGAAAAATTCCAGGCAAAAATGTTAATAAGCACCATGACAATAAAAGAGCTGCACACGACAGCCACCTGGAACGGTTCCTTTTTCATCTTTTCTATCATATTAAATCCTGCATCCAGTATCAGAAGTCCAACCGCCACTCTGATTCCTTTGAAGGCATTAACCACCCATTTAATCTCCAAAAAGTTATTAAGGAATATCGAGATCAGATAGATGATGATAAACGATGGCAGTACAACGCCCAGAGTGGCTACGATTGCTCCCATAATGCCTTTTTTCTTATAACCAACGTATGTCGCACAGTTAATAGCAATCGGTCCCGGTGTTGATTCTGCAATCACAGCTACATTCATTATCTCGTCATGCGTTATCCATTTTTTCTTTACTACGCATATATTTATTATGATAGAGATCATGGCGTAGCCACCTCCAAAGGTGAATAGCCCGATCTTTGCAAATGTCAGAAATAACTCTACCATTGTATCATACCGTCTTACTATTAATTTTATCAGTGATGACATCCACCATGTCCACATGAATGACCTTCACCATGTTCATGATCATGATGGTCGCAGTTGGCTTCGCCGCTTGCATCAAGAGTTCCAGCAATCAAGGCATCCACAGCATCGTCGGTACTTCCGCTGGCACCGGCATAAAGCTTAATTCCTGCTTCCTGAAGGGCTCTTTGGGCTCCGCCACCGATTCCCCCACAGATAAGGGCGTCAACCTTTGCAATATTAAGAATGCCCGCAAGGGCTCCACATCCCTCTCCGTCTGTTCCAAGAATCTGCGAATTTACAACCTTGTCATCCTCAATATCATAAACCTTGAACTGCTCTGTCCTTCCAAAATGTCCAAAAACATTACCATTGTCATATGTTACTGCTACTCTCATTGCATTTTCTCCTTTTTCCCTGATACTTATCTGTATAGAATTTCGCTCTTTGTCAATTTCTATATTGCCACCTGCAATGGAAAGCCTCTTTCCCTCAACTACTGAACTGACCAGCTTCCTTCTTGCATTTTCATACATGGCAGTCACCGTCGTTCTGGCAACCCCCATCCTCAGTGCGCATTCTTCCTGGGTTAGATTCTCATAGTCCAAAAGCCTTAGAGTCTCATATTCATCAAGAGATATCATTATAGTTTCCAAGATATCCTTTTCCGCATCTTCAGGGATAAAACTGTAGTAATCCGGGAAACGACATATTTTCCTGCACTTAGGTGTCCTTGGCATATTTATCCTCCGCAAATGAAAATTGACATATGTCAGATTAAATATAGTATTTATTCTGACATATGTCAATTTGCTTTTATATAAAATCCAGGTACTCTTTAGTTGATGCCATCCTTCCCTCCGCTCAGGTTATCTCTCGCAAAAGAACTCTATCTGTTCGCCAAGTGGTCCAAAACAAAATGCCATCCTAATAGGATATTCCGGATTCGATGGAATAACTTTATCATTTGGTTCAACAAACACTTCATAACCAGCAGCTTTCACCTTCCGCCCATTCGTGAATAAGGCTTAATCCTAATAAAGAAATATAGAAATCCTTTACCTTTGGAAGATCTCCTGGTAAGCATTTCATTGAAATATGATGAATGCCTTTGGTCATTCTCTTGCCCCTTTTAAATAAAAAGAATACTCAAAACCTACCTCTTTCCTACCAAAAACCTACTTTTTTCAAAAAATGTATCATCCGCAGTAGATCTGTATCGCCCGGTGAGTAAATTCAG
>CAMVLM010000071.1 GCA_947168335.1 uncultured Butyrivibrio sp. | reverse complement strand
TGGCGGAGACTTCATCCTGGGCGAAGCTGAAGATGCAAAGGGATTTTTCAATGCAGCCGGTATTGAATCTCCTGGTTTATCATCAGCTCCAGCTATTGGTGAGTTAATCGCAACACATGTTGCTGAATCACTTGGACTTGAGAAGAATCCAAACTTCAATGGCATCAGAAAAGGAATCTTGAATCCTTCTAACATGTCAATTGAAGAGAGAAATACTCTTATTAAAGAAAATCCTGCTTACGGTCAGATAATCTGCCGCTGCGAATCTGTATCAGAAGGAGAAATCCTGGATGCAATTCATAGAACTTTGGGTGCTCGTTCACTTGACGGTGTCAAGAGAAGAACTCGTGCAGGAATGGGACGTTGCCAGGCAGGCTTCTGCTCACCAAAGGTTATGGAAATCTTAGAGCGCGAAGTTCCAATGAGCATGTTTGATGTAGATAAAAACGGTAAGAATTCAAAGATTGTCTTTGGATACAACAAGAAGATATAAGGAGGACACATAAAATGAATTATGATTTAGTAATTGTTGGTGGTGGTCCTGCTGGTCTGGCAGCTGCCGTTGCAGCAAAGGATAACGGAATTGATTCAATTCTAATTATTGAAAGAGATAATGAACTTGGTGGTATCTTGAACCAGTGTATTCACAACGGATTCGGTCTTCACACTTTCAAGGAAGAACTTACAGGTCCAGAGTACGCTAGCAGATTTATCGCACAGGTTGAAGAAAGAAAAATCGAGTACAAGTTAAATACTATGGTAATGGACATCAGCGAGAACAAGGTTGTAACAGCCATGAACAAGACTGATGGAATGTTCACCGTAGAAGCAAAAGCTGTAATCCTGGCTATGGGATGCCGCGAGCGTAGCCGTGGTGCTCTCAACATTCCTGGATACAGACCTGCTGGTATCTTCTCTGCAGGTACAGCTCAGAGACTTGTAAATATTGAAGGATATATGCCAGGACGCAGGGTTGTAATCCTGGGATCTGGTGATATCGGTCTTATTATGGCTCGTCGTATGACACTTGAAGGAGCACAGGTTCTTGCAGTTGCAGAGCTTATGCCTTACTCAGGTGGTTTGAAGAGAAACATCGTACAGTGTTTGGATGATTTCAATATTCCATTATATCTGTCACACACTGTAATAGATATTCAGGGTAAGGAAAGAGTAGAAGGAATCACAATCGCTGAGGTTGGTCCTGATCGTAAGCCAATTCCTGGAACAGAAATCCATTATGACTGTGATACTCTTCTTCTGTCATGTGGTCTTCTCCCAGAAAATGAGCTTTCAAAGACAGCTGGTGTTGATTTGAGCCCAATTACTTCTGGCCCTATTGTAAATGATAGCTTAGAGACAAACATCGAAGGAATCTTCGCTTGTGGAAATGTACTTCACGTACATGACCTGGTTGACTTCGTATCTCAGGAAGCTACAAATGCCGGCAAGAACGCTGCTAAGTATATCAAGGAAGGCAAAACTGTTGGTGCTAAGGAAGTTAAAATCAACGCTGTTGACGGTGTACGTTACACTGTTCCTTGCACAATTCGCCCAGAAGAAATGGATGAGAATGTAACAGTTAGATTCCGTGTTGGACAGGTATTTAAGAACTGCACTATTGCTACATACTTCGGTGATGAGCTTATTAACAAGCGCAAGAAGCAGGTTATGGCACCTGGAGAAATGGAGCAGGTAGTTCTCTTGAAGAGCAAGCTTGCTGAGTATCCTGATTTAACAGATATCACAATAAAGATTGAGGAGGCATAAGGATGGAAACAAGACATTTAACATGTATCGGCTGTCCTATGGGATGCCAATTAACAGTAACACTTGAAAATGGTGAAGTAACAGATGTAACAGGTAACACATGTAAGCGTGGTGATATCTACGCTCGCAAGGAAGTAACAAATCCTACAAGAATCGTCACATCTTCTGTTCGTGTAAAGAACGGCAAGATTGCAATGGTTTCTTGCAAGACAAGAGAAGATATTCCAAAGGGAATGATTTTCGATGTTGCCAAAGCTCTGGAAAATGTATGCGTTGATGCCCCAGTTGCCATCGGCGATGTGGTTTTAGCAAATGTATGCGGCACAGGAGTTGACGTTATAGCTACCAAAAATGTAACTGCAAAATAGACTTTTTTGAGTTTTTAGGAGTAGGCATGCATTTCACATTTACTCACTTAATACAAATGCATGCAAAATAAGGGGGATGCCCCCGAATAGTTCTCCTTTCACTATTCGAGGGCAAAAAATGGAGCAATCATTTAATTGATTGCTCCATTTTCGTTACGAGCTATTTTCTTAATTTCTTCAATTTCTATCATTTTTTCTTATTTATTTTTGTTTTAAAGCGTGTAAATTTTGATACAGTTTTATAAAAACGGGAATTCTTTTGACATTGTTCGATGCTATTCCATATTTTATTATATATTCAACTTAATTTTAGACTTCATTTTTAAATTAAAACGGAGGGAAATATGACGAATGAGAAAGTAAAAAAAACTGAGTATATCGGTTTTAAAGACTGTTTCGCCACAACTGCGCTTTCATTCACCAATGCCATTACTGGTGTAATGATGTCATCCATGCTTATGGTGTACATGACCGAGTATTCAGGTATCAGTTACGCATCTATTCTTGCGACTGTCCTTCTCATGGCAGCACGAATTATCGATGCGGTTGACGACCCTATTCAGGGCTTCATTATTGACAGTTCAAAGCGGACAAAAGTTGGCAAATACAAACCTTTTTTTCTCATCAGTATTATCATGGAATCCATCGGTGCAATCGCACTTTTTGCCATTCCAAATGCGATTATCGGAACACCTGCAGTCCTCATCGGATGGGTGATCCTCTTTTATCTCATCTATGACATTGGAAGTTCTTTCTATAAGGATATCCTGCTTTACAGAACCATGTCCGCCGATGAAAACCAGCGAACGAAACTGGCAATTGGTCCCCGGCTGATGTCTTTCTTCACCGGCATAGTTGCCAATATCGTATTTACCGTAGCTGTCATTGCGCTGAATTCAGGCGGTATGAGCTATCATGATGCTGCCGGCCGGGTAATTTTTCTCCTTGTCATAAGTACCTCCGTCATATCTTTGATCGGATGGTTTATGGTTAAGGAAAAACACTATGTGGAACAGAATTCTGCCGAAAAACTGAATATAAAAGACTTCTTTGATCTGTTCCGTGAAAACAAAGCGATGGTAATTTTTGCATTAAAGGGTCTCTTTGCCGGCTTTATCTGGTCACTGATTTTCGCAACTCCTACCTATTATATCAAGTGGGGCTTCTGCGCAGATCTGACTACCGGTATTGCAGATATGGATCTCTTTGCAGTGTACAGCGGTATTTCCTCTGTTATCACAGTCGTGCCTATGGTTCTTGGTGCCCTTCTCGGCAGACCTCTGATGAAGCTGTTTAAGGATCCAGTAAAAATGACCTGTACTCTCCTGACCATTCAGTCAATCGGCGGTTGTATTCTGTTTATCGCACAGATTACCGGGTTGCTGCAGCGTGCTCCCTGGATGTTCTTCCTGACAATGTTTATCATGGCGACCGGTGTCGGTACGGACTTTGTACCACAGACGTTTGTGCAGATGGAGGTTGTCGACTATGGAATTTATAAAACCGGCAAAGATCGTTCCGCCCTTACAACCGTTACAGATGGATTCATTACGAAAATGCAGGCCGCTTTCTCGACAGCCATTGTTGGAATCGTTCTCACCAGCATCGGTTATGTAGTAGAAGAAGGAAACCGCTTCGCCGGTGATGTTTCCCGGATTCCAGCCATGTTAAACTGGTTTATTGTCATCATGGGTCTGATACCTGCAATACTGGGTGTAATATCGGTCTTAATCTACAGAAAGTATCCTATAACCAATCAGATCCGACAGGAAATGAAAACCTTTTTTGAAAGAAACGGAAAATAACTCCTTTTCTAATGATTTATTTTCCGGTATTCAGACGGGGTAAGCTGATATTCCTCCTGAAATATCTTGTAAAACTGCGTTCGATTTTCATATCCCAGGGAAGCTGCTATTTTACTGACGGATAAATCTGTACTTCTTAATAGCCTGGCAGCTTCCTGCAGCTGCACTTTCTGACAGTATTTTTTGAAAGTGTAACCGGTATGTTTCCTGATGATCTGTGAAATATACTCACAGGAGTAATTCAGTTTTTTAGCCAGTTCTGTTCTTCGGATAACGCCGTGGTTTTCTTCAATGATCCGCTTGGCATTTTCCAGAGTAACCAGTTCTCGGCCGTAACCCATTGATACATAGGTTGCTTTGTATTGTTCCGGATTTTCCAATACAGCAAAGAGACGAAGAAGCGAAGAGTAGATATCAAACTGATAACCAATCCTCTTCTGGGTATAAGCCTGTATGATTTCCCCCGCAATGGTCGGAATCTGATCTTCTCCAAGCAGCTGAAAATCCACATAATCCCGTTTACTTCCAGTCCTCTCAGACAGATTCTCGGTGAAGAAACGGTTAAGAATGCTTCTGTATTGAAAAGGCTGTGCCAGTTGTTTCGGCCATTGGACAATCAGGGAAGGATCAATACTGATATACATAATGTCCGCATCTGCCATTTCCGTTTCACGGTGCATGGTATTGCGGTTCATCAAACATAAATTTCCTGCGGAATAGGTAACTTCTTCCTCTTCAATCATTACAGTTGCTTTTCCGCGCATTATATACATTAATTCAAAAAAATTATGCTTATGTAGATACGTTTCCGTAAAAACAGCACTTTCTGCCGGGGTGTGAATGCAGAAAGAGTTCTGATCCATGTAATTGAAGAAAAGATACTCCTCCCGAGTATGGACACTGACTGCTATCGAAAGTTCGGTAAAATAGTCCCGGTCTACCGTTCGATTACTTAAATAATTGACGATAAAAGATCCGGCTCTATGCCTGATTTCTTCTGTATTATTAAAATACAGATGCATAATATTATCCACGTAAATCACCCCCATTTATCATAGTATACCACATAAGCAAAAAAATTATAGGAGGGAATTTTCAATGAAACGTCAATGCTTTAATCCTTATCTGCCTGCATGGGAATATATCCCAGATGCAGAACCCCGGCTGTTCAATGGTCGTGTATATATCTACGGAAGTCATGACCAATTTGGGAGCAGCGAATATTGTGTCAATGATTATGTCTCATGGTCCGCTCCGGAGGACGATCTGTCCGACTGGCGTTACGAGGGAATTATTTTTCGGAAAGATCAAACGCCATGGAACACAAAAAATCTTCCATACTACGCACCGGATGTAGTTCAGGGAACAGATGGACGATATTATCTTTTTTATTCCGTTCAGAATTCTTCCATCGCTTCTGTTGCTGTCTGTGATACACCTGCTGGAAAATTTGAATATCTGGGAGATGTTCATTTTCCAGATGGACGAGTATACGGTTCAAAGCCTGAGGATTGGTTTCTTTTTGACCCGGCTGTACTGGTGGATGACGATGGCAGAGTTTATCTTTACGTTGGAAGCGGACAGCCATCCAATGGCAGGTTCGGGCACAAGATTCAGGGTCTGTTTGTAATAGAGTTAGACTCCGACATGCTGACAATTATCGGAGAACCAACGATTCTTCTGACTGCAGACTTCAATCCAAAGAAACCAAATTATTGGGAAGGTCCTTCCATCCGACATATCGGGCAGTGGTACTACCTCGTCTATCCCGCAACAGACATGACCGGTCTGAACTATGCCATGAGCCTTTTCCCAGACAAGGGCTTTATTCATAAAGGTTCCATCCATTCTTCCAGTGATATCGGTCTGAATGGCCGAAAACTGATGAACGCCGCTTATCCTATAGGCAACAGTCATGGAGGAATGGTGTGCATAAACGGTCAATGGTACATCTTCGATCATCGAAGAACAGGTAAAACAACAAACCGCCAGCCTGTAGCAGAACGAATTGAGATCAAAAAAGACGGAAGTATTTCCATGGTAGAATCTACCAGTTGCGGTCTGAATGATGGTGCACTCCACGGTATTGGAACTTATCCGGCTTATATTGCCTGCTGTCTGAAAGGAAAAAGTTTTTTCGGTCTGCACAATCCTATGAGCGGACCATTTATCACTCAGGATGGGCCTGATTACGAACCCATTGAAAGAACGGATGGTATTGTAAACGTGGATACCGAAACAGATGCTCCAAAAGCAAAAATCTGTGGCATCAAAAATGGCTGTATTGTTGGTTATAAATATTTCGATCTGACCACAACAAAACATATTGCCATTACCACCCACGGCGGCAATGGTATGATAGAGATTCTCGGCAGAGAAGATGGCCGGAGCATCGCCAAAATCCGGCTCACTCCGGGGCATCATGGTGGAGACACTGTTTTGAATCCTGCCGCACTTGCAGAAGAGTCCGGATATCCGGTAAGCAGATGTCCACTCTACCTGCGCTACAAGGGAAAAGGCAGTATAGAACTGCTGCAGTTTACATTATTCTAAAAGAAAGCAGAGGTAAAAAAAATGAATTGGACAACCATATGGAGTCAGTCCGCAGCACCTTCTTTTGCAAAGGGCATGCTGCAGGGCAAAAAGAAAACGGTTATTTTCAAAGTAACTTCCCAGATATCCGGCGGGACAATAAGAATGCGTTTTTCCAACATTTACGGAAAACACTCCTATGATATCGGTGCTGTAACTATCTGGTGCAAGAACAGAAAATACGATATTACGACAGAAGGGAAGACCAGCTTTTCCATAAAGAAAGGAGGATATACCTATTCCGACCCGGTTTCGATTCCGATTTCCGCCGGTGAGGAGCTGGAAATCCGGATTTACTATATATCAAAAGTTCAGGACAGTAACATGACACTGGAGGAGGCAGTTGCCTATCCCGGCAATCATACCATGGATAAAGTGCTCCCAGAAATACAGAAGGAATCTTATAAAGTACAATATAACCTCTACGATGCTGTGGTTTCTCTTGACCGGATTGAAGTGCAGTCAGAGGAATCCTCTAAGGTGATCGTTGCCTTTGGTGACAGCATTACTGCTATGAACAGATGGGTAAAACCCCTGCGCGAACGGCTTTTTAAAACCTATGGTGGAAAATATTCTCTGATGAACGCAGGAATCAGCGGAAACTGTCTGCTTTATGAGGTTCCAGGATTCATGGGCAGTTCTTATGGCGAAATGGGTACTGCCAGATTTGAGCGGGACGTTTTGAGTTTTACTAATCTCCACACAGTGATCTTTGCATTGGGTGTAAATGATATTTCCTATTACACGAAGAAAACAGAATCAGTGATCTCTTTTGATAAATATGTAACCGCTGTAACAACTATCGCAAATCAGCTTCACAGCCAGGGAGTCCGCATTGTCGCCCAGACACTGACGCCACGAACAGGCTATGTAAAAAAAGGATACACTCAGGAAATGGAGGCTCTGCGTGTTCAAATCAACGAATGGATTCGTACCTGCGAACTCTTTGACTTTGTATTTGATGCTGATAAACTGCTTCGGGATGAAAATAACCCGTCTTATGTGAAAGAATCCTTCCATCAGGGTGACCATCTGCATCCAAATGCAGAAGGTGGTGAAAGGATGGCTCAGGCTTACGATCTTGCTGCTCTTACAGGGGAGGAAATATAATGGGAAAAAAATATTTTACCTTAAGTTTTGATGATGGTCTTGAACAGGACAAAAGAGTACTGGCACTCATGAAAAAATACGGTTTAAAAGGAACCTTTAATCTTAATTCCGGAATGTTCGGGCTGCAGGGAGAAGTGAAGGGCATTGGTACCTTCTCCTTCCAGGACTGTGAAGCAGGTGTCCAGCATCGCTGGCCGTTTTCCTATGTTCCACATAATCGCATTCCCAAGGATGAAATTTGCGAAGTGTACGCAGGTATGGAAATTGCAACCCATGGTTTTCTGCATGAAGCTTTGGGAAAGGTCAGTGAATCCGAAATGCGTAGTTCTGTAAGAAAAGATAAAGAAAATCTGGAACAGATTGCCGGAACTACAATTGTTGGTCATGCTTACGCGTCTGGCTCCACATCCTCTGCAGCAGAACATTATCTGAAGGAACAGGGGTACCTGTATGCCAGAGCAGTTTTTCCTTCCGGAAACTTTGAATTTCCGGAGAATCCTCTCAATTTCCGCCCTTCGTCTTCTGTAATTATGAAAAATAGCATGAAGCTGGCAAAAGATTTTATTGCAGCAGAGCCGACTGACCGGGATTTGCTTTTGTTTTTCTGGGGACATGCATATGAAATGGATTACGGAAAAGGAGCCGCAAGCTGGGACAGTTTGGAACGGTTGTTTGCAACTATTTCCGGTCACGACGATATTGTGTATTGCACGAACAGGGAAGCATTTTTACATATCTGATAAAACAGAAAAGAAAAAGAGGAAAACTTATTATGGAGGTAACCTATGAAAAAAATAAATTTTAATCTGGACTGGCAGTTTAAGCGGGCAGAATCCTCAGAAAAGCCACAGACTGTCAATCTGCCCCATGATGCCATGCTGTATGAAAAACGTGATCGAAAAGCACCTACTGCGGGAGCCTGCGGTTATTTCCCTGGCGGTGCATACGAATATACCAAATCATTCTTTATTCCAAAGGAGGAACAGAAAAGAGCATACATTCTTGAATTTGAAGGAGTATACAAAAACGCAAAAATCTATGTTGGCGATGTGCTGGCAGCAGAGCGTCCCTACGGCTATACCAATTTTTTTGTTTCCCTGAATGAGTATCTGCAGTTTGGGAGTGTGAACGAAATCAAAGTACTTGCAGATAATTCTGCAGTGCCTAATTCCCGTTGGTATTCTGGAAGCGGTATTTACCGGGACGTAAATCTGTATACCGGTGATATCTGTCACATCCAGCCTGACGGGCTTGCAATCACAACTGCAAAAAATGAAGATGTCACAGTCAAAGCGACGGTCAGCGGTGGCGATCAGCTGAGAGTCATTCTATATGACGGAGATTCAGCAGTGACAGAGGCTACCGGAAAAATTATAAATGGAGAAGCCGTCGTACATCTTCATATTTCACAGCCACGTCTCTGGGATGCGGAACATCCGGAACTTTACCGTTGTTCTGCTATTCTGTTAAAAGATGGAATGGAAGTCGACAGAGCTGAAGACTGGTTCGGTTTCCGAACGCTGAAATGGAACCGAACGGGACTCTATGTGAACAATAAGGAGACTCTTCTTCGCGGTGCCTGTATCCATCATGACAACGGTGTACTGGGTGCCTGTTCTTTTGAAGATGCCGAAGAACGCCGAGTCCGCCTTTTAAAGGAAGCCGGCTTCAATTCCATTCGCTGTGCCCACAATCCGGCATCTAAAGCTCTGTTAAATGCCTGTGACCGGCTGGGCATGTATGTGATGGATGAGTTCTGTGATAACTGGCTGGTTCATAAGAATCCATACGATTATGCAGACCAGGAATTCCGGCAGTGGTGGGAGCAGGATCTGACTGCCATGGTCATAAAAAACCATAACCATCCAAGTGTGATCATGAACTCTATCGGCAACGAAATTTCTGAACTGGCCATTCCTGAAGGACAGGAGATCTGCAGAAAAATGGCTGTGCTGGCCAGAACTCTGGATCCTGATAAAGCTGTAACACTTGGAGTCAATATGATGCTCTGTAGTATGGCTGCAAAGGGCGGTGGAATCTATGGCAGCAAAAAAGACGGTAAGGAAAACACAAACGGCAGTCAGACCATGGATAATCTGCCAACTTCTGCTTTCTTCAATCTTCTGATGAATAAAATGGGAGGCATCATTGAAAAAGCTGCTGCAAAGCCTGCCGCTGACAAAGCAACCGCAGTGGCTATTTCTTATCTGGATATTGGCGGCTATAATTATGCTGCGTCCCGTTACGGAATAGACGGCGAACTCCATCCGGATCGCGTGATTGTCGGTTCTGAAACGCTTCCGAAGAATCTTTACAACAACTGGCAGCTGGTTCTGAAATATCCTTATGTTATCGGGGATTTTATGTGGACAGGATGGGATTATCTTGGAGAAGCCGGAATCGGTACCGTCCGGTACAAAAGCTTCAGAAAAGCCGGTGAAGATGCACCCATTATTTCCGGTGGCTGCGGAGTAATCGACATTTGCGGCAAACTACGTCCGGAAACACACTGGAACCGTCTGATCTGGAACCTGACAGATACTCCCGGGATTGGTGTTGAACCTCTGACACATGCGGGAGAAACCGGTTCAATATCCATGTGGAGAGATACCGACGCAGTATCAAGCTGGTCCTGGAAAGGGTACGAAAACAAAAAGACAAAAGTGATTGTTTATGCAGGCGGAGCAATGGCTGAACTGATCGTAAACGGGAAATCCTACGGAAAGAAAAAAACAAACGAATGTAAAGCGATTTATCCAAAGGTAGTTTACACACCGGGAACAATCACAGCCATCAGCTATGACAGTAACGGCAGGGAAATTTCCCGAACATCTTTAACAACTGCCGAAGGCAAAACAAAGCTGTTATTAGTCCCGGAAAAACAGATTCTACATCCAAATGGTCAGGATCTATGCTATCTGAACATTCATCTGGTTGGAGAGAATGGTGCAGTAAAATCTACTGAGGATGTTCCAGTCACTGTAACAGTTACCGGTGCAGGCCGTCTGCAGGCGCTGGGTTCTGCGAAACCAAATATGGGCGAATGCTTCTTTTCCGATACGCATACCACTTATTATGGAAATGCATTGGCTGTCATCCGCGTTGGGACAACCTCCGGCAAAATCCAGGTCAAAGTAAGCGCTCCTGGTCTGGAAAATCAGTTTGTCGAACTGGATGTTCAGCCATAATCATCAGCATCTCTCTCTGAACGAAATGTACGAAAGGGCTGAAGGCAAACGCCTTTCATGATTTAGGTAATCATGAGAGGCGTTTCTTCGTATATATTTTATTTTTCCTTGTTTGGAAGCCCCCAAATGTATAATATCTAGCGGCGCCACAAGTCTCCCCAGACTTCATCGCACAAATCAGTAGCATATTGAAGTGAGAAACTTGAATCCTTTTCTTTTATGATACTTCCATTTGCCATCTCCTCAGTGTAATCCTGAATATTATATACAGCTACACCATTTTCCGCATGACTTAGATGACATATTATAGGCTGAATTCCATAGTCCGATATAACCACATTTCCCGAATCATCTCTCTGCAAAGTCACCTCTGCCATTCCTCCGATGGAACGATTAGCCACGCCCTCCCCGTCACTGCTTGTCCAGCTACAGAAATTCCCCAGAGAATAGTATACTAACATCTTATGACCTGTCTCCGGATTTTCTAACATTTCAACAGGCTCTATTACATGAGGATGAGTTCCAATTACCAAATCAACTCCATTTTCCAGGAAAATATTAGTCCATTTCTCCTGCATTCTGTCGGTTCCCAAATTATATTCTGTACCCCAATGAGGACATACAACTACGAAGTCACTCATCTCCTTCGCTCTTGCAATATCATTTACCACACGGTCTTCCTCCAGCAGATCCACTGCATATGGCATGGATGATGGAAGTGAAATTCCATTGGTCCCATATGTATAATTCAATATTGCAATCTTCATGCCATCCTTCTCATATACATATATATCATCCTGACTTTCCTGGGAGTTATGTATTCCCAGAATTACCTCGGATGGATATTTCTGCGCCCAGTTATCCAGGCAATTATTAATACCCTTAACGCCTCTATCCAAAGCATGGTTGGTGGCATGTAATACCACATCAAATCCCGTATCCACCAGATAATCTGCAACTTCATACGGCGCATTAAAATTGGGATAACCAGTTATTCCCAAATCGCTTCCACCGATTATCACCTCCTGATTAACCAGTGCCACATCCGCCTGGGATATCTCTTCCTTTACATTGGCAAAAAGAGGAGCGAAATTATATGTCCCATCCTCTGCTGCAAATTTATTCTCAATTGCATCATGCAACAGAATATCTCCCACCATCACCAGCGAAACTTCCGGTTCCGGCTCCTCAACTACTGGCTCTATAGGTTGAGTTTCAACAATCTCTTTCGCTTCAGCCGCCTGCTGCGCCTCCACAGTGCGGATTTGAAATAGAGAAAATCCCATTGCCAACACCAGAAGTATTGTCAACGCCACCTGATAGCCCGGATTCCCTCCATGTCTTCTTCGTTTCTTCATCAACTTCCCTCTATATCAAGGCGATTTAGCCGCCTGTCATTTCTAATTATTAACCTTTCTCATTGTAGCATGTCTGGCCTACTTATGCTAGAATTAGCAATGAATAAATCCTAAGAGGGGGATTAAATAAATGAAAAAGATATACAAGGAAGCTCTGGAGAACTCTCCTGTTATTGCCGCCATCAATAATGATGACAGCTTAAAGAAATGTCTCACCTGCGACAGTGAGATAATATTTATATTATACGGAGATATCATCTCCATTCCAGATATTGTAGACAAAGTAAAAAGCGCCGGCAAACTGGCCTTCGTTCATATGGATTTAATACAGGGATTAAGCGCCAAGGAAGCTGCCGTTGACTACATTGCAAAATATACCAAAGCCGACGGCATCATCTCCACCAAGGCACCACTTATATCCCGTGCCAAGGATTTGGGTATATGCACAATTATGAGATTCTTTCTCATTGACTCAATGGCATTTGCCAATATTGAGAAGCAGATTAAGAATGTGAAACCTGATGTTTTGGAAATATTACCAGGCCCTATGCCTAGTGTGGTAGCTCGACTAAAGAAGAAATTCTCATCTCCAATTATCGCCAGTGGATTAATTGCTGAGAAAGAAGAAGTCTACGCTCTGTTAGATGCCGGTGCTCAGTCCATCTCAACCACAAATCAGGATGTGTGGTTCCTGTAGAATTCTATCAGCCATAGAATATCTAACAAGCGAAAGCTATCACCAGCTAAAGGCCGGCTATATTTCAGCCGTGAGAGTTATATAAATGCTTGAAGCTTTGATAATGTAACAAATAAAACAAGGTCTTGGAAAATGATATTCTCATAATCCAAGACCTTTTATTTCAATTATTAATTCATAATAATACCGAATCAAAAACCGTTTCTCGCAAAGCACCTATCAATTAATTAGGCTTTGGCAACTTCTGCATCCTGCTTCTTAAATGCAATCTTTAACAGGATTGGTGTAATAAGAGTTGTTACAATAACCATTACGATAATTGGTGCAAAAAGATGCTCTGAGATAAGACCCATCTGACGTCCTTTTTCAGCTACAATCAAAGCAACCTCACCTCTTGAAACCATTCCGACACCTGTCTGCAATGATTCCTTCCAAGTGAATTTACATACTTTTGCTCCTAGTCCACAGCCTACAAGCTTAGTAATTACAGCAACGATTGTAAGAACTACTGCGAACATCCACAGAGATACTGACATTCCACCCAACTGAACCTTCAAACCAACACTTGCGAAGAAGATGCATGAGAAGAATACTGTAGACAAGTCATGTACCTTCAAGTCTACATAATCTCTAATCTTGGATCTACAGAAGATAACACCTGCGAAGAAGGCTCCTGTAATATCAGCAATACCAAATACAACCTCTGATATATATGCCAACAAGAATGCAAATGTAAATGCGAAAATTGCAGCTCTTCTCATATGATCAGCCTTCTCGATCACAATTTCCATTCTGGTGATAAATAATCCCAGAGCGATAATTACAACTGCATACACAGCAATCTTTCCAAGAACTACTGTTGGTTTAACAGAAGTATCCTTTAAGCTTGAAACAACTGCAAGTACAATCATTCCGAGAATATCATCAATAATAGCAGCTCCAAGGATTGTTGTACCAACTCTACCCTTGAGACAGCCCATTTCCTTCAATGTCTCTACTGTGATACTTACTGATGTTGCTGTAAGTACTACACCAACGAAGATACACTGAATAAGAGTCTCATAATCAGCAATATTCTCATGGAAATACAGAGCATAAGCTGCAGCACCACCAACCAACGGTACAATAACACCGATTACAGCTGTAATAAGAGATGCAACCATATTCTCCTTCATTTCCTTCAAGTCTGTCTCAAGACCTGCAGAATACATAAGGAAGATAACACCAACCTCTGCTGACAACTCAATAAATGTTCCGTTGTCTCCCTGCATATTAATAATATTTAAAAATGATGGTCCTAATACTACGCCGGCTAAAAGTGCTCCAACAACTTCTGGCAAATTAAATTTCTTGCAAATAATTCCTAGAAGCTTTGTTGCAAACAAAATCAACGCAATCCACAACAAAAAATCATAATTCATGTTTGGTCCCCTTCTTTCTATATATTTGTCATAAAGTTCTCTTTTGACCGTATCTCATCTTACTCCTGTCTAATCCTCAATTCAATAGGTGAAATGACGATTTGTCACATTTTCAGCAGTTTCTGAAATAGCTCAATTTTTTGTGGTGATTTTTCACTATTTTCAAATGTTATCTCACCTTTTTTTGTACCTTTTTCCCTTAATAAATTCTGTACCTGAAGCCTACGCCTTATCTCTTTTGCTGTACCGTAGCCCCCGTCAAAAATCTCAACCTCAGGACCTAATACTTCTATAATTGCATCCTTTACAAACGGATAATGAGTACAGCCTAAAACCACTGCATCCAACTGGCCTACATACTGATATAACAAATCCCTCATGAAGCCTTTCAACTCAGGACTATTTACATTTCCCACTTCCACAAAATCCATAAGGCCAGGACATGCCAGGGGAATCACATTGGCATCTCCACCATAAGCATCTATGAGATGCTTCAGTTTCTCCTGATGAATCGTCATTGGAGTAGCCATGACGAGAATATTTCCCTTAGGATATGCCTCCACTGCTGGTTTCACTGCCGGTTCTATACCCACAATAGGTAAATCCGGATACATCTCTCTAAGAGTTCGAACCGCAGCACTTGTTGCTGTATTACATGCTATAACAACTCCCTTGCATCCCATTTTTATAAAATCATCCACATGCTTTATAGTCATGCTTCTGACTTCCTCTAAGCTCTTGGTTCCGTAAGGAGCATTTGCCGAATCTCCGAAGTAATACATGTCTTCCTCCGGCATAATTTTAATCATTTCCTTCAGAACGCTCACTCCGCCTAATCCGGAATCAAACACAGCTATAGGCGCATTCTTTTCCCTTATTAACTCTATATCTTCCATTATTTATCTTCCTACTATTATTTATTCCAAATCTAATGTATAATCCACAATGTTTGCAGTTTTCGTGTCCTTTTATCAACACTATGCTTTTTAACTGCAAATTTTTGTGATATACTATTCGCATATTTTTCAAAACACATGATTATATACATAATCACACTTTATAACCGAATTGTAAATCCCTATATAATCATAATAGAATTTATTTTAAGGAGATTCCTATGTTTTATACAGATGATTTATCAAGTCCAAGAACCAAGGTATGTAGCAGCTGCGGCAGACCTATGTCAAGAAGCGTAAAAGGCGATATTTGCCAGGCTTGCTCTGACGAGGAGCTGTATGCAGAAGTCAAGGATTTCATTCTCCACAACAATGTAACTGAGATGGAAGTAGCTGAAACCTTTGGCATCCCTTTGAAGCAGGTTCGCGCCTGGATCAAGGACGGTCGAATTGATTATCGCAACAATTGGTATTAGAACTTCAATATAATACCAATTGCTGCTGCAATTATTATGTAAAATATTGGATGAATATTGGTCTTTCTCATCATCACAAATAATATTACAGCCAATATAATATGTCTAAAATCAAAAAAGTCTAGTAATACCCCAGTTTTTTCATACAACTCAGTTCTAAATATGGCAGCCTTGGCAACGGACACAGTGGCCACACATACCAATGCCAACGATGCCGGGCGAAGTCCTGTCATAGCAGCCTCCACTATAGGAGAATCTTTGAACTTCTTCAGAAAATGAGCCACAATCTCAATAACTATAATAGATGGTGTAACCAGTCCTAGAGTTGCGATTATTCCTCCTGGTAAACCTCCCACCAGATTTCCTACATAAGTTGCCATATTCACGCCCATAGGTCCAGGTGTAGATTCTGACACAGCAATCATGTTGGTGATATCATTCAATGTAAACCAGGTAGGATACTTACTCTGAAGCTCATATATAAATGGCAGGGTAGCAAGTCCGCCACCCACACTAAACAGTCCAATTTTAAAATATTCGAAAAAGAGTTTAAGATAAATCATTTACTCATCCTCCTTTTCACTTGTTCTATTCATCTTCCCAGCAAGCTTAGAGTAAACAACTCCTGCAATTCCTGAGAATATAATGAGCCATGCCGCAGGGACCTTTACAACCAGAGACAAAATAAATACCAAAGCACACAAAATTCCAGCAGCAAGAGATGGAATTGATTTCTTGCCAAGCTTTATTACTGCATTTAATACCAATGCAAGAACAGCTACCGTTATTCCAGCCAAAGCGTGCTGCACAACTTCATACTGGGCAAAGTTTCTTATAAACAATGCAATTATAGTAATGATAACCCAACAAGGAGAGATCACTCCCAAAGTAGCCACAACGCCACCAATAGGTCCTGCGATTTTGCTTCCCACAAAGGTTGCTGTATTAACAGCAATAACTCCCGGTGTACACTGTCCAATTGCAAAATAATCCATTATTTCATCTTCTGTAGCCCAACCCTTCTTGTCTACGCACTCCTTTATAATCATTGGGAGCATGGCATATCCACCACCAAAGGTAAAGCCACCGATTCTGGCAAATGTCAGAAACAAATCTACATATGTATTCATAATATTGCCTCCTAAAAAAAATGAGACGTATAACTAATTATTACGCCTCCTCACTTCAACTATATACAGTTCTTCTATCTTATCTAAAAATATAGAACTATGTTTTGTGTATAACAAAAGCGGGTGATGGGAATCGAACCCACGTATTCAGCTTGGAAGGCTGATGTTCTACCATTGAACTACACCCGCAAATAAAAGTGTGCTTAATGCACAATGCCCAGTTCCGGAATCGAACTAGGAAGGATTTTCTTTCTGCGTGAACAAATGTCCAGTGGACATTTGTAGCAGAACATGCCCAGTTCCGGAATCGAACCAGAGACACGAGGATTTTCAGTCCTCTGCTCTACCAACTGAGCTAACTGGGCCCACTGTAAATGCCTCACAGCAAGTAATATTTTACAGTTTGCCCAGCCTCATGTCAAGACTTTTATTATGTATTTTGTCTATAGTTTTTCCCCCTGTTAAAGCCCTATTTATAAGCCTTATAAGGCTCTGCTCTCGTGGCATGTGAAATATATAATCTGGCGTTCCTTGGATATCTCCTTCAGAAGTTTCAAAGCACGCTGAATCTTCTCCTCATCAAAGTTGGTAAATGGATCATCCAGAATTATCATTGGATGTTCCTTCTCATAAAGTACATCCACCAGTGCAAATCTGGCGCACAGTGATACCAAGTCCTGATATCCTCGGCTTAAATAACCGCTCTCTCTGCTGGTTCCATTTGCCACAATCTTCACATCCAGATCCATTGTAATCTCATAAGAGATATCTGCAGCGGCCTCACGATATTCATTGTCAAGCATTGACAGATAATGATCCATTCCAGCTCGCAGAGGCTGCATATATTCTGACAGGAAGTTCTCTCTGGCCAGCTTCAGATACTCAATGGTGTCATCATATAGACTTACCTTTCTATCTGCCTCCGCCTTCTTCTCAAGAAGAATCTCAAGTTTATTTTCAGCATCCTCTATATCATCCAAGGTAGCACTAAGCTCTGCTCTTGCATCATTATCCTGATTGAGGGTAGTCTCAATCTCCTTGATCTTGTCGTCTGCTTCCTGCTGCTTCAACTGAAGCTCTTCCACAGTCTCCTCGTTTTCTATATGCTCTGTCTCCTCAACAAACTGCTCAA
>CAMVLM010000070.1 GCA_947168335.1 uncultured Butyrivibrio sp. | reverse complement strand
CTTTCAAAATAGAAAAAACAATTACCCTATAAAAATAGAAAAAAACAATTACCCTATAAAAATAGAAAAAAACGGAGCTGCTACATAATTGTAACAGCTCCGCAAAAATTTTAAAGCACCTGTATTGCCTTCTTCGGGCATTTCTCTGCGCAAAGTCCGCAGTGAGTACATTTCTCCTGATCTATGTGTGCAACATTGTTTTCTACAGTTATTGCACCGGAAGGACAATTTTTCTCACAGATTCTGCAGGCGATACATCCAACCTTGCAGTACTTGTTGACATCCTTACCCATATCCTGAGACTTACAACGTACAGATTCAGTAGCATCATAAGGAATGAGGTCTATAAGGTGACGGGGACATATCTCAATACATTTACCGCAAGCCTTACACTCTTCTTTATCAACTACGGCAATACCGTTGACAACATGGATTGCATCAAACTGGCACACATCCACACAGCTTCCGCCGCCAAGGCATCCGAATGTACAGGTTTTAGGACCTGCACCGGGAACCTGATTGATAACACGGCAATCCTGTGCGCCATAGTATTCATATCTCTGAGTTGCCTGTTCGCAGTCGCCTCCGCAATGAACATATGCCACCATTCGCTTTGCTTCGCCTGCGTCAACACCCATGATCTCTGAAATCTTTGCAGCTACAGGAGGTCCACCGACAGGACACTGACTGACAGCCGCTTCACCTTTGGCAATAGCCGCAGCGCATCCGGAACAACCGGGGAATCCACATCCACCGCAGTTATTTCCGGGCAATGCTTCTAAAATTGCCTGTTCTTTCTCGTCTACATCTACATGCAGTTTCATGTCTGCAACACCAAGAATGATTCCAATGATAATCCCGGCGCCTGCAACTACTGCCGTAGCAATAATTACACCACTAATCATAATCATCTTCTCCTATATTTTAATGAAGTTCTGCTCTCACTTCGCTCTCTGATACCAGCCAGCTTACCGGGGCATATAATACCCCACCTTGTAAACTATCTGAGTGCTGAGAATCCTGTAAATGCAATAGCCATAAGAGCTGATGCCAAAAGAACTGTAGGCATTCCTCTGAAAGGCTTGGGAATATCATTAAAAGCAATTTTCTCACGAATACCTGCAAGTATTACAATTGCAATTGTAAAACCAACTGCTGTTGCAAATCCGCAGATTGTGCTCTCCAAAATGCTGTAACCATTAGTTACGTTGTTAAGAGCAACACCAAGAACCGCACAGTTTGTTGTAATAAGAGGAAGATAAACTCCCAGTGACTGATACAGTGAAACAACAAACTTTTTAAGGAACATTTCCACAAACTGAACCAGCATGGCGATTACCATGATGAATACGATTGTCTGCAGGAATGAAATATCAAGTGGTGAAAGTATAAATTTGTAAATTGCATTTGTTACAAGAGATGCCAGTGTAATAACGAAAACGCAGGCCATTCCCATACCAAAAGCCGTCTCTGTTTTCCTGGAAACTCCAAGGAACGGACAAAGTCCAAGGAACTGACTAAGTACTACGTTATTTACCAAAGAGGCGGTAATCATTATGGACAAAAGTCCGACTATTGTATCTGTCATTTCTTATCCTCCTCTCCTACTGTTACTTTTTCTTTTACTGTGGTTTCAGGCTTGATTGTTGTCTTTGCTTCAAGCTTTGCCTTCTCTTCTGCTTCCTTTTTAAGAAGCTCATCCTTAACCTGATGAGGATCCTTTATCTCGATATCACTGCAGCAACCACCGACTCCGAACTTGGATGTATCCTTGCCCTTCTTTTCCATGTTGAACTTTACCTGATTCATTATGGCGATGAGGACTGCAAGAACGATAAACGCGCCAGCCTGCTGAATGAATATTCTGATCGGCTGATACTGTGAGAAGAAATATCCTACAGCACCGGGAACAACACTTCCTTCACCGAATATCTGAACATCAAACATTGTGCCGCCACCGATAAGCTCACGGAAAAGACCAATGACACTAATTGCACATGTGAATCCAAGTCCCATTCCGATTCCGTCAAAGAATGAAGGAATAACATTATTCTTTGATGCATAGGCTTCGGCACGGCCAAAGATTATACAGTTAACAACAATAAGCGGAATGTAAACACCAAGTGCTTCATACATCTTGGGCACATAAGCCTGCATTACCAGCTGAACCAATGTAACGAAGGACGCTATAACAACGATAAATGACGGGATTCTGACTGTATCCGGAATCACTTTTCTAAGAAGTGAGATAACCGCATTTGAAAGTGCCAAAACGAAGGTTGTGGCAAGTCCCATTGTTAAACCATTAATTGCCGACGTTGTAACGGCAAGTGTAGGGCACATACCTATCATCAGAACCAGCGTCGGATTCTCTGTTATAAGTCCGTTAAAAAATCTCTCGGCAGGAGTATCCTTGGCAAATCCCAGGGCTCCTTTATTTTCCTGACTCATAAAGCCTCCTATACTTTTGAAATAAATTACTGAAGCGCACTCTGGAAGTACTCTACAGCTGCATTAACACCACTAATGACTGCTTTTGAAGTAATTGTTGCACCTGAAATAGCTGCGATCTCGCTTTCAGAAGCCGGGGCATTCTTTGTAACCTTAAAATGCGCTGCAGGCTTTCCGCTGAACTGAGGAACAATAACCTTCTCTGCATTCATTCCAAGTCCGGGAGTCTCATTTATGGAAATAAGTGAGATACCGTTTACGTTGGAATCATTGGTAATACCAACTGTAAATATAATCTTGTCACCGTAACCGCCGCTGCTTACCTGAATTACATATCCAAGTCCGTTACCGGATCCATCAACCGCTTTCTTAACTCCGGTAATATCAACATTACTGTAATCACTGCCGGATAAAACACTTGAAGCTGCGCTCTCATCGATTTCAACATCTTCGAAATCAGTTGCATCAGAGAAAACCGCCTGATTAGCTTTTATCTGCGCCAGCTGTGCCTGATAGGCAATGGGCTCTTTTGTAACCTGATAAACAAATCCAAGAGATACACCGGCAACCAACGTAATTACAAAAAGAACGAGAGCATTTTTGAACATTGTCTTAATATCAGTCATGCTTTTTTCTCCTCCTTTGCTGCTGGTCTGATTCCGAAGGCTCTCGGAATTGTATACTTCTCAATAAGAGGAACTATAAGATTGCCAATAATGATGGCATAGGAAACACCTTCTGCAGATGATCCTAAAATTCTGAAGATACCTGTCAGCACACCCAGGAATACACCGTAGATGTATTTTCCCTTGGTTGTGATGGGACATGTAACATAATCCGTAGCCATGAAGAAAGCACCAAGCATAAGGCCGCCACCTGCAAGCTGTGCGGAAATGTATGTACCGTTAAGTCCGTGTCCGCCAAACAGGATTACAAAGATCACAAAGGATAAAATGTAAGTGCCGGGAATCTTCAGATCGATGATTCCGAGCATTATAAGAATGCATGCACCAAACACAATGGCTATCATGGAAGTCTCACCGATGGTTCCGGGGATACGTCCGATGATCATGTCCAGTACATTAACCTCTTCTCCGTTCTTAAGCATCTGAAGAGGAGTAGGTGTTGTGTAAACATCTGTTGCAAAATTGGTCATGAATGCGGGGAATGAAATCATAAGGAAACATCTTCCGCCAAGTGCAGGATTCATGAAGTTCTGGCCAAGACCGCCAAAAAGCATTTTTACAACAAGGATGGCGAAGATACCGCCAAGAACAGGAAGCCACCAGGGCGCTGTACATGGCAGGTTCATGCCAAGCAAAAGACCTGTTACCACTGCGGAGAAATCTCCGATGGTGATCTTTTTATTCATCAGTGTTTCATAAATAAATTCGGTAGCCACTGTTGTTGCCACTGACAAAACAAGTATTATCAGGGCATCGATACCGAAATTGTAGACGCCAAATCCTGCTGCGGGAAGAAGTGCAATTACAACCCACATCATAATGTTTGAAGTTGTTACGCTGCTTCGTACATGCGGATTTGACGATACTTTCATCATATCGCTCATTGTTTATTTAACTCCCTTCCTTACTTCTTTCTATTTGCCAACTGAATCTTACGCATGCCCTTAATGAGCTGTGTCAGCTGTCTTCTGGCAGGACAGATATAACTGCAGCAACCGCATTCGCAGCATTCCATACCATATTCTGCAAGGAACTTTTCCGTCTGACCGTTTTCAACTGCATCTGCAAGATTCTTGGGAATAATTCTCTCAGGACAAACCTCAACACATTTTGCGCAGTTGATACACGCGCTGGGCTCTATAGCAGAAACAGCATCTTCCGTAAGGCAGGTAAGAGCTGAAGCTGTCTTGGTAGTAGGAACGTCAAGATCAAACAGTGCAAATCCCATCATGGGACCACCGGAAATGATCTTGGCAGGAGTCTTAACAAAGCCGCCCGCATCCTCTAAAAGTTCTCTGTAATTGGTTCCGATACGAACCTTATAGTTTCTGGGATCCACCACCGCATCACCGGTAATGGTAACGATTCTTTCCATGAGCGGACGTCCCTCTGTCACTGCTCTGTTTATAGCGCAGAGAGTATCCACATTGTCAACGATACATCCCGCATCTGCAGGAAGCATTGAAGAATTTATCTCCCTCTTTGTACAGGCGTAAATAAGCATACGCTCAGCACCTTCGGGGTATTTTGTCTGAAGAGCTTTTACCATGATCTTATCATCATCTTTGGTAAGTTCACGGAACTTTGCAATACAATCAGGCTTGTTATCCTCTATTGCAAGAATACCTCTGGCATTAGGGAAAAGTGAAACCGCAATTCTAAGGCCACCAAGAAGAAGCTCAGGCTCCTCCACCATACGACGATAATCGCTGGTAAGATATGGTTCACACTCTGAACAGTTTGCAATTACGTATTCAATTTTCTCAGGTTCCTTGGGTGAAAGCTTAACAGCCGTAGGGAATCCGGCACCGCCCATTCCGACAACACCTGCTTCGCGAATAAGATCGATTTTTTCCTGAGTGGTCAGTTCCTCCAAGGGCTTGGTCGGAAGCATGGGACCTTCTTCATAAAGTCCGTCGTTCTCAACGATAATGCTGTCGCACATACCGCCGGTTGCCAGCCTCCTTTTCTCAATACCCTTGACTGTTCCGGATACCGATGAATAAATTGGTGCAGAGACGAAACCTCCAGCCTCGGCAATCTTCTGTCCCACAAGCACTCTGTCCCCGGCATTCACAATCGGTTTAGCCGGCGCTCCAATGTGCTGCGAAAGCGGATAAACAAGATCACCTTTTGGCAGGATTTCCTTGATGGGCTTATCCTTTGAAAGCTCTTTGCCTTCGTAAGGATGAACTCCTCCAACAAAAGTTAATTTAGCCATTTCCTACCTCTTTTCTTTAACGCATCAGATACGCTTTAGAATATTGTTATAGACAGAATTAATTGTATCACACATTTCGATGATTAGTCAGATTTTAATGCGAAATTACCTCATCTATTTACACATTTTATGTGGTATCATATTAATGTTTAGTTCATTTAAAAGAATTATTGTTTACGTGGCGACTTTTTCAAAAAATAATCATTATTTTTACTTATTATGGGGACGTAGGTATGAAAATTATTGATGAAATTATAGAAAATGAACCGGATTATCCTTTAGACAGAGTTTCAGACAGAATTGAAGATATCCTTTTCTTTGATATAGAAACCACAGGACTTTCGCCTAAAACCAGCGTTCTGTATCTTATTGGCTGCGCTTTTTTCAAAGATGAAAAATGGCATCTTCGCCAGTGGTTTGCAGATCAGAAAAATGAAGAATTTGATCTTCTTAAAAGCTTCCTTGGATTCGCCAGGGATTTCAAAAAGCTGATCCACTTCAACGGAAACCGCTTTGATCTTCCCTTTGTAAAATTCAAATGTGATAAGGTTCACATGATCGATGTTCTCGAAAACCTTGAATCCATCGATCTGTATAAAACTGTCGCACCCTATAAAAACATTTTCGGAATTCCCGACTGCAAACAGAAAACTCTTGAACTGTTTCTCGGAATAGACAGAACTGACGAGTACACAGGCGGCGAACTGATAGAAGTTTACAGAAGATATCTTGAAAATCCCACAGAAAAACTATACAGACTTCTTGTGCTTCACAATGCAGATGACGTACGTGGAATGCTTGATCTTTTACCAGTGCTTTACTATAAAGATCTTTTCTCGTCACTGCTTGAGCAGAATGTTGTAATGTTCCGCACAGATGCACCGGAATTCCCTCAGGTAAGATCAGGCTTTGCAATTGATGAAGGTTCTGACAACGAAGATCCCGATGCCGTGATGGACCTTCCGATACGCGCCATGAAAGTTCAGGCCAATTACTACAAGGATTTTGAGGGCAACGAACGCGAAGAGATTCTTATGAAGATATCTCTTCCTGATTATCTGCCATCTTCCATTGGCGGAAGCATTGACGGATGCTTCTTTAAAGCTGAGGGCGATACCGCAACATTACGCATTCCTCTTTTGGAAAAAGAGCTGAAATACTTCTATGAAAATTATAAGGATTACTATTACCTTCCTGCTGAGGATCAGGCTCTTCATAAATCTGTAGCGCAGTTTGTTGACAGATCCCACAGAGAACAGGCAAAAGCCGAGAACTGCTACACAAGAAAGCCCGGCCAGTATCTGCTGGAGTGGGATGCTGTATTCTCTCCCGTTTTCAAAGAAGATTACCGTGACAAAAAGCTCTACTTCGAACTCACTGATGAGTTGAAGCAGAGCCGTTGTGCAATGTCACTTTATGCAGTTCATGTACTTTCTCATATTATAGAGAATTGCTAAAGAAGTTCTGCTCTCGCGCTTCGCGATTTATTTTATAAGGAAGTTCTGCTCTCGCGCTTCGCGATTTATTTTATAAGGAAGTTCTGCTCTCGCGCTTCGCGCTCGCCAGAACTAAGTAGTACACTAAGCTCGTGAAAAACCTCGCTAAGTGATTACTTAAAGAGCCTGCTCGAGGTCTGCGATGAGATCATTCTTGTCCTCAAGGCCGCAGGAAATTCTTACAAGGCCTGCAGGAATGCCTGCTGCCTCAAGCTGTTCATCTGTCATCTGACGATGTGTTGAGGTTGCGGGATTCAGGCAGCATGTTCTTGCATCAGCAACATGAGTTTCAATTGCAGCAAGCTTAAGCTTACCCATGAACTCCTCTGCTGCTTTTCTTCCGCCTTCAAGCTCGAAGGAAACAACACCGCATCCGCCGTTAGGCATATATTTCTTTGCAATTTCATAATAAGGATCAGACTCAAGTCCGGGATAGTTAACCTTAACAACCTTGGGATGCTTTTCAAGGAACCTGGCAACTGCAAGTCCGTTCTCAACGTGACGGGGCATTCTCACATGAAGTGATTCAAGACCCAGGTTGAGATAGAAAGCATTCTGAGGAGACTGAATGCTTCCAAGGTCACGCATAAGCTGTGATGTACACTTTGTGATGAATGCACCTTCTTTTCCGAATTTCTCAGCATAAACAATTCCGTGATAGGACTCATCGGGAGTTGTAAGACCGGGGAATTTCTCCGCATTAGCCATCCAGTCAAACTTGCCTGAATCAACGATGGCACCGCCTACTGCTGTTCCATGTCCATCCATGTACTTGGTTGTTGAATGTGTTACGATATCTGCTCCCCACTCGATAGGTCTGCAGTTTACAGGTGTAGGGAATGTGTTATCTACAATAAGAGGTACATTATGAGCATGCGCTGCCTTTGCGAACTTCTCAATATCAAGAACAGTAAGCGCAGGATTGGCAATAGTTTCACCGAATACAAGCTTTGTATTCTCTCTGAATGCCGCATTAAGCTCTTCTTCTGTGCAATCTGGTGAAACAAAAGTTGTCTCGATACCCATCTTGGACATTGTAACAGCCATAAGGTTGAATGTGCCGCCATAGATAGATGCTGATGATACAATATGATCTCCTGCTTCACAGATGTTGAACATTGCAAAGAAGTTTGCTGCCTGTCCTGAAGATGTAAGCATTGCAGCTGTTCCGCCCTCAAGCTCTGCAATCTTGGCTGCTACATAATCATTTGTAGGATTCTGAAGTCTTGTATAAAAATATCCGGAAGCCTCCAGGTCAAAAAGCTTTCCCATGTCACTGCTTGTATCATATTTAAAAGTTGTAGACTGAACAATGGGAATCTGTCTGGGTTCTCCGTTACCGGGAGTGTATCCTCCCTGGACGCATTTCGTATTGATAGTATAATCACTCATAATAGTGCTCCTCCAAGAGTTACTGTGTTATAGTCATTGCCTATTAGTATAGCACAACAAGGTTTTCAATATCAATTTCGTCAACATGCCTTGCAGGCTTTGCAAGAGGAAGCTCTTTTCCGGGGCGGATAAACACCAGCACTTCATTAAGCTCAGCCTTGATATAGTGATCACCTTTTTCCAGTACTTCTTCGTCATAATCGCTGAAGCTTCTGAAACGTATCATCTTCATTTTCTCGGGGAGATAAACATTTCTGCCTGTCTTATTCTGCTCATAAACAGGCGCTACCATAATACTGTCTCCCACAAGAAGCTGATCTTCTATTTCCCTGCAGCGCTCATCTTCTCTGTATTCAAAAGAAAGCGGCTTCATGTACATGGAATCCTCGTTTACCGCTTTCATGAAAGAATCGCGGATATAAGGAATAAGTGCATACCTGAGCTCGATAAGATTCTTAAAATCATCTGTTCTCTTAAACTGGTAAAGCTCCTGCTCTCTTGTTCCAAGGGCTGCATGATTTCTGAAAAGAGGGGTAAAGATACCAAACTCAATCCATCTCATCATAAGGTCTTCTGTCGTATTTCCGCCAAAGCCGCCAATGTCCGCACCTGAATAGATAAATCCGGTCATACTGAGAGATGGCATCTGATGAATATTAAGAAGCAGATGACTCCACCAGGAGATATTGTCTCCTGTCCATACTCCGCCGTATCTGTGCATTCCCGTATATGAAGCTCTGGAAAACATGAGGATATCCTTATCCGGAACATTTCTTCTGAATGCTTCCCCTGCGGAACGTGTCATATAAAATCCGTAAAGATTGTGTACCTTATCATGTCTTACTTTTACGCCGTCAAAATCGTGGAAGAAACGTCTGTAATCCTCCGGATTGTTACTGATTGACATAAGAAGATCCGTAAACTGGAAAAAGCCCCAGATATCCAGCTCCTTATTCTCATAGTCTTTAAGCTCTGCGAACACTTCATTTAAATGATCCTCTGTATAGAAAATTGCAGGCTCATTCATATCATTCCAGAAGCCCTCAATTCCGATATCCGTAAGTACCTTATATTTATCACCAAACCATTCTCTTGCTGCGGAATTCAGGAAATCAGGGAAGTGCACCTTGCCCGGCCATACTGCTGCCACAAGATTATCTCCGTTCTCTTTTTTACAAAAATATCCCTTCTCTACTCCCTCTTCGTAAACATCATATCCCTTCTCAATCCTGACTCCCGCATCAATGATAGGAATAAGTCTGATCCCCTTGGATTTCATTTCACTGACGAAGTTTTCAAAATCAGGAAATCTCTCAGGATTGACGGTAAAGTCCTTGAAATCCTGCATATAATCTATATCCATATAGATCATATCAAGAGGTATTCCCAGCTCTCTGTATTTCTCCTCAACAGTTCTGATGTCATCAGCGCATTTATAGCCCCATCTGCTCTGTCCGTATCCAAAAGCCCATACCGGAGGAACATAGCTTTTGCCGATAAGCTGTCTGAAAGAGCGCACTACATCAACCGGCGACTCCCCCTCTATTACATAGAAGGAAGTGTCATTATCCGGAATGCTGATGGACATTTTATCGGGATCAGTATATCCAAGATCGAATTCAACCCTTCCCGGATTATCAATAAAAATGCCGTAACACTCCCTGCCGTCATCAACGAGTAAAAAGTTCTGAGACGCATATAAGGAATTGGTGGTCTCCTCATGATGCGGATTGTCAGAGTTGTTGCTGATATAAAGCCAGCCTCTTTTATTTATGCCGCGGACTGTCTCTCCAAGTCCGTAGATGTTATCAGCTTTTTTCAGGGGAGCAGAAAATGTTTCCGTCTCCTTATCGTATGTAAATCTGTCAGGTGTCCCTTCAGACACAGGAATCTCTTTTACTACAGCGCCTGTGCTATAAGGTGTTCCATAAGTAAATTTCTTAATATTATCAGTTTTCATCTGTTCTCCTTATTGTGTATGGGCAAAATCATATTATTCTGCCTTCTTCGCAAGCATCAGTTCCAACCTCTGAATTATACCCCACATAAAGTCCTATATCATCAACATTTTTCAATCCTTGACATTTGTCCAAGAAAAATAAATAATATAGGAAAATTCAATCATTCAGGGAGAGAATTAATGTACGAAGGTTGCAACAAAACAGCTCTTTGCTCACAAAAAAATATCGCAGACAGTTTTATAAAACTGCTGCGAAATGAAGAGTATTCTAAAATCAGTATAAGTGAAATATGCAAACAGGCTGAGGTTTCCAGACAAACCTTCTACACCCTCTTTGAATCCAAGGAAAACATCGTAGCTTTTATCCTTGCAAAACACCATGAGTTCCATCCCACCAAGGATTGCAAGTGCAAAGGCACTCCCACACTCAGACAGCTCAGCGAGGGCTACTGCAAATATATTCTTTCAAAAAAAGAATTCCTTGAGCTACTTGTAAAAAACAACATCATCTATATGATGCAGTGGAGTCTGTACAAGGCTTTCACATCCTGCGACGAAATAAAGGTTGATGATGACCTGCTCCGGAGCAGGGTAATAGCAGATTTCACTTCCGCAGGTCTTACAACAATCGCAAAGCATTACTGCTTAAACAGCGACAAAATCTCCGAAAATGAATTAAAAGAGCTGATCTACGAGCTTTTCAGCGGAAGCTACTTCCCCGGAGAATCCTGAATCAGTTATTAAAATAATTATCTATACCATTGGCTATTCCCAAAACCATAAGCCTCTGGTAATCTTCTGATGCCATATTGGTATCTTCAGTGGGATTGGACATATATCCCATTTCTATAATAGTGGACGGTACATTTGCCCAGTTGATTCCTGTCATCGTATCTGTTTCCCAGACATACTGCTTCTTGCAGCCTGTTGAAGCAACAAATGCATCAAGCACACAATCTGAAAGCTTTCTGGATGCCGGATAATATGCGGCATTATATGGATTCGAAGCTGTCTGACATATGGTCATGGCTCCGTTTGTAGCTGTATTGTCCGAACCATTGGCATGAATCCTGACAAATGCCTCTGCACCTGCATTGTTTGCAATCTGTGCTCTGTCCACATTGCTGAGGGACACATCATTGCTCTCTCTTGTCATGATAACAGTATAGCCTCTGTTTTGAAGTTCATCCCTGAGTTTAAGACCCACAGTCAGATTGAGCTGATATTCCGTAAGCCCCGACGTCTTACCTGTTGTTCCCCCCGTAACTTTGGCTTTCATGGTAGTTGATCCGGGACCGTTTGGTTCCTTCTCAGACATTCCCTTGGACTGGTGCCCCGGATCAATAACTATAAGGTGTCCTCCTGTCTGCGGTGTAGCAACCGGCTGAGCCTCGGTAGATGCTGTTTCAGAAGCAGCGCTTTCCTCTGTATCCCCTGCATCTGCGACATCAGAGTTCACTGAAGCTTCTTTTTCTGTATCTGCCTCAACAGTTGTTTCTTCTTCAGCACCAACAGCTTCTGTTTTTTCTTCATTTGCAGTGCTATCTGCCGCTTCAACTTTTTCTTCACCGGGGTCATCAGTACTGCTGACATCATTTGATGCTTCATTCACACTTTCATCCGAAGCTGAACTATCAACTGATACAAGCTCCTCTGCCTGCAGGGTTGCGTCTGCTCCGGCTACATTCTCATCTGTTGAAAACCCTGCCGCAATTCCCCAGATGACAAACACTAATGTTATTACAACAAGTATACCTGCTACTATAAAAGGCATAGTCTTGTTTCTTTTTTTCATAAAACCAATCTCCGTTCTTAATTCATATCAGATCTCAATCTCATCCTCTTCGGGAAGATGCACCTTTGAAATAACCACAATGGTATCTCCAACCTTAAGTTTGACACCACCCTTTGGCACAACGGCTCTCGATCCTCTTTTGATGGAAAGAAGTATTGTCTGTCTCGGTATATCAAGATCCTTGATATACTGATCGCGCCAGGGATGTGTTTCTCCCAGAGTAACTTCTTTAAGGTGCATGGGCACGTCATTCTTAAGAGCTTCAGCACCTATTATAACCTTATCTCCCGCCTGAAGAACAACATTTCCATTTGGAATAATAACATCCCCTCTTCTCTGTATCATGGCAATAATTGCTCCATGTGGAATGTCCAGATTTCTTATCTTTTTATCCGCCCACTTATCATTGGCTGAAAGCTCCACCTTGATAAAATGCATATCTATGCTCTTGGAATAATCTCCCAGGTGCTTTAACTTGGTGTACTGTTCAACGAATCCTGCGGAAATAATACCTGTAGGGATAGCTACAATTCCTACGCCAAGAAAAGCAAGAAAAATTCCAAGAACTTTACCCAATGGAGTTATGGGATAGATATCACCGTAACCCACCGTCAGAAGTGTTGATGCCGACCACCAGATACCTGAAAAGGCATTTTCAAATACCTCCGGCTGCGCTTCATGTTCCAGTGAATACATGCACAAACTGGATGCCAGCATCATAACCGCGATTATGAAAACCGAGGACAACAGCTGCTGCGACTTGTTCTTTATTACTTCTGTAATTACATTAAGGGAATCGTAATAAGCGTTGATCCTGAAGAGTCTGAATATCCTGGCAACCCTGAACATTCTGAAGGCTGCTGCCCCTGCAGGAAAAAATACCGGAAGATAATACGGTAGAAAGCTGAGTAGATCAATAATCCCCATAAAGGAAAAAACAAAAGAAATGACTGCCATGACTTCCGACTTTTCCGGATAAGCACACCTGGCACACAGAAGTCTCAAAGCATAATCCAGGGCAAAAAAGAATACAGTGACAGCCTCAATCAAACGGAAGGTATCACCGTACCTTGCTTCAAGGGTTGAAAACGTAACCATGAATGAAGCAGCAAGATTGACAATAAGAGCTATTGTCCCCACTACATCATAGGTTACACTTATCCAGTCCCCCAGATACCCAACTGATACTATTTTATAAAGTTGCTGCCTTGCAGCATCCATACTTTCCTTTTTCTCTTTCATACTCTCCCCTGAAATTAACACGCTCTACCCCCTGTTATATAAACTGTCAGCCCACAGTTTTTGCATCGAAAACTATTGCCTGGGCCGGAAGAAGCGGTTTACTGAAGTAATATCCCTGGATAACATCAGCTTTAAACTCCTTAAGTCTCTCATACTGCCATTTTTCTTCCACACCCTCTATTATGATCTTCTTATCCAGATCATGGGCAAGTAAAATGACATCTCGTATAAACGCATCCTTGCCATCAACAAGATATGCATCCACCAGTGACTTATCAAGTTTTATCACATCAACCGGAATATATGTCAGGTAGCCCAGTGACGAATAACCTGTTCCAAAATCATCCATAAGGATTTTTATTCCCAGCTCCTGAAGCTGCGTAAACAGCTCTTCTGCCTTCTTTGTTTTTTCAAGAAAAGTTCCCTCTGTAACTTCTATCTCTATCAATTCCCCGGGTATATTATACAATATCAATTTTTCTTTTAGGAAATCAATATATCCCGTATCATTCAGCTGACTACTGGAATAGTTAATAGAAACCGGATGAAGGGTATACCCCTGACTTCTCCAATTATCGATCTGCTTAAGAACCAGCTCAGTGGTGATTCTTCCTATTTTACCCACCCAGCCGCTGCTCTCCGCAATCGGTATAAAAATTCCGGGAGAGAGTTCATCATTCTTCATTCTTACCAGAGCTTCATAACCGGTAATCTCTTTCGTTGCAGTGTCAACCTGCGGCTGATACACCATATAAAATCCGTCACTATCAATTGCCTGCAGGATCTTTGCCTTTATCTTGTTATCATCACGAACCTTCTTTTTTAGCTCGCTTGAGAAGAGATATGCTTTGTTTCTACCCCTGTTTTTAGCTTCAAACATCGCCATTTCAGCATTCATGATATGCTGATCGGAGATGCCCATCCTACAGGTCATTGCTATGGTCTCATCCCCAATACTTATAGGTGTTCTGAATATTTCCATGATATGATCAACAGTCGGACTGCTCTCCGTCACTCTCTCAATCTTGACCATAATGAGGAACTCATCTCCTCCGTACCTTGCAAGCATCCAGCCGTTTTCTTTGGCCAGTACCTCAAGCTCCAGCGAAATATATTTCAATATTTCATCTGCTATCTGATGTCCGTAAGTCTCGTTGATATCCTTGAAATTATCAATATCCACCATGACAACAGAATAACAGCTGCCCGGATTTGTGTTGTTTCTCATGAATTCAACAGCACTTCTTCTGTTCAATATATCAAGAAAATCATCATGCTCCGCCTGATAGCGAAGTCGCTCCTGGGATTTTTCAAGCTGTTCCTTTGATCTTAAAAGCTCGGCGTTTGTCATGTTTGCCTGATATGCTTCCGAGAAAGCTGCAAAGAACAGGAAAATAAGTGATGATAATATAAGAAATACCGGCAGAAGAATATCACCGTATCTTTCAGTAAATGTCAGATTTTTATTTATTATAACTACATTATCAGGAAGAAGTTTTTCATCTACACCGTATTTTTCCATAAGTGCATAGTCAAACTCCACAATCGCAGGTGTATCCTCCTTTAGACCGATTTTGTCTGCATCTGCCTGTCCTTCGAGCACCTGATACATTGTTTCGCCGGCCATTTTTGCCTGCTCATAAAAATACATACCTACCGAACCAAGAACACCATCTCCAACTCCGCTCTCATAACACCTGAATATTGGAGCATCGGAAAAAGTCCTTAAGATATAAGTCATTTCGTATATTGAATGGCTTTTTTTCTCGGAATCAATAAAGCAGGTCATGTAAAAAATCATTGCCTCATCGGGGATTCTTTCTATCTCTTCGATAAGTTCCTCATGAGTATATCTGGAAGTGTTAATCGGTATAAATTTATAATCGGGGTAATTCTCCTGCAACGCCTTAAAACGTTTTCCATCAGACCTTCCTGCTGCGGAATCGTCATATAATCCGTAAATGGTCCTTCTCGCAGGTAAAAGCTTCACCGCAAGTCCCATGGTTTCATCCAGATAATCATTCTCATAAAAGCCTGTCACATCCTTATATTCTACTGCTTTTCTTGCCAGTTTCAGGTCATTTATGCCTATAAACACAATCGGTATATCTTTGAACAGAATATCCCTGTTATAGCAGGCAAATTCAAGGGCCTCATCATCCACAATGATGACGCCTTCATACTTTATACCGCTTTTCATTCTTGCTTCAAAAAATCTGTAAAAATCCACATGATCTCTTCTTGAGCTGTAATTTTTACCATCCATAAACATGACATCATATTCGACGCCATGTGCGCACAGACTGTCATTGAATCCATCAATCTGTTCATTATAGGTATAATACTGGGAATTATAAGAGCAAAGCAAAAGCACCTTATGGGTAACTTCCTCCACATAATCGGAGGGGGCTTCATAAGATGTGTTAATCTCCTGATGCGTGAACTTGCGCAGGTACAATATGGCTATAACCAGGCAGAGTATACTACAAAATAGATAAACGTACCTCAACCTACGAAAAATAGATTTTTTATCCATATTCGTCGGCTCCGTTCCATGTCATTAGGCTAATCTTATGATAACATAGATGGGGTATTTCATTATAAATTTACTCTTGTATGCATCTATATTAATTAGAAACAATTTATTAAAAAACAATTAAGGAGCAACCATGGTAAAAGTAGATCTGATAACAGGTTTTCTCGGATCAGGGAAAACAACTTTCATAAAAGAATATGCAAAGCACATCCTTGAAAAGGGCGAAAAAATCTGCATCCTGGAAAATGATTACGGTGCCATAAATGTGGACATGGTAATGCTGCAGGACCTTTTCGGCGATAACTGCAATCTTGAGATGATTGTGGGAGGTGACGGAAACGAAGCGCATAAAAGACGCTTTCGCACCAAGCTTATCTCCATGGGAATGCTTGGTTATAATAGAGTAATTATTGAGCCCTCCGGTATCTATGACATGGACGAGTTCTTTGACATTCTGCATGATGAGCCATTGGACAGATGGTATGAAATCGGGAACGTGATAACCGTTCTTGACTCAAATACAGAGAAGGATCTCGATGACAAATCGCAGTATATCCTTATGTCAGAGTGCGCCTATGCAGGAAAAATCGTGCTCAGTAAACTTGATGACAAAGACGCAGATGAATGCAGGGAAAAAAGCACACTTTATCTTAATGAAACAATGGAAAAATTTGGATGCAGCACCCGTTTTGACAAAGATAAGGATGTGATTTCAAAACCTTTTCCGGATATATCCGATTCTGAATTCGATGAAATCTCTGCCTGCGGATTCAGGCACGCTTCATACGAAAAGCTGCCTATCGGTGAAAAACAATATAACTCGCTCTTCTATTTTGGCGTAAAAATGAGCAGAGAGCTTCTTGAAGAAAAAATAAAAGCCCTTTTTAGCATGGATAATGTCGGAAACATCATCCGCGTTAAGGGCTTTGTAAGGCTGCCTGATGATTCACAGCTTGAAGTAAATGTTACAAGAAAACAGACCACCATGCTTCCCATTGTCAGTACCACTGATGTGCTTATAATCATCGGAGAAAACCTTGATAAATCCGTAATCAATGATCTTTTCCGTGACTATTGCACACAGGTAAGTCTGTAATCACATATCTCATGACATGGCTGCATTCTTATTTCTCTGAAGATCAACTCTCCAGTACATGTTCTTAAACTCTGAAGGAGTGCAGCCTTTGTGAATCTTAAACATTCTGATGAAAGATGAGATTGATGAAAAGCCGCAGCTTACCGCAACATCTGTAACAGTATTATTAGGCTCAATCAGCATCTCCTGTGCTTTGATAATTCTCTTCTGATTTACATATTTATAGAAACTGGTTCCGGTAAACTGTTTGAACAGCCTCTCAAAATGGAATTTACTAAAGCCGCTCATACCTGCTATGGTATCAAGCTTGAGTTCTTCGGAACAATGAGTGTTTATGTAATCACAGATCTCAGTGAACTTTATTACAAGTTCATCCTGAGTCTTCATTTTCTCATCCATTGAATCCTCATAATTTCTTGCATGATTTCTTCCAACCAGAACAAGCATCTCTAGTAGTTTGCTGTATATGTGCATTTCAGCAAAGGTATCGCCTGACATGTATTCATCCTTTATGTCAATGAGAAGGTCCCTTACCTGCGCATGAATTCCGGGGAATTCCTCCGGAGTAACTATTGTATACGGATACATAACAGAAAGCAGTACCTCTACCTCTCGCATGAACCTGAGCTGTGTGGTGTTGGGCTGGAAAATGATACGTCTGCCTGTAGGCGGAGCAGTTATGGAATGAATACAGCCCGGACAGATAAAACATATATCGTTTTCTCTTAATTCCACACTTCTGTTGGGAAAATTAAGAAGATAGCTGTTCTCAAGCGGCATTATGATCTCAATGGCAGGATGCCAGTGTGCCGGATAACTCTCATACTGCACATTATCATACAGCTTGAGTGTTGTACTCTTCTTGAAGTTAACTGTCTCAATTATTCCATTCAATGTTTCTATCATCAAACCACCTCAAAAACTTTTACTAATATTTTTCTAACTATTATTAATTTTTGCTTTTTTTGAAAATTTTTACAGTGGACAAATTATAGTTTATTGGGGGATAAATTATATTTTGTTGAAAATGACAGGCCTTCGCGATATTGTTCCGAAATTATGCACAAATCGCATGCAATATTTCATAGTATTATGGCAATTTTTAATAAGAGAACAACAATAATTGTAAAGAAAGAGCAATATTTGTGTGTTAGCGTATATATATAAATAACAATTGGCAATGTAGTTGCCAG
>CAMVLM010000069.1 GCA_947168335.1 uncultured Butyrivibrio sp. | reverse complement strand
TGTTCCTTCTGAAGAATAAGGGAAAAGTTTTTTCTATCAGTCAGATCTATGAGAATATCTGGAATGAGAATGCAGTGGCAGTGGATAATACCGTTGCCGTTCATGTAAGACATATAAGAGAGAAAATCGAAATTGATCCTAAGAATCCCAAGTACCTTAAAGTTGTGTGGGGAGTTGGATATAAGATCGATACTGAGGACTGATTATGCTTAAGAGAATATTTAAAAGAGATACAATGTCCTCTATAAGCAGAAATTTACTGAGAATTTTGCAGCATTGTTGCATTGCTGTTGTAGTTGCGCTGCTCTTTTATCTCTTTAATGGTTCAACTATTCAGAACAGTTCAGGAACAGAATATACTTTAAAAAATGAAGACACGGGGCTTTCCTATGAAAACTCCGCACTTTTTAATGAAATTCTTGAAAACAACATAAGTGAAGTGTCATCTTTGGTGGGAATTTGTACGCTCCTTGAGACGGATGGAGTATATGATTCCAACAAGACCATAGATGTTACTGCTTTTGTTAATCGAAACTCGATTATCCAGGGTGATTACATCACCGGTGTCTATAAGATCGCGGATCTTATTAAGTGGTCCCAAAACGGATTTGAATATGAGGAGAGAAGCTTTAACGGTAATGACAGTGCAAGGTTTCTCAACGATACCACAGTCTATACTCATCTTATGAAAAATAATGCTGAGAATGGACTGAACAGTTTCCTTAACTCCCAGCTGGAAAACAATATTGTAAGAACCAATATAAAGGTAACAGGAGTTGGTGATGGCGCAGGTACTCACACGATACTGATACCAAGATATCAGACTATTTACGCTGAAGATATTCAGAATATAGTTTCATCATGGGATGGATATAACGGTCTGTGTGCAAATATCACAGAAACAGCATCCACAATGGCAATGAACTATGATGAATATCTTGAGAAAAAGGAAGTCTACAACAGCTCAAATTCAAATCTCAGATACTACATTACCAGAACTGTAAATACAAGGACCGAAGTATTTACAAATATTCCTTCACTCCAGAATATTGCCAACAGTAATAAAGTTGATTCTGTATTTAAAGGACTTAGCAGATATATTTATTTCTGCCCTTATGATATGGTCTACAACACAAATACAAAGGTTGATGAGGCAAATCTAAGAAAGATACTGGGCAGCTATGATTATGCTTTCCCGGATCAGATGAAGTTTTACTTTGGCGTTGATCTTGATGGCATGATGGCAATTGATGATTTTAGTATCGGTGCTGATGCTTTTAACAGATATATGCCTTATTACAGGCAGTTTTATGCAATAATTATTATTTTTGCACTGGCATATGTTATCTGTATGTTTCTCATTTCCTTTTATGAGGGTCATATTGTTTATGCAGATGGAAGCATAGGCGGTGTGGAGAAAATTGATTTCATGCCAATTGAATTGGTACTGATTGTCTCTGCCCTGATAATATTTATTTTTGTTAACTGGTTTGATTATCTGTACAACCAGTATGAGCGAATATCAGGAAACAGAATAGTAGCGAGTGTTGTTCTTGCTTTATTTGTTTTTGGTGCTGACAATGCTTTTTCATATAGTCTGTACAGCATAATAAGAAGAGCGAAATCAAGAACGCTGCTTACAAATTCGATATTTGTAAGCATGCTGAATGGAATAAAAGCTATTTCAAAGAAGATGACTGTAAGACAGAACATTTTTTTCAGATCAGTGGTACCTTATGCGCTTTCTGCAATTTTGAATATTGTTCTTGTAGTGAAGTACAATATTGTCGGTATCATAATCGTATCCATCATGGATGCCATAATTGGACTGTATATCTTTTCTGTTAATAACGAGAAGATGATTATCTATGATGCCCTTAAGAAGATAGGTAATGGTGATATAAATATCAAAATTGACACAAGGAAGCTCCATGCCGGAAATCTTTTTATGGGTGAAGAGCTTAACTCAATTGCAACATCTGTAGAAGATGCTGTTAATCGAAGCATGAGAGATGAGAAGCTTAAGGCTGACCTTATTACTAATGTATCCCATGATATAAAAACACCGCTAACGTCTATCATCAACTATGTTGATCTCTTAAAGCGCGAGAATATTGAGGATCCGAAGGTCAGAGATTACATAAGAATTCTTGAGAATAAGTCCCAGAGGCTGAGACAGCTTACAGAGGATCTGGTTGAGGCTTCCAAGATTTCTTCAGGAAATATCACACTTCACATGGCAGAGATCAATTTCGCCGAGATCGTAAATCAGATTCTTGGTGAGTTCTATGAGAAATTTGAAGACAGCGACCTTATGCCAATACTTAAGTGTGAGAAATATGATGTACTTATAAATGCTGATCCGAGACAGCTTTACAGAGTAATCGAGAATCTTATGAACAACGTTTGCAAGTATGCCATGCCGGGAACCAGAGTTTATATAGATCTGGAAGTTGAGCCAGGCGGTGAAGAAGGCAATAAAGCAGTTTTGTCCATTAAGAATATTTCTAAAAATGAACTGAATATCAAGGCAGAAGAGCTTACTGAAAGATTTATCAGAGGTGATATTTCGAGAAGTACGGAAGGAAGCGGGCTTGGTCTTTCCATTGCTCGAAGTCTTACTGAAGCAATGGGTGGTGTATTCAAGATAATCCTTGATGGCGACCTGTTTAAAGCAACTGTAATGTTCTATACTGATCATTACAGAAGCGGAAATCCTTCAGCTGAAAAAGATAATGTATAAAAAACTGAGGACCTCAGTCGAAGAGGTCCTCAGTTTTTTTAGTGCCATTGTTGTATTTTTCAAGAATACTGTGAAGCTTGTCCGTAGGTGTAATAACATTGGTCAGTGAATCGTCATGATTCATGAAATCAATAATGGTAGCCAGGAATTTACTCATGTCGGCTACGATATAGTACGGACGTGTTATAAAGTCGGGATTCTGATAAATCAGGTTAGTGGTGATGACTGCATCGAAATCACCATTCTCATAACCTTTATCAAAAGCCTCCATTCCGTTTGTGAAAAGGCCGAAGGTTGTGCAGATGAACACGCGCTTTGCATTCTTTTTCTTAAGCTGTCTTGCAGTGTCGATCATACTGCTGCCTGATGAAATCATATCGTCGATAATGATAACATCTTTACCGTCGATTGAAGAACCAAGATACTCGTGAGCAACAATAGGATTTGAACCATTTACAACCTTGGAATAATCACGACGCTTGTAGAACATACCTGTATCTACACCAAGAACGTTTGCAAAGTAAACGGCTCTGTCCAAAGCACCTTCATCAGGGCTTATTACAGTGAGATGATTCTTATCTACTGTTAAGTCCTCAATATTTGATATGAGAGCTTTCATGAACTGGGGTGATGCCATGAAATTATCAAATCCTGCAATAGGTGCGGAATTGGAAATTCTGGGATCATGAGCATCAAAGGTTATGAAATTGCTGATTCCCATATCGTAGAGCTCTGAAAACATTACTGCTGCATCGAGGGACTCACGGTTGTTCTTGTGATGCTGTCTGCCTTCATATAAGAATGGCATGATAACATTGATTCTTCTTGCTTTACCATTGATGGCAGCAATTACACGTTTGAGGTCCTGATAGTGATCATCCGGAGAGTAATAATTCTCAAAGCCGAAAATCTTATAAGACAGTGAGTGGTTCATTACATCAGTTAAAATGAAAACATCCTTACCTCTGATTGACTCATTTATGGTTGCTTTACTTTCACCACTTCCGAATCTGGGTGTGGAAAATTTCACTCTGTAATCATCCTTAACATATCCCTGGAAAGCAGGATCACTGCCGGGGAGTGCGTGAAGAGAGTGTCTGAAATTGACCAGATGGTTGTTGACAAGGCCGCCCAGCTCCTTAGCTGAATCCATTACAATAAGGGAAAGAGGAGCTACCGGAATTGATGAATCTAATTTGTGAAAATCAGGCATTTTTTCTCCTAACTTACGTGGCATTTATTTTTTTACAGTTTTTATCTTATGTTATCAATACTGACACGTCAAGAAAATTCATGTATAATCGGTTGGTGAAGGAATCAATTATGAATAAAGGACATTTAATTAAAAAAGTAGAAAAAGGCAGTATTGCTGAAGAAATGGAAATATGCGCAGGTGACAGACTGCTGGAGATAAACGGAGAAGTTGTCGAGGATATTTTCGATTATCAGTATATGGTTCAGGAAGAGGAACTTGTACTTCTCATTCAGAAACCTGATGGAGAGGAATGGGAAATTGAAATCGAAAAATATTTTGATGAGGATCTCGGTATTGAGTTTGATAATGGATTAATGGATGATTACAGATCCTGCAGTAACAAATGCATTTTCTGTTTCATTGACCAGATGCCTCCCGGAATGCGCGAAACATTGTATTTTAAAGATGATGATGCAAGACTTTCTTTCCTGCAGGGCAATTATGTTACTCTGACAAATATGAGTGACAAGGATATAGAGAGGATTCTTAAATATCATCTTTCTCCCATCAATATTTCATTCCAGACCACGAATCCGGAGCTGAGATGTAAGATGCTGAATAACAGATTCGCAGGTGAGGCTCTTAAAAAAGTGGACAGACTCTGTGCACCAGGAACAGGAATAGAAATAAACGGACAGATTGTTCTGTGCAAGGGAGTAAATGACAAGGACGAGCTTCACAGGTCACTTACAGATCTTTATAACTACCGGCCGAATCTTAAGAGTGTATCTGTGGTACCTGTTGGACTTTCAAAATTCAGAGACGGACTTTATCCCCTTGAGCCTTTTGAAAAAGAGGACGCAAGGGAAGTTATTAAAGAGATAGAATACTGGCAGAACAAATCATTTGGTGAGTACAATGATCATTTTGTACATGCATCAGATGAATGGTATATGATCGCGAATCTGCCAATTCCCGAGGCTGAAACCTATGATGATTACGGTCAGCTTGAAAATGGTGTGGGAATGGTTCGCCTCCTTATTGATGAATTTGACGAGGCTCTGTCTGAGTTAAAACAAAGAGATGATCTGGGAACTGACCTGAAAAATTATAGCGCTTCAGCATCTACTGTAAGCGGAAAGCTGATTTATCCTTTTATTTGTGATATGGTAGATAAGCTTAAAGAAGTTGTTCCGGGACTGAAAATACATTCCTATGAGATTACAAACAATTTCTTTGGTGAGAGAATAACTGTTACCGGGCTTCTTACAGGAAAAGATATTATTGAGCAGCTTAAGGGCAAGGAGCTGGGAGACACACTGTTTCTTCCGCAGAACCTGTTAAGAGCAGGCGAGGATTATCTTCTGGACGATATCCATATTTCCGATATCGAGAGGGAGCTTTCCGTTAAGGTTAAGATCTTAAAGAGCGGTGGCCGTGATTTTATCACAGGTATCCTTGGAATTGAGTAAACAGCCGGTAACCAAATATTAAAAGAACAGGATTAAAAAATGAAAAGAAAAAACATAGTTGCAGTAGTGGGGCGCCCTAACGTAGGTAAGAGTACCCTGTTTAATGCCGTAGCGGGTAAAAATATTTCTATAGTAGAAGATACGCCTGGCGTTACAAGAGACAGAATATATCAGGACGTTGAATGGCTTGATTATAACTTTACATTGGTTGATACAGGAGGTATTGAGCCTGATACCAATGACACCATTCTTGCTCAGATGCGTGATCAGGCGGAAATTGCCATTGAGACAGCTGATGTAATTATTTTTATGTGCGATGTAAAGCAGGGACTTACTGATGCTGACTCAACTGTAGCCGATATGCTCAGAAAGTCTGCAAAGCCTGTGGTTCTGTGCGTAAATAAGGTGGACAGCTTCAAGAGAGACAGTCTTGACGTATATGAATTCTACAATCTGGGAATCGGAGATCCGTTCCCTATTAGTGCTACAAACAAGCAGGGAATAGGTGATCTTCTTGAGGAAGTTGTAAAGCATTTCCCCGGCAAGGGATCAGAAGAGGAAGAGGATGATTCAATCAGAGTTGCGATCATCGGTAAGCCTAATGTAGGTAAAAGTTCTATCATAAACAGACTCTGCGGAGAGAACAGACTTATTGTATCTGATGTAGCGGGAACTACCAGGGATGCCATAGATACAGAGGTTAAGTATAACGGCAAGAAATATACCTTTATCGATACAGCAGGACTTAGAAGAAAGAACAAGGTCAAGGAAAAGCTTGAGGAGTTCATGGTCTTAAGAACTGTTACGGCAGTTGAAAGAGCGGATGTTGCAATAATAGTAATCAACGCTGATGAAGGTGTGACAGAGCAGGATGCCAAGATTGCCGGAATAGCACACGACAGAGGTAAAGCTGTAATAATCGCAGTAAATAAGTGGGATCTTATTGAAAAAGACAATAAGACTGTAAATGAGTTTACAAAGGATGTAAGAAATACTCTTTCATTCATGCAGTATGCAGAACTTATTTTCATATCAGCTGAGACAGGACAGCGTCTTGTCAAGTTATATGACATGATCGATATGGTAAGTGAAAACCATGCAATGAGAGTTGCAACAGGTGTACTTAATGAGATCATGATGCAGGCAGTTGTTATGCAGCAGCCGCCGTCAGACAAAGGTAAGATGCTGAAGCTTTACTATATAACACAGGCATCAGTTAAACCGCCGACCTTTGTAATATTTGTTAATGACAAAAAGCTTATGCATTTCTCTTACACGAGATATATTGAAAATCAGATCAGAGAATCCTTTGGATTCAGGGGAACGCCTCTGAAATTCATAATTCGTGAGAGAAAGAATGATAAAGAAAAGTAAAAGGCGGGGAGGAGATTTAAAGTGGTCAGACTATTATGCCTTGTAATTGGCTATATTTTCGGTATGTTTCAGACAGCAGTCATATACGGAAGGCTAAAGGGAATTGATATCCGAAAGGTTGGAAGCGGTAATGCGGGAACTACCAATACATTGAGAGTTCTTGGAGCAAAAGCCGGATTTATCGTTCTTTTTGGAGATATGATCAAATGCATAATTGCAGTTACTCTGATAAGATTTTTATTTGGTAATAACGAACTTAAATATCTGCTTATGATCTACACAGCTGCAGGCTGCGTGCTTGGCCATGATTTTCCTTTTTTCCTTAAGTTCAAAGGTGGAAAAGGAATTGCGGTAACTGCAGGAAACTGCATTGCTTTTGGATGGCAGTTTGTAATTGCGGGACTTTTGTCATTCCTTATTCCTTTTAATGTTACTCATTACGTGTCCTTAGGATCGCTTACTTTATATTCTGTGTTCTTTATCCAGATGATATTTATGGGTCAGACAGGTCATTTTACAGGATTAACCCAGGCTAATCTTGCTGAAATGTATCTGATAGTTCTCATGATGACCATACTTGCTTTTTATCAGCACAGAGCAAATATTAAGCGCCTTCTTACAGGTAATGAGAGAAAAACATATATATTCAAAAAAAATAAAGTTGACTGATTCTTGGAGGGAAAATTGGAAAATTTAAATGTGGCCGTTATAGGTTCCGGAAGCTGGGGAATTGCCCTTGCATGGAGGCTTAATAAAAACGGATCAAAAGTAACACTTTGGGCGAGAAATGCAAAATCTGTAGAAAGATTAAAGCTTGAAAGAGAAGATAAAGATAAGCTGCCCGGAGTAATTCTTGATAAAAACATTGAAATTACCAGTGATATGGAAAAGGCTCTTAGGGATAAGGACATGATAGTAATTACTGTACCTTCTGTTGCAGTAAGAGAAGTATGCGAAAAAATGAAGCCTTATCTTTCAGAGGAAACAGAGGACAACAGGATTATTGTGAATTGTGCAAAGGGAATCGAAGCAGATTCTCTTATGCTTATGTCTGATGTTATTCTCGATGTTCTGCCGGGAAGAGATGTAACTGTTTTATCCGGTCCGTCTCACGCTGAAGAAGTTGGTAAGGGACTTCCGACAACAATAGTTGTAGGTGCCTTCTCAAAAGAGAGCGCTGTAAAGGTTCAAAATGCTTTTATGGCAGATGAATTCAGAGTCTATACAAGTCCGGATATGCTTGGAATAGAAATTGGTGCATCTCTTAAAAATGTAATTGCTCTTGCAGCAGGAATAGTTGATGGACTAGGTTATGGAGATAATGCCAAGGCAGCTCTTATCACAAGAGGAATAGCAGAGATGAGCAGACTTGGCGTGGCTATGGGTGGAAGCTTTGAAACATTTTCAGGTCTTTCAGGACTTGGGGATCTTGTGGTAACCTGTGCATCCATGCATTCAAGAAACAGAAGAGCCGGTATCCTTTTAGGCCAGGGCAAGACCATGGACGAAGCCATAGAAGAAGTTAAAATGGTTGTAGAAGGCATCAATTCTGCAGCTGCAGCTCTTAAGCTCGCAGAAAAATATGAAACCGAAATGCCGATAGTTGAAAAGGTAAATGAGGTTTTGTTTGAAGGAAAAGATGTAAGAGAGGCAGTCTTTGACCTGATGACCAGAGAGGGAAAAACAGAAAATGAACTACTTGTATGGTAAAGTGGTAAATTTTCTGATAATATAAAAAAGATTTTCAGAGGGGACAAATATTCAAATAATAGGAGGAAAAGAGTTTGAAAAAAGGAGAAAAATCATTTGGGAGAATTGTGAAGGCTGCGTCCTTTGCAATTGCTTTTGCTGCAATGCTTATTTCAGGTAAGTCAGTTGCAAAGGCTGAGACAGGAGTTTATGAGATCGATTATACGGAAGGAAAAACCGTCAGGTTTTCTTATGAAGATTTAAAAGATGGCTCCATTTCAGAAAAAGGAATCGACGGAGTTTTTAGTATATATCCGGCATTGTTGAATGAGTCACTTGTACAGAAAGTAGATAATGACACCGCGTCAATTATTTATAATAAAGATCCTTATCAGGCTTTGGAAATGAAGGCAGATAACACAAGTAAAGCTATTATATTAAAAGCATTGGCTGGTACCAAGGGTGTATATGAATATGAGGTTTCTGCAGATACACTGAATTATTGTAATGACAAAGACTTTGATGAGCAGAAAGCTTTTGAACGATTGAAGAGCAGCATCAAAATAACTCCTAAGAAAAATGCAGAAGGTAAAGAGTATTACATTTTCAGAATCGTATTTACTAAAAATGGAGATACCACAAGCGGAAGCGTCAGAATAAGTGCAGATAACTCTGCAACAAAGGTTGGAACAACATTTACCAAAGGTAATTACAGATATGTTATTACTTCTAAGGGTGAAGTTGCTATAACAGGTGCTAAAAAGAAGAATATTACCAAGCTTACTGTTCCTGCAACAGTAAAATATTCAAACACGACATTTTACGTTACAAGAATTAAAAGCGGAGCATTTAAGGGCTTCAAAAAACTTGAGACTGTCACAATCGGTAAAAATGTAAGAAGTATCGATACTAAGGCTTTCTATAATTGTGGCAAGCTTGAAAGCGTAAAGATCACAAGCAAGAATATTGTTTCTATCGGAAAAAATGCATTTGCAAAGACTTCAAAGGGTATTAATATCAAGCTTCCCAAAAAGTACGTCAAGAAGTATCAGAAGCTTCTTAAATCATCAGGCGTAAAGAAGGCAAAATATAACTGATAATCGTGAAATTAGAATTACAATAACGTTAAATATTAAAAAAATGACCGCATGTCACATTTATAGCGACATGCGGTTTCTTAAAGTTTTATAAACAAATTAAATCGTAAATATAAACAAATTATTAAGAAAACGGAAAAATTTTTCACACAAAATACATATTTTATGTTATTATATTTCAGGTTATCAATTTATTAGAAATTCAGATGTCGTATGTCATGCTTTGAGGGGAGCGAGAGGGAATCTGTGTTTCAGAAAAGAGGGAAAAATGAGAAAAATTAGCAAAATCGTTAAGTCACTTACAGCTATGATGCTTGCTTTTGCAATAGCTTTCAGCTTTGCTCCTGTTCAGGCTCAGGCTGCAGCACCCAAGCTTCGTACTGGTGCATTAAAGGAAGGTAAGTCTTTCAGAATCGAGACAACATTACCCGGTGGAATCAAGCTTCACCCTAAGGTAAAGGTTACTTCAGTTTCAAATATCTACTATTCTTACTATGGATACATTCATTCATATGTAACAATGAAAGTTGAGTATTCAAACAAGGATATTGCAACAGTTGCAAGAAATGCAAAGAGAATTCTTACATCTGCACCTGTTACAAAGAAGGTTGGTTACACAACATACTACAGAGGATGGCACGATACAGTTGGAGCAGTTATTGATGTTAACACAGGTAAGGCTCCTAACGGATACATGTCAGCTTCATGGCGTAAAGGTGGAGCTACAAAGTATAAGTACATGAAGCAGGATGGCGCAAGATGGTTCTTCGATACACAGTACAACTACTACTTCGAGACAAAGTTCTATCCTAAGGATGCTGGCAGATTTGCACTTGGTGTTGGTGGTGTAAGCAAGGCTACATTCAATAATGATAAGAAGGTTAACGCTTTCTTCAAGGGCAACAGAACTATCGTTGGAACAAACGCTTACAACAAGGGTAACAAGAAGCTTTCAATGTGGCTCAAGTACTAATCCTGTATTGACAAATTTAATTTAATTTGCATAATAGTTACTTAAAGGCGATGATCAGAATAAGTAGTTTATGAAACTTGCCACAGAGAGCTGCCGGTTGGTGAGAGGCGCGGAGAGAGATCATAAATGAATACCTCTGTGAGCTTCACGGAAGAATGAGCAATCTAGTAAGCCGTGACGGGAGCCGCACGTTTACGCGGAAGAGTATAAAGGGATTGCATTGCATGAACGGAGTACTTACTAAGGTATGTGATGTGAATCATATACGAATGAAGGTGGTAACACGGTTAATAATCGTCCTTCGCAATCAATATGGTTGCGGAGGACTTTTTTATTGTTAATACGGTTCTCCGCCAGGTAAAAACGGAGGTAAACATGAAAATCTACGAAGAATTAAAAGCAAGAGGACTGATTGCTCAGGTAACTGATGAGGAGAAGATCAGAGAGCTTATCAATGAAGGTAAGGCTACTTTCTACATCGGTTTTGACTGTACGGCTGACTCACTTACAGCAGGCCATTTTATGGCACTTACACTTATGAAGAGACTTCAGGCTGCAGGAAATAAGCCTATAGCTCTTATCGGTGGCGGTACTACCATGATTGGTGATCCTTCCGGAAGAACTGACATGAGAAAGATGCTTACAAGAGAAGACATTGATCACAATGCTGAGTGCTTCAAGAAGCAGATGGAGAAATTCATCGATTTTGGTGAAGGCAAGGCTATGATGGTTAATAACGCTGACTGGCTTCTTAACCTCAATTATGTTGAACTTTTAAGAGAAGTTGGTGCATGCTTCTCAGTTAATAATATGCTCAGAGCTGAGTGCTATAAGCAGCGTATGGAGAAGGGTCTTAGCTTCCTTGAGTTTAACTACATGATCATGCAGTCATATGACTTCTATTACATGTTCCAGAAGTACAACTGTAATCTCGAGTTCGGTGGAGATGATCAGTGGAGCAATATGCTTGGCGGAACAGAGCTTATCAGAAGAAAACTCGGCGAGGATGCTCATGCAATGACTATTACACTTCTTACTGATTCTCAGGGTAAGAAGATGGGTAAAACAGCAGGTAACGCAGTATGGCTTGATCCCAAGAAGACTTCACCTTACGATTTCTATCAGTACTGGAGAAATGTTGGTGATGCTGATGTTGATAAGTGCATCAGAATGCTTACATTCATTCCTATTGAAGAAATTGAAGAGATGTCAAAGTGGGATGATTCCCGCATAAACGAGAAGAAGGAAATCCTTGCATTTGAGCTTACCGCTCTTGTTCACGGTGAAGAAGAGGCAAAGAAGGCTCAGGAAGGTGCAAAGGCACTTTTTGCAGGTGGCGGAGATCTTTCAACTGTTCCCGCTGTTTCTCTTAAGGAAGAGGACTTCAGAGACGGAGTTGTTGATATTCTTCAGGTTCTTGTTTCATCAGGACTCTGCCCCACAAGAAACGAAGCAAGACGTGCCGTACAGCAGGGCGGTGTAACTTTCGGAGATGACAAGGTAACTGACTTCAAAACTACATACACAAAGGATATATTTGCAGGAGATGGTGTAATGGTTAAAAGAGGAAAGAAGTCATTTAAGAGAGTTACATTTTAATGATATGTAACATTCAAATTATCAGTTAAATAGTTTTATTATTTAAAAATTTAACACCAACCCCGGTATTGACAAATGTTAATATCGGGGTTATATTATAATCAAACATATGAATAAATGTTCATATGTTTGAGGTAAAGATACTTTTAAATAATTATTTTCTGATTGAAAGCCTGTATTTAAGCAAGGAGAGTTTTATGGGTAATATAAATAATCTTCCTGATATAGAAGAGATGTATGATCTTGCTGAACTATTTAAGGTGTTTGGAGATTCAACAAGAATCAGAATCCTGTTTTTACTTTTTGAGGATGAGTATTGTGTTAATGATCTTGCTGATGCTTTAAATATGACACAGTCAGCAGTTTCTCATCAGCTAAAGATATTAAAGGTTAACCGTCTTATTAAGAGCAGACGTGATGGTAAACAGATGTATTATTCCCTGGCAGATGATCATGTCAGAACAATCATTTCCATGGGCAGAGAGCATATAGAAGAGAAATAACTTAAAGTCGTTAAAAATGGGTAATCCCCAATAAGATAAATGGAGGAAAACAAAATGAAGAAAACTTATAAGTGTGAAGTAGATTGTGCTAACTGTGCAGCTAAGATGGAGGATGCAGTAAAGAAAATTCCCGGTGTCAATGATGCAAGAGTTAATTTCATGACACAAAAATTTATGCTGGATGCAGATGAGGAAAGATATGACGAAATCCTTGAGGCGGCTGTTAAGGCATGCAAGAAGGTAGAGCCTGATTGCGAAATTGAGATAAAGTAATAGCAGAATCAGCCATAGCCATTAAAGGTTATGGTTGATTTTTCAGAGGAGTTTTACTATGACTAAGAAAATGAAAAAAACAAGGAACAGAATAATCGTAGTACTTGTAATGTTCTTTGCTCTTCTTATAGCTGAACATACAGGACTTCTTGAAAATATTCCGTTTATTGCAAAGCTTATTATTTATCTGATTCCGTATCTTATAATCGGCTATGATGTAATAAGAAAAGCAGCAATAAATATTTCTCATGGTCAGGTCTTTGATGAGAATTTCCTTATGATGATCGCAACATTTGGAGCATTTGGTATTGGAGAATACTCAGAAGCACTGGCTGTTATGCTTTTTTATCAGATTGGTGAACTTTTCCAGGATTATGCGGTAGGCAAATCAAGAGCTTCTATTGCTGAAATGATGAGTATAGCACCTGAATATGCAAATCTTGAAAATGAAAATAAAGAAATTGAAGAAGTAGATCCTGAGGATGTTGAAATTGGCCAGATACTGGTAATCAAACCAGGAGAAAAGGTTCCGATTGACGGTACGGTCATTGAAGGCGAAAGCTTTATTGATACATCTGCAATAACAGGTGAATCTGTTCCCAGAAGAGTTTATCCTTCACAGGATATTATCAGTGGTTGTGTTAATAAAGACAGTGTTCTTAGAATTAAGACCACTAAGAAATATGAAGATTCCACTGTTTCAAAGATATTGGAGCTGGTTGAGAATGCCAGCAATAAAAAATCCAGAATGGAGAACTTTATCACAAGATTTGCAAGGTACTATACTCCTGTTGTTACAATAGGTGCAGTACTGCTTGCCTTAATACCGCCGATTCTTGGAATGATGGAAATTTCAGATTCCATTAAGAGGGCATGTATTTTCCTTATTGTTTCATGTCCCTGTGCTCTTGTTATTTCAGTACCTCTTGGATTCTTTGGAGGTATAGGTGCAAGCTCCAGGAAGGGAATTCTTGTGAAGGGAAGTAACTATCTGGAAGCTATTGCAGAGGCAAAGACGCTTGTTCTTGATAAGACAGGAACGATTACCAAGGGTGAATTCAGCGTAAAAGAAGTAAGACCTTATGGCGATATTGATAAGGATGAGCTTTTGAGAATTGCAGCGCATGTTGAAGGATATTCAAATCATCCCATCGCAAAATCAATTATGGAAGCCTATGAAAAACAGGGCAAAAAGGCTGATACATCTCTTGTTACGAATGTGCAGGAAATAGCAGGACATGGAGTCAGGGCGGATTTTGAAGGAGATGAGATTCTTGCTGGTAATTCAGGTCTTCTGTCTGATAATGGAATACAGCACGAACTAAGCAGTGATGCAGGAACTATTGTTTATCTTGCCAAAAACAAAATTTTTATTGGAACAATTTCAATATCTGATACAATAAAAGAAGGTGCGGCGAAGGCAATGGCAGATGTAAAATCTGTAGGTGTTTCAAATATAGTTATGCTTACAGGTGATGGAAAAGCATCTGCGGAACAGGTTGCGAAAGAAGTTGGTATTGATACTGTTTTTTCTGAGCTTTTGCCTGCTGATAAAGTTGACAGAGTAGAAGATATGTTGAATGACGCTTCCAGAGGAAAGCTTGCATTTGTCGGTGATGGCATAAATGATGCCCCTGTACTTATGAGAGCTGATGTCGGAATTGCAATGGGCAGTCTTGGAAGTGATGCGGCAATTGAGGCAGCGGATATAGTTCTTATGGATGACGATATCAGGAAAATTGCTGACGTTATCAGAATTGCACGCAAAACACTTACCATTGTAAAAGAAAACATAGTTTTCGCTCTTTTCGTCAAAATATTGATACTTGTGCTGGGAGCATTGGGAATTGCAACCATGTGGCTGGCGGTATTTGGTGACGTTGGTGTGGCAGTTCTTGCAATACTTAATTCAATGAGGGCTCTTAGTGACAAGTAAATACTTGCATTTAAGGGGACTTCATGGCTAAACACGAAAAAGACGTAATTAAGCTTATTATGAAGCTTATAGGACATAAAACCGGAGACATCAGTAATATTGAGTTTTCTGCTCAAAAACCGATGTTTCCGATAAGTTCATTCGGGGAGTCGCATCTGCCAAAGGCAACACCTGAAGAAATGGGTGTTGACAGCGGCTTCCTTTATGAGCTTTTTAGCAGATTGATCAATAACAACAGCTGCCACCTGCACAAGGTAATGGCAGTCAGAAACGGTCATATCATCGGTGAACTTGTAACCGAGCCTTTTGATATGGATATGTGGCATGTAACACATTCCATGTGTAAAAGTGTTACAGGGATGGCGATAGGATTTCTTATTTCTGAAGGAATGCTGTCACTAGATGATAAAATTTCAGATATTTTCAGTTCGAAGATAAATCCTCTTCAACACTTTTTTTCAAACAGCATAACGGTTAAGCATCTGCTTACAATGACAAGTGGTGTTGCTTTCAATGAGGCGGGGGCAATTTCGGCATCAGACTGGAGGAAGCTTTTTCTTGAGGCATCTCAGAAATATGCTCCGGGGGCTGAATTTGAATACAATTCCATGAATTCGTACATGCTTTCTGCGATAGTTACTGAGGTTACAGGCGAAAACATGATGGATTACTTGAGGCCAAGACTTTTTGAACCACTTGGAATAAAAAGAGTTTTCTGGGAGAACTGTCCTCAGAATATCACAAAAGGCGGCTGGGGAATGTTTCTCAGATCAGAAGATATGGCAAAGCTTGGTCAGTTATATCTGGATAAAGGCTGCTATGACGGAAAGCAGATCCTTCCTGCGGAGTGGGTGGAGGAAGCCATTAAGACTCAGGTGGAGACAGGGAAAAAAGGATCTCCGGGATATGGATTCCAGCTTTGGACAGGAGTTGACCGCCCCGGTGCATTTACATTTAACGGAATGCTGGGACAAAATGTATATGCTTATCCCGACATAAATATGATGATAGTCACAAATGCCGGAAATGATGATCTTTTCCAGGGCGGAAGCATGTCAACTATTGTAAGAGATGAAATGGCGAAGATTGTAGTTAAGAACGAAGTCATTGAAATGACTCCTGAAGTTGTTGCTAATCAGAAAAAGCTTCGTGAGTTTATTTTGAAAGTACGGGGCAGTGATAATACTGAAAGAGTTGCGCTTACAGGTGGTTGGGATCAGAAGTCTGTAGTAATGAATACAGGCAGACCAAGAAAGGTAAGAAAACAGTTATACACCGGAAGGAACAGCCTGAGAAAGAGTTTATCCGGACAGGAACTTAAGAAAAACTTCCTGAAAGCCATAAATGGTGTCTCATATGATATGGACGATACCGGTGTTGGAATTATGCCATTACTTATGCAGGTTATGCATAATAACTTTACTGATGGAATATCAAACATCGGGTTTGAGTACAATGAGCAGAAAGATTCATTTTATCTGATAATAAAGGAAGGCGAGCTTTATCACAGGATAAGATGTATGAAGCGAGGTTCCAGGCCCTATTACAATGATCTGAATGAGCACGGTGAAACCTATAAGCTTTCGGTAATTACTGATCTTTCTACAGATGAATATGGAAGAGCTGTTTTGAGGAATGAATTCTACTTCGTGGAGGATTCCACCACGAAGATCATGAATATTTATTTTGGCAAGAGAATGCCACTGGAGCATAACGGTGGTTATAATCCATACAATCCTGAAGCGCCGGAGAATATCGGAGTAAGATTTGATGAGATTCCCGGAAGTTCAATGCTGTTCGGTATTCTTGATCAGTTTGGAAGCCTTGAACAGCTTAAGGGTATTAACGGCTTTGTTGTTAACTGGCTTAATGATTATGGCGCTATGGATGCTCTTACTCTGGCAATTCGTGATACTGTAAGACCAAAATTACATGGAACTCTTCACAGAGAATATATGGGAAAATCTGAAAATTTAAGGTATGATGGAATAAGTACGGAAACAGGAGAAAATGTTTCCGCAGATGATGAAGCAATAATGGAGGATGATTAAATGGTTGATTCTAAGCAGGTTTACGAAAAAGTTCAGAATTGTGTTGATGCTATCAGAAAGGTTACTGATTTTGAGCCTAAAGTTGCCCTTATACTGGGGTCAGGTCTTGGAAATTATGCCGATCAGATAGATATTAAGTGCGAGGTTTCTTATTCGGATATCCCGGGATTTCCTGTATCTACGGTTCCCGGACATGCGGGCAGATTCATTTTTGGTTATGTTGGAAGTGTGCCTGTAGTATGCATGAAGGGAAGAGTTCATTTTTACGAAGGTTATGATATTACCGATGTTGTACTTCCTACAAGAGTTATGAAGGGACTTGGCGCACAGATTCTGTTCGTTACAAATGCTGCCGGTGGACTTAAGTATGGCTTTGAGGCCGGAGATCTTATGTTAATTACTGATCATATTTCGGTATTTGTTCGCAATCCTCTTATTGGACCTAACATTGATGATTTCGGAACAAGATTCCCGGATATGAGTAATGTTTATGACAAAGAGCTTAGCGACATTATCAGACAGACAGCGCTTGAAAACAATGTTCCTTTGAAGGAAGGTATATATACACAGCTTACAGGACCTTCTTTTGAGTCTCCTGCCGAGATCAGAATGCTCAGAACACTTGGAACAGATGCTGTCGGTATGAGTACAGTAGTTGAGACAATTACTGCTCGTCATATGGGTATGAGAGTTTGCGGAATATCCTGTATCAGTAATCTTGCTGCCGGAATGCTTCCTGAACCTTTAAGCCATGAGGATGTTCAGAAAGCTGCAGATAAAGTAGGTCCTATGTTTGAAAAGCTTGTGACAGAATGTGTTAAGAAGTTTTGATTTTACTCGGGGGTGAAGGAAGTGAGAATAAGGTTTTTTAATGCCAGAATACTTACCATGGAAGATGGGAAGGACATTTTTGAAGGAGAAATCTGGACCAATAATGATAAGATAATTTATTGCGATACAACAGATCAGATTGAAGAATACTACAAAGAAAATCCCGGTGCGATGCTGGTATTTGACAGAGAAATTGATTGTAAGAAAAATCTGCTGATGCCGGGATTCAAGAATGCACATACCCATTCTGCCATGACACTTCTTCGTTCCCGCGCGGATGATATGCCTCTTGGTGACTGGCTTAATAATCAGATTTTCCCTGTGGAAGCCAAAATGACTGCAGAGGATATTTATTACCTGACTAAGCTTGCTATTTTGGAATATCTTGATGGCGGAATAACATCCATATTCGATATGTATCTTACTCCCATGTCTATAGCTGATGCCTGCAGAGATGCCGGCATGAGATGTGTTCAGGTCGGTGCTGTGAATAATTTCAGCCAGTCTCCGGAACTTGTAGAAGAGTGCTTCAATACACTTAATGGAAGGGATGAATACAACTCATATATGCTTGGCTTCCATGCTGAGTATACATGCTCGAAGGAGCT
>CAMVLM010000068.1 GCA_947168335.1 uncultured Butyrivibrio sp. | reverse complement strand
AGCATTTTTCGGAGGCGAATGTCACCTCCAGTGTTGCTATTTCTGATTCCACGGGTTCCAGTGCGATAAACCTCGGTGGATATATACTTCAGTACAGTAAAGACGGTGCAAGCTGTATTAACGCATCCGGTGAACAGCTGTGGAACCAGACCTATCAAATGCAGAATCCCACTGTTCACACCTGTAAGAATGTAGTTGCAATAGGTGATTACAACGGACACAACATATACGTTGCCAATACGCAGGGTTCTCTTGGGAAGATTGATACGAATCTTCCCATCAGGGATTTCTGTGTTGCTTCACAGGGAGTGGTTGCAGCAGTTCTTGATGATCAGGACGTTACCTGGATATATCTTTTTGATGCAAACGGTAATACCCTTGCGAGTTTTAAGACCACAATGCAGGACAGCGGTTATCCCATGGATGTAAGTATTTCTCCAAGCGGAGAACTGGTCTGTGTATCTTATCTTAAGGCGGACAACGGACAGGTTAAGACCAGTGTGGCATTTTTCAATTTCGGTGCAGTCGGACAGAACGCTACGGACAACTATGCCAGCGGATATGATTATCCGGGTACGGTTGTGCCTTATGTGCAGTTCATGAATGACAGCAAGATATTTGCGGCAGCAGATGACCGTATAATGTTCTTTTCCGGTAATGAAGTGCCCACCAGTCAGACTGAAGCCCTCACAGGGGAAGAGGAGATCCGTTCAATTTATTACAGTGATTCCTATGTGGGCGTTGTTTTTGTAAACAATACGGCAGATGGTGCCTACAGGCTTCAGGTATATAACACTCAGGGAAGTCTTGTTACCACAGTCTATTTTGATATAGAGTATGTGGATGTATTCTTTGATAACGATCAGATTGGAATATACGGACAGAACGATTTCCTTTTGTGTGACATGAACGGTAATGAGAAATTCAGTGACAGCTTCGACAGATCTGTAAAGGTTATGATACCTACCGGTGTCAGGAGTAAATTCCTCCTTGTAACAGAGAGTTCGATTGAGACATTGGAGCTTAACTGATATTTTGGGGAAAATAGAATGGAATTAATGAGTTTTGTATCAGAGCCGCAGGTGCTTGTGTCACTTGCAGCTTTGATAATATTATTGTGGAGAATGTCCTACGGATATAAAAACGGGTTTGTTTCTGAGCTGTTTACCATAGCAGCCCTGGCCCTTGGCTTTGTGGCGGTTCTTATGTCGGCTGAAGCGCTTAATAAGCTCCTTAATGGCGGTAATCTGCATATAGTTTCAACTGTTATAAAGATAGCCATAATCGTGGCTGTATATCGCGTAATACAGGGCATATCAAAGGGAATGAAGGGCATAAAGAACATTCCTATAGTAGGAAGTGCAAATAAGATTCTTGGTGCCGCATTTGGCTTTGTGGAGACATATGTCTGGTTATATGTACTCAACTACATAATCGGATATGATTTTGCCGGTGCAATAAAGTATACAATTGCCGGTATAACCAGTATGATCAAAGCGTGAATTATATAAAACATTAAAGTTTTTTAAAAGCAAAATACGCATGTACTCTGAGGTTGATGGAAACTGAAGCAAAAAAATGAAAAAAAATGAAAAAAAGTACTTGCATTAAGTCCGGTATCTATGTATAATTCATTCTTGTCGGTGGGCTATCGCCAAGCGGTAAGGCAACGGACTCTGACTCCGTCATTTCGTAGGTTCGAATCCTACTAGCCCAGTTTTAACTCCTCAGATTTATCTGGGGAGTTTTAGTTTATTACCAAAAATTTCACAGATTTGTGATATTATTATTAGGTCAGTTTGTAACCGGGAACTAATTTAACGCGAGGTGCGTTGTGAAATCATTAGTTAAGGAATTTTCATTTCCTATAATTTGGGAATTATTATTCATAGTCCTTTTTATATTGCGTCCATTCAAGACGCTGTATTTGCTTTTCATATATTATCTGGTTCTCATTGTTTACTATCACGAAAGTTTTTCCTTGAGAGATTATAAGAACGGTTTAAAAGATTTTAAGAGATTCTGGCTGCCTGTGATTTTGACTTTCATTGCAGCATTTGGAGCGTACTGGATCAAGGTAAACCTGATTCAGAAAAACATTTTTGTACCGGACGGAACATATAATATTACCTGGGAGAACAGTTACTTTGGAGAGGCGCTTTACGCTATAACCATTATGTTCCTGGGACCGATAGGAAGCGAACTGTTTTATCGTAAGGCTGTAATGAAATTTGACAATACCCTTTCAGTGGTTATCAGCTTTATTGCAGGACTTGTACTTTGCAGTTTTGGCTGCGCATATCTGCCGCTGGGACTGGTTGAGGCTTTGCTTCTGGCTCTCCCTTATGCAGTATCATTCCTTATTACAAGGAACGTATATGTTGCAATTACAGTACATATAATCATGATGATGTACCAGCATATACCTAATATAATTTATGACGTTGCAAGAATATCACTCAGATAAAAAGGAGCTCGCTTTTATGCGGGCTCCTTTAATGTTGCGTATATTTAATATTTCATTTCGAATTCAGCTATCGGAAGAGGATGTGACAGGTAGTATCCCTGGAAGAAATTGCATCCCAGATTCTTGAGATATCCGAATTGCTGCTCTGTCTCAATTCCCTCAGCTACAACCTTGAGACCAAGATTCTGACAGAGAGTCAGGGCTGATTCAAGCACCATTCTGCTTCGCGGATCATCTTCACTGCCGGCGATGAAATCCTTGTCGAATTTCACATAGTCAGCGTGAACATTTTTAAGCATATTGAGAGATACATTTCCTACTCCGAAATTGTCTATGGCTACTTTGAAGCCTTCATTTCTGAAAGCATCCATCAGTTCAAACTGCCTCTCTGTATCGTTCATCAGATCTACCTCTGAAAACTCAAGGAGAAGCTGATCGGCATTTATTCTGTAATTGTGGGTGAGCTGCTTCATTGTTTTCAGAGCATCTACGTAGAAGAAGTCCTTGGGAGAAACATTTACCGAAATTACCAGCTTCTCACGGGATGTATTCTGCCATGCGCGCAGCTGTTTCATTACAAGCTCCCAGTTCTTTTCGTCCAGTCTTGCGATGTACTCTGAACGTTCCAGAATGCTTATGTATTTGTCCGGAGTGACAATGGTGCCGTCCGGTTTGATCCATCTGGTAAGGGCCTCGGCACCTTTTATATTTTTATTCTCATCCAGCATTGGCTGAAGATAAATATGGAACTGCCCATCAGCCAGATTGATTTCAAAATTCTTTAGGAATTCTTCGGCATCCTCTGCCTGCTTCAGTAATCTCTTGGTGTAGTAGGTGAGGATATTTTCCCTGTGGTCATGAAGCGATTTAAGGGCGATATCAGCGCGTTCGATCATGGTGGTAACAGGAATGTCCGGGTCATCAATTCTGTAGACTCCAAGGTGGAAATACAGATGATAATTCTCTGTGTCCACCAGCTTGCCGATTTCTTCAACGGCATCCATAAACACACCTTCATCAAATCGCTCTTCGGGCATGCAGAGAACGAAATGATCAGCCTGAAGACGGCCATATACAGTGTCGGGACCGCATTTTCTTCTGAGCATGTCGGCTATGGCTATGAGCACCTCATTGCCGCGCTGACGACCATATCTGTCGTTTAGTATGCGGAAATGTCTGATATCTCCGGTTATAATGATTCTTTCAACATCCGGATCCTCTACAAGAAGGCGTCTTATTTCGCGGCATACTCCATCGAGATTATATAGCCTTGTCAAAAGATCATGGGTTACTATGTAATCTGATTCGGTCATGCCCTGGGACATCTGTCTTCCGTCAGCATTTAATAGCTGTCCCCGGGATGACTGAAGTTCTGCAATATTTTCATTGGTTGCTGTATCTATGCTGATAAGCTCAAGTACACAGGAAAAAACATTGTTGTCGGGAAGTACGACTTTTATGGGATCTGATTGGATTATATAGCGCTTATTCTGGTAGATTTCTTCTTTTACCTGGCGCTGTGCGCTCATCATTGCACGGTAGCTGCTGCAATTTGAGCATCTTGAAATAGCCGTCCACACCGCATAACATTCATTGGTGTAACGAACACTGCCGGCTGCATCAATAAGTATTTCTCTGCATTCAACAGGGTCAACCAGACGCACGGTATCATACATGCGTCTCATTGTTTCCATCATATTTGACAGTTCCTGATAGGTGTACTCATCAACCTTCATAGATCAGTCCTCATCACCGCCTTCGGATTCCTCAATTTCGGCAGCTTCTCTTTTTTCAATCCAGTTGGTATAAACAACATTGAAGATAGCAGCAAAAGGAATGGCCAGCATGATTCCGGCAACTCCGAACATTCTGCCACCAACAACTATGGTTACAAGTATCCAAATTGAAGGAACGTTTAAAGAACCTCCAAAAAGCTTGGGCTTAAGAATATATCCGTCAAGGGTCTGAAGTATTATCGTAAAGATAAGGAAAAGAAAAGCCTGGAAGGGGTTAACCAGTACAAGTACAAAACCACCTATCACAGCTCCAAGTATGGGACCGAATGTGGGTGCCAGATTGGTCACACCAACAACAACGGATATAAGTACTGAGTAGGACATGCCGGTAAACAGCATGAACAGCCAGTTTACAACACCAACAATAAGACCATCAAGCAGGTCAAAGGTTATGTACTGAAGAAGAATCTTGTTGCATTTATCCCAGAAACTTCCGATGGCATCCATTGTCTTGGGAGCCATAAACTGTCTTGCAAGTCTTTTTGTTCCCTCGAGGATGCGCTTCTGACCCATAAGGAAATAGATAGCCAGAATAAATCCAAGAATGGAATTGGTCACATTACGACCTATACCTGCTGACACAGTTATGGCTGACTCAAGAAGACTGGGCAGGCGCTGTGAAAACTGGGCCAGGAAGGTGTTGATCTTGGATGTGATTCCCGAAATATCAAGATGGAAATTACCGGCTTCTATACTCAGGGAATTAAGCATTGATTCAAGAGAGTGCGCATATCCGTCAAGATTTGATGCAAAAGTCATGATACTGTCAACAATCTGAGGAATCAGTGCGATCATCAGAAGTATGATAACCAGAATTACTGTTGCAATAGCAAGTACTACAGACAGTGTTCTGTTTAAGTTTTCATTTTTTAAACGTGAAAAAACTCTATTTTCGTAAAAGCCTACCAGCGGATGAAGAATGTATGCAATTATAATTCCGGTAATTACTGGTGTGAAATATTTGAACAATACACCGATGGCGTAAAAAAACAAATCAATGTGTGAAAGCGCCAGGAATAAAATAACTGCCGAACATGTTGCTACTGTGTAGGGAAACCAATTTTTGTCAAACCAATTTTTGTTAAATTTCATTATGCCTCGTTGTGCTTAAATGTTTGCACAAACCCCCAATCTATAATAGTATTATTAATCATATTAATTTTAGACTCATAGTATATGAGTTTCAATTAAAAAAATATTAAGTTTCGGATATAAATATACGAATAGGAGATAAAAATGTTAAATCACATGGATCGTGTCAGGATGATCGAGTTCAAGGATATGGGTGATGAACGCGGTCAGCTTGTCATTGTAGAGGGTGGTCAGGATATTCCCTTTGATATAAAGCGCGCATTTTATATGTATGGAAGTGATGCCACGGTCATAAGGGGACAGCATGCAAATCGCAGAACTGAATTCGTTCTTATCAACGTTGCGGGTACAAGTAAAGTAAAGTGTCTGGATGGCCGCGGCAACGAGACAATCTTTTGTCTGAACAGACCAAATACAGGTATATATCTTCCCAGCATGGTATGGAAGGAAATGTATGACTTCAGTCCTGATTCTGTTCTTCTGGTACTTGCCAGCGAGCATTATGATGCAGGGGAGTATATCAGGGATTATGATGAATATGTCAGAGAGATTTCTGTTATGGAATAAGTCTTTAAATAAAAAATGACTTCCGGGTGGAAGTCATTTTTTTGTAGAGTTTCCTTTTCTGATTGCAGCAAGTGAAGATGCTGTTAAGGTAATTATAAGCCCTGCCATGACACCGTTGGTCAGGATCATTCGCTGATGTTCAAGGCGCGGAGCGGTATCTTTGAAGATGTACATTGTGGGATCATCTTCTGAATAAGATTCCACGAGGTTCCCTTTTTCCCTCTCGCTTATAACATCTTCGGGAGTCATCTCCACGGTCTTGTGCTTTAAATATGGATCTGCCGTATCCTCGTCAACGTATAGAATCTCGGGCTCTGTTGATACCATTGAATAAGCAAATGAGGTTATTGCACAAACTATTGTAAAGACAAGCAGATATTTTTTCGGGTGAGCAAAGAGTTCATTCTTAAGAGAATGGAGAGCTCTGTCTGTTTTTTCAAGAAACTGCCAGGAGAAATCAACTTCTTTTTCACCTGCAGGAATTATCAGTATTTCCTTTTGGAATAGTGCAGGCATGTGCTGTACCTGCTTTTCCAAAGCCTTAAAGAGCCATGTACCGATGAACAGGAAAGTCAGGTTCTTGTAGCTTAAGTTAAACAGGAAGGGATCACTCATTCCAATGAAGCAGAAAGTGATCATCACAGCAAGCTCTGACTTTTTGTTTTCGCGGATGATGTAGCGGATCCACAGAATATACAAAACGCAGATGACTGAGAAAGTAACCACACCAAGCTGTAAGAACAGGTAAAGGAACGAGTTGTCCAGCATATACCAGCTGGTGGGTGTCGCGCCAAAGTATGAACCGAAAGGAGTTATGCTTTCGTTCTCCAAAAAGTACAGGGCATATTCATAGCGGCTGTGGAGAAGGCTGTCCATGAAAGCGAATGCTTCTCCTTTAATCAGAACAGGTCCCAGAATGGAGAACAGCACTACTACCGGAAACAACAGGAGAATAAGAATGTTTTCAAGCTTTGAACGATTATCTCTTATATGCAGGTATAAATTTACAACAAGGAATATGGATATTGAAATAACTCCTGTGAGGCTTACGGTGTAAACGTACAGGTACAGGCTTATAATTGTAGCTCCGATTGAATATAATATCTGTTTTTTCAGAGATTCATTTTTTACAAGATAGAAGAATAAAATTACAAGTATAAGAAATGTTGTATGAGTTGTGTTGGGATAAGGATAGCCAAGAGAATGTCTCATTACAAAACCGTAATCACCACGTTTGTTCATGTGGTTGAGATTTTCTATCAGACCTGAAATGGAGAGTATAAAAAGAACCAGGTAACTGATGGAAAGAATTGTATATCCCAGACGTATTACCTTTTCTTCCGATATTGATTTCATGCCAAGCATCATGGTGAAATAGAGCAGAAGACCTTTTTCGCCGGAGAAATAATAGACTGCAACTCCAAGGAGCATAAAAAGCCCAATTACACAGTATTCAAGAAATGTGTGACGTGTTGTAATAACTTTTAATACAAAAAAAGCCATTCCTGCAAGCAGAATAGCATTATAAACCGGTTGTCCGTCGTATAATCCAACCGCGCGTGCCCCAAAAAGAAGAGCAAAGCAGACAAAGAATATGATATCGGATATTGTCCCTGTAAACCTTTTTTCTATACCCAAAGAGTTCTCCATGTTTTATATATAATCCTTAACAAATTGTTTAAAACATAATATATGTGAATTATAGCATATATGAATCAGATATTGCGAGAAAAGATTGCGCAAGGTAAAGTAGTAAACTAAACTTAAAGAAAAAATGATTGGAAAGAAATTGTGAATCTGACAGAAGATAAATTAAAGTCAATAAAATCCGGAGTGCAGGCATTTTTGATAACATGGGCACTGCAGCTCCTTTTGGGAATAACTGTAAGAAATCTCCTGACGGTGGTGACCTTTGGGGCAGCTTTTTTATGCCTGAAAAATCTGAAAAAACCTCTCATAAATCCGGTGGTCCCTGTGGTGGTTTCCGGAGTGCTGACAGCTGTTAGTGTAAAGCTCTCATATGCAAGGGCTGCTGCATCCTTTTCCAGCGGACTGTTTAAGGCTCTTACTGCGGTAATCATGGCAGCAGGCTTTTTTGTTTTGCTTTACAGGGCTGCGGAATTTTTGTGCGGAAAAATAACAGGAGTTAAAGAAACTGATACAGTTCCCATAGGGCAGTCTGAAAAAATGGATGCAGATAAGATGGTTCTGCCGGGTGGCGGAATTGTGATTTTAATCTGCAGTCTTATCTGTTTTGTGTGTTATCTTCCGTATTTTCTATATGAATATCCGGGAATAATGACAGCGGATTCAATCGTTCAGTATGAGCAGATCATAGGAGCTATTCCCTGGTCCAATCACCATCCGGTTATTCATACACTGCTGATTTCACTTTTTTATCATATAGGAGTCTGGGTTACCGGAAATATTAACGTGGGGATAGCTGTATATACAATTGCCCAGATGCTGTTTATGTGCTTTTGCTGCGGCAGTATGGTGTGGACGGTTCTGAAGATTACCGGAAGCAAAAAGGCTGCAGTCCTTGCGGAGTGCTTTTTTGCACTTGTTCCTTACAATGCTGTATTTGCTGTGACGGTGTGGAAGGATGTGCCCTTTGCAGGACTCGTCATGCTGCTTTCCTGTCACCTTGTAAATATGGCAGCCGATGATGAAAACAAAGTGACGGACTGGCTTTTGCTTGGGATTCTTCTTATATTTATTTCACTATTCAGGTCAAACGGCTGGTATGCTTTTATCCTGTTTATACCTTTTGGCCTTTGGGTTTTCAGAAAGCAGTTAAAGAAAGCATTGGTAACATTTGCAATAGCGGTGATTGCGGTGATCATTGTGAAAGGCCCGGTGATGACGGCATTTTCTGTTGGTATGCCTGATTTTACAGAGTCTTTGTCATTGCCGCTTCAGCAGGTGGCAAGGGTTCTGGTGGATGATAAAACCATTGACGATTCCGATATGAAGCTTATTGAGGCTGTGATCGACACGACCTATATTCATCAACTTTATGCACCTGATTTTGCCGATAACATCAAGGAACTGGTAAGAGCGGGACATCCTGAGGTTATAGAGAATAATAAAGGAGCGTATCTTTCCCTGTGGGTAAGGCTTTTCTTCAAATATCCTGCAGAATATATAAAAGCATGGTTTGACCTGGAAGGCGGATACGTGTATTCTGATATTTCCTACGAAGTCGGAAACATTGATGGAATTATGGGAAATGATTACGGACTTGTATCCACACCTCTTATAGGCGGAAAAGCAGTGATCAAGTCCAAGGAGATATTCATAAAACTGGGAAACTTTGTGCCTCTGTATGGAATGCTCTGGAGTGCAGGGACATACTTCTGGCTGCTTTTGTTTTCTCTGGTAGTCATTTTGCGCGATAAAAACCGAAGAAAGGCTGCGGTTATTTGTGTCTTGCCCCTTGCTCTGATTCTGACGTTGCTTATTGCGGCACCTGTTGTGGACTTCAGATATGCATACCCGGCAGTTATGACCATGCCGCTTTATATTTCGATTTGTGGTATGATTATCCAGAATGATAAAATTAGGAGATAACCTGAATGTATTGTTTTGAATCCAGAATAAGATACAGCGAATGTGATGTGGATAGTTTTCTTACAATTGAATCACTGATAGACTATTTCCAGGATTGTTCCACCTTTCAGACCCAGGAAGGACCTTCAAATATGGAGGCTTTGGAACAAAAGGGACTGGCATGGGTTCTTAACAGCTGGCAGGTGGTGGTAAACAGACTTCCGAAGCTTGGAGAAAATGTCACCATCGGCACAATTCCTTATGAACTCAGGGGATTTTTGGGGCTCCGTAATTTTTTCATGAGAACGGATAAAGGGGAGGAGCTTGCAATTGCCAACTCCGTGTGGTCTCTTATAAATCTTGAAAAGGGAACACCCTCAAGAATAGATGATGATATTATAAAAACGTATCCGATAGAGGAGAGGCTTCCTATGGATTACGCGCCAAGGAAGATTTCAAAGCCCGAGGGTGCGGATGTAATTAAAACCGGCAGCAAGAGAGTCGGGGTGCATCATCTGGATACAAATCATCATGTAAACAACGGCCAGTACATAAGGATAGCTCTCTGGGCATGCGAACAGGCAGCTATGAGTGAAAAGAATGCTCCTCTTGCAGAGCTTGCACGAAGCAGACAGAAGGTGCAGATACGAGCTGAATACAGACAGCAGGCGCATCTTGGTGATGATATTCATCCTTTGGTTTACTTGCATAAGGATTCTGAGGATGACTGCATATGTACTGTTTTTCTTAATGATGAAGATGGCAAACCGTATGCTATAGTAGAACTAAAGGGAATTTGATTTTTATTTTGAAAAGGAAAAGAAATGTTAAAAATAGGTGAGAGACAGGAACTGGTAATTATAAAGAAGGTTGACTTCGGTGTGTATCTTGCAGAAAAGCAGGGGGATGAGGATAAAGTACTTCTTCCCAAAAAGCAGGTGCCCGCAGATGCTGATCTGGGAGACAGAATAGATGTATTCCTCTACAAGGATTCAGACGACAGGCTTATCGCAACTACAAGAATGCCTAAGATTACTCTTGGCGAGGTTGGCTTTTTGAAGGTAAGCGATGTGGGCAAAATCGGTGCTTTTATGGACTGGGGGCTTGAGAAGGATGTGCTTTTACCCTTCAGAGAGCAGACAAGGAAAGTAAAAAAGGGCGAGAATGTTCTTTGTGCCCTTTATGTTGATAAGTCCGGAAGACTTGCGGTTACAATGAACGTGTATGAGTTCTTAAGATGTGACAGTCCTTATCACAAGGAGGACAGAGTAACAGGAACGGTTTATGAGACCAGCAAGAACTTCGGTGTGTTTGTTGCTGTCGACAATATCTTCTCAGGCCTTATCCCCAAGAAGGAATTGTACGGAGATATTCAAATCGGAGATGAGGTAACAGCCCGCATTACAGAAGTAAGAGAGGATGGAAAGCTGACACTCAGCGTGCGTGAGAAGGCATACCTGCAGATTGATACGGATGCACAGCGCATTTCAGAGATTATGGAGAAAAACGGAGGCGTTCTTCCCTTCACTGACAAGGCGGATCCTGAGCTCATCCGAAGAGAGATGAACATGAGCAAAAATGAGTTCAAGAGAGCTGTGGGACATCTTCTCAAAGAAGGAAAGATCGTAATCGAAACAGACAGCATCAGATTCAAATAATGTTTATAAAAATAACCCGTGGGAAATATTCTCACGGGTTTTGTGCATTTATGGTGTTTTTATAGGCTTCGTTGTCACTGGTGAGGTTTCTGCCAATTGATCCTGAATAGATAATTGTCAGGAGGGCAATCGGTATCAGCGCCTTTATCAAAACGGGTACCAGCGTCTTTTTTGAAGCACCGGAAATGAGATGCATGAATCTGTAGTAACCTGCCACCGAGATGGGGATTATAAGTCCTATGTACGGAAGCGTATACTGTGACTTTGCTTCCCACATGATGTGGAAGAAAAATCCGCCTATAAGGATTATCTCTAATAAAAGTTCCGGAGCTAAGGAAGAGCCTTCTTTATGTGCACCTGATTTTTTACGTTTAAAAGTTGTGGTCACTGCAAACATAAGACATCCCGTCAGCATGATTGCCTGCAGAAGATTCAGGAAATCTGTGCCGGCTTCTTCAGAATCTGAAAAGATATTTGCAGATGAATTGTCCAGAGTTCTCAGAATCCAGTAGGATTCATAGGTGGGATCATTCCACTGGGATGTGATTTTTCTTGTAAAAAACTGCAAAGCATAGTGGGGATTTCCTGCAAAATATGTAATGCGTTCAGAAATAGCCTGCTTTGAAGCCTTCGCCTGTAGCTCTGAATCAAAGTCGTATTCATTGATGGTGTCAATGTTATAACCGTTGTACCACCCTTCGGCAAGGCCGCTTTCCTGAAGTCCCATGGCAATCCATGACAGGGATGAAGCGCCATTCCCGGGAGTTATTCCGGTTACCGCTTTAGTGACAACTGCAGGCAGCTTTGCCTGAATAAGGAAAGCTATAATCAGCAGAACAGGCAGAATTAAAAGCTCTTTTTTAGCTGATGACTTTTTTGAATTTTCGAACAGCGCTGCGATGGAGTGCAGGAAAACTGCAATAAAGACAATCAGGTAATTTGTTTTAAACAGCATTGCCAGCATAATTGTAAGGGCTGACATAAAACAGTGAGATTTTTTAAAGTCATCATGAGTTTTAAGCGCGTAGTAAACCGAGGACACTGACAGGGCAAGTCCCGGAATTGTTCCGTAGACAAAGGTGCAATAGATCTGAAGCGGATAGAAAACAATTCCTGCAAGCAGTACAAGCAGCTGAGCGGACTTTTTTTCGGGATAAATGATCTCTGTAATATCCGAGAGCCTCTTGTAGAACCAGGTCAAAAGCAGCGCATTAATTATCTGGAATGCAATATAGTTTTCTGCACCGAATATATTAAAGAAAATATAGCTTAGCCAGACAAGACCCAGCTGATTTGGGTAAACCGACAGATAACCGCCTTTTTGAAGACTTGAATAGTCTCCGCTTTTTATGGCAAGAGCGGATTCCTGGACAAAAAGCTGATCCGACACGGGCAGCAGTCTGAGCGTCAGGACAAAATAAAGTGACATTATCAGTATGCACAAAAGTCCGAGAGCTTTCAGTAAACGGAAGGTGGCTTCGCTATCTTCAGTTTTCTTTGCGATTTCCTTTATTGCAGGAATATTTCTCAAAACAGCTATAATAAAAAGCATCGCTGCAATTATAAGTCCCGACTTTATGGGATTGTCCTTCAGGAAAAATGTGTGCTCATAGCTGTCCACAAGACAGGTGCACTTAAGACTCATATACAACAGAAAAGAGAGAATCATCCAAAACAGAAAAACTATGATGTTGTTATAAAAACCTGCAATCTTTTTTGCCATTTCTAATCTCCGTGTCCGTGACTTCGATTATATAATAGCATATTAAATGAGCCACCGCATTGCGGTGGCCCGGTACTCCATGGTTTAGACCCTAAAGTCGATATTAGCGCCTACATTCGGATTGACAGATAATTCCATTGCGGAAGTGTCCATCATTTCTGCTACGGCATTGCCGACGTCAGAAAGGGTCTCGAGACTATTTGCCAGCATGGCTGTTCCCCAGTCCTGCTGTACCCTGTTCATAGATAAAGCCATGGATAATTCGGGTATGTCCATGTAGACACCTCCTTTCCGGCTAAAAATGCAGCTAATATTCTAATATCTTTATCGAAACATATTATCCTAAACTTTATTATGAATAATTCACAAAAAAATAAATGTTTTTTGTGGATTTTTATGCAATAATCGAGTAGAATGATATTGAAAAAACTTACGTGAGTAGGAGCGGCTTATGATTTCAAATCAAATCCTTCAAAACACTATAGATGGTTTAAAAGGAATTGCGCATGTGGATCTCTGTGTTCTTGATGTGGACGGCGGAGAGGTTGCGGCTACAAGGCCGGACTTTCCATCTTCTTCCGCAGCAGTGCGCGAGTTTGTAAGATCCCCTGCGGATTCACAGGAGGTTCAGGGCCATCAGTATTTCAAAATATATGATGAACAGCAGCTGGAATATATTCTTGTGGCTGCAGGCAGCGGTGAGAGCGTTTACATGATCGGTAAGATGATAGCTTACCAGATACAGGGGCTGCTTGTTGCTTATAAAGAGAGATTTGACAAGGATAATTTCATAAAGAATCTGCTGCTTGATAACCTGTTGCTTGTTGATATATACAGCAGGGCAAAAAAACTTCACATTCCTGCAGACGTAAAGCGTGCTACAATGATCATTGCAGCCGAGAAGGTCAGAGAGAACAATGTGCTTGAAACAGTGAGACTTCATCTGTCAGGTAATGGCGGTGATTTTGTCACTGAAGTTGATGAGGACAATGTTATCGTGGTCAAGGATGTAACTGAGTTCAGAGGCATGGAGGAGATTTCCGCGTCAGCCAGAGGAATTCAGGAGGTACTTGAGAATTCGGGCATCAAGAATGTTCATATCGCTATAGGAACAGTTGTCAGTGAGATCAAGGAAGTCAGCCGTTCTTATAAAGAGGCCAAAATGGCACTTGATGTAGGACGGATTTTCTTTGAGGAGAAAGCGGTTATAAGCTACAGCGAGCTGGGGATAGGCCGACTTATATATCAGCTTCCGATTCCTCTTTGCAAGATGTTCATCAAGGAGATTTTCGGAGGCAGAAATCCTGAGGAATTCGATCAGGAAACGCTTTCAACTATTGACAAGTTTTTCGAGAACAATTTAAATGTTTCTGAAACATCAAGACAGCTGTTTATCCACAGAAATACGTTGGTTTACAGACTGGATAAGCTTCAGAAGAGCACCGGACTTGATCTTAGAATATTTGGCGATGCCATCACATTTAAGATCGCGCTGATGGTCGTAAGGTATATGAAATACATGGAGCGATACTAAATATCACTCCATGTATAATGAGTAATAAAGTTATAAATTTAGTAAAAGGATTTTAGGTATGGAAAAAGTTGTAAGAAAGAGGAGAGCAGTGCGCCCTGAAAACGGCGAGGATATCATCACGCTCGACAACGTGACAAAGTCCTACTCCACAGGAGCACCGGCTCTTAATGGAGTCACCCTTCATATCAGGAAGGGTGAATTTGTTTTTATTGTCGGAGACAGTGGATCCGGCAAATCTACATTGATCAAGCTTCTTCTTAGAGAGCTTGTGCCTTCAAGCGGTTCTATCACAGTTATGGGGCATGATCTTGGCAGAATGAGGCATCGCAATATTCCCAAGTTCAGAAGAAAACTTGGAATCGTATTCCAGGATTTCAGACTTCTGAAGGACAGGAATGTTTATGAGAATGTTGCTTTCGCGCAGCGTATCATTCAGAAATCCACAAGAGATATAAGAAAAAATGTACCTTCGGTACTTGCAACAGTGGGACTTGCCGGAAAGTATAAGAGCAAGGTTTCCGCTCTTTCAGGTGGTGAGCAGCAGAGAGTTGCCATTGCAAGAGCTATGGTAAATAAGCCGGAAATTCTTCTGGCAGATGAGCCTACAGGTAATCTGGATCCTAACAATTCATGGGATATCATGAAGCTCATGGAACAGATCAATGCAAACGGCACGACTGTTATTGTGGTTACTCATAACAGAGAGATCGTAAATGCCATGCACAAGAGAGTAGTTACAATGAAAAAGGGCGTCGTGATCTACGACGAAGAAGAAGGTGAGTATCACGATGAGGATGAGTAGTTTTTTCTATACACTGGGTCAGGGCTTTAAGAATTTGAGACGTAACAGATGGTATACGCTTGCTTCAATAGCAACCATCAGCGCCTGCCTGTTCCTGTTTGGTATGTTTTATTCGATAGTTTCAAACTTCCAGCATGTGGTTAAGACTGCTGAAGAAGGAGTTTCCGTAACTGTATTTTTTAAAGAGGGAACCACAGAAGATATAATTCTTGCAGCCAAGGCTCTTATTGAAAAGAGACCTGAAGTCAACAGAGTTGAGTATGTTTCCGCAGAAGCTGCATGGGAGAGCTTTAAGCAGGATTATCTCGGAGAATATGCTGACGGCTTCACGGAGAATCCGCTTGAGGATTCAGCCAATCTTCAGATCTACTTAAGAGATGTATCAATGCAGCCGGCACTGGTAACATATCTTGAGTCAATGAATGATGTAAGAACGGTTAACAGATCAGAGGTTACAGCATCTACCCTCAGCGGTATCAACAGTCTGGTTGCTTATATTTCAATTGGTATTATTGCAATACTGCTGATGGTTTCGATTTTCCTTATCAGTAATACAGTTACAATCGGTATCTCGGTAAGAAAAGAAGAGATCAGTATCATGAAGTACATCGGTGCAACAGACTTTTTTGTAAGAGCGCCGTTTGTTATAGAGGGAATCCTTATCGGACTTATTGGTTCCGTAATTCCCCTGCTTATTATTTATGTTATATACACAAAGGCAGCAGTATTTCTGGCAGAGAGATTTTCAATGCTGAGTTCTCTGCTGGATATTTTACCTGTTAATACTATTTTTGAGGCACTTATTCCTATTTCTGTTTTGATAGGTGTCGGAATCGGATTTTTGGGAAGTGTAACTACAGTCAGAAAACATTTGCATGTATAAGATGGACATAATAAGAAGAAATAGAAAGAGAATACTTTCGGTTTTGCTTCTGTTTAGTCTGCTTGTCATGGGCATGAGTAATGCTGTAAGTGTCAATGCAGCAGTCACCAAAGAGAGTATCAGGCAAAAAGAGAACCAGATTGCTGATGCCAAGAAGGAAAGGGAGTCGATGAAAAGCTCCCTGACAGACCTTCAGTCTCTTAAGAAATCACTGGAGACTGAAAAGTCCAATCTGGATGCATATATTACCAAGCTTGATAACAGTCTCACAGAGATACAGGATAAAATTGATGATCTGGAAGCCAAGATCGAAGAAAAAGAAAAGAAAATAGAAGAGACAACCAAGGAACTGGAAGAGGCTGTGGCAACCCAGGAGCTTCAATACGAGTCCATGAAAAAGCGAATCAGGTTCATGTATGAAAAGGGAGATACCATGTATCTTCAACTTTTAGTGGAGTCGGGCAGCTTTGGTGAAATGCTGAATAAGGCAGAGTACATCGAAGAATTGTCGGCCTATGACCGAATGAAGCTTGATGAGTATATACAGCATACAGAGCTTGTTGATGCCACCAAGACTGCGCTTGAAGAGGAAAAAAAGACTCTTGATGAGGCTAAGGCGGACCAGCTTATTGAGCAGGAAAACATGCAGAATCTCCTTGCTCAGAAGAATACAGAGGTTAACAAGATCTCGGCCAATATTGCAGACAAGGAATCTGCAATCAAGGAATACGAGGCGCAGATAGCGGCTGAGAATGCCACGATCGCTGCTTTGGAAAAGGCGGTTGAAGCTGAAAAAGCCGAGCTTGCAGCCCAGAATGCCAGAAAATATGATGGTGGTATGTTTGCATTTCCCTGCCCTTCATATACCAGGGTATCGGATGATTATGGAATGCGAATGCATCCCACATTGGGAATAAAGAAGATGCATAACGGAGTGGATCTTGCTGCTCCAAGCGGTTCTGCAATCCTTGCGGCTTATAATGGCAAGGTTGTCGCCGCAGCATATAATTCTACCATGGGAAATTATATTATGATCGATCATGGAAGCGGACTATATACGATCTACATGCATGCTTCGTCGTTAAGTGTGTCCACCGGTGCTGAAGTCACCAAGGGACAGAGAATTGGATCGGTAGGTTCCACCGGCAGATCCACGGGACCTCACCTTCATTTTGGCGTGAGATCTGGCGGAAATTATGTGAGCCCATGGAATTATCTGAAATAAGAAATGAGGTAGTACTATTATGGAATCAAATGGTAACAAAAGTGTGACATACCTGATAGGTTTTGTTGCAGGCGTGATGGTCACCGGATTGCTGGCAGCGGGATGTATCATGTTTTTCAGAGTAAGGGGGATGATACCTTCATACGCAAAGAATCAGAACACCGGGCAGTCTTCCGCAACAGGTGAAACAACTGCTACGGATACAGCCGCTACAGAGGAAACGATATCCAAGATTAAAGTGATAGAGGATTCCATTAATCAATATTATTACAAGACGGATATCGACAGAGAGGCAGAAGCAACCTCTATTTATAAGGGTGTTGTTTCATCTTTGGGAGATCCCTATTCAGAATATTTTACAGCGGATGAATACAAGGATCTGATGGCAAGCACCACCGGTGTTTACTATGGTATAGGTGCTTACGTAAGCATGGATAAGACCCTGAATCTTCCGAGAGTTACAGGTACCATCAAGGACTCTCCGGCAAGTACCGCAGGTTTTGAAGCAAATGATATTATTTACGAAGTAGACGGCGAGAGTGTTCAGGGATTAACGCTTTCTGAAGTTGTAAATAAGATAAGGGGCGAGATCGGAACACAGGTCAAGATCAAGGTCTACAGAGAAAGCATCAGCGATTATGTTGAGATAGATGTTACAAGAGACGAGGTGGAGGCCCAGACTGTTAACGCCACCATGATGGATGACGGAATCGGCTACCTTGGAATTACGGAGTTTGATTCTGTTACCACTCAGCAGTTTATTGATGGTATGGCCGAACTTCGAAACCAGGATATGAAGGCTCTCATCATTGACTTAAGATCAAATCCCGGCGGAAGCCTCGCAGCTGTGTGCGATATTGCAAGACAGCTTCTTCCCAAAGGTGAGATAGTTTATACGGTTGACCGTGATGGAAACAGAGAAGACTACATGTGTGACGGGGAAAATGAGATAGATATTCCTCTTGTTGTACTTGTAAACGGCTATTCCGCCAGCGCATCCGAGATTTTATCCGGAGCCATCAAGGATTATGGCAAAGGAACAATCGTAGGAGAGACCACTTATGGTAAGGGTGTCGTTCAGAGGATTTTCCCTTTTGAAGATGGAACGGCAGTCAAGCTCACAATAAGCGATTACTACACGCCTAACGGTAATAACATAAACGGAACCGGTATATCACCTGATGTTGAGATAGCCCTTGATGCTGAAGCATATTCTAAAGATGGTTCGGACAATCAGGTGGACAAGGCAAAAGAGATACTTAAAGAGAAGCTTAAGTAATCTGAACAGCGAAAAATAATGCCTCAGGGAATTCAGTAAAAATGGGTTCTCTGAGGCGTTTTAATAGCATTTTTGTTGTGGTTGATAATGTTTATGTAATTTGGTAAAATCTCAAGTTCAGAAGTAAAAGCGGCTCAATCCTAGACAGTATCTGGGATTGAG
>CAMVLM010000067.1 GCA_947168335.1 uncultured Butyrivibrio sp. | reverse complement strand
ATGTTATATCCCAGATTCTTCCACAAAAATAGTATTACTACCACTATCTGGGCTTTATCTGATTTTAACCAGTCGATCTTTGATCCGCCAAAGAACATACTTATTTCATTTATAATACCGTTGTAATGAAAAAGAACCTGCCAAATAAGCACTATTGATGCAATCGGAACCATCATTGGGCTTAGGAAAAAGCTTCTGAACTGGCTCTTAAAAGGTATTCCGGACTCCATAACAACCGCTAAAAAAAGCGAAAGAGCAACTGCAAGCGGCACAGCGACTATTGAAAATTTTGCGGTATTAGATGCTGCAAGCCTGAATGCATTGTTATTAAATACTCTTACAAAGTTCGAAAATCCGACAAACTCTTTCTGGATAGGATTATTCACAATGGAATAAAACACTACTACGCAGAAAGGCAGCACAAAGAATGTAAGCACACCAATAAGACTAGGTGCAAGGAACATCCAGGAGACAATCGTCTCTCTTATTGTTTTTTTGGTAGATTTGCTGTTTACATGTTCCCTGGCTGTAGTAGTCTGTCCGGCTGCATTCCTTCTAAGAAACCTATTTAATTTCTCGCGATTATCCGTAAATTTCTCACGGATTTTAACAATATTTTCCATTATTTTCCTGCTTTTCTTCATTCCCTCATGCAGCAGGTCTGCTGCAACCTGCACATGAAATGCAGATTTAATTCTTAAAGCTGTGTATAGGCGCAGGAATACGTCCTGTGCGATTTACAAAATTCTCACAACCAAACTGATTTACCGGCATAATTGGCCCAAATCCCAAAAGTCCGCCAAAATCAACTGTATCACCGACAGTCTTACCAATAACAGGTATAAGTCTGACTGCCGTGGTTTTCTGATTTATCATTCCGATTGCCATTTCATCCGCAATAATACCGGCAAGAGTTGTTGCCTTGGTATCACCGGGGATGGCAATCATATCAAGACCTACTGAGCAGACACAGGTCATTGCTTCAAGCTTCTCCAATGTAAGTGCTCCTGCATTAACTGCATTGATCATACCCTGATCTTCGCTGACAGGTATAAACGCACCTGAAAGTCCGCCTACATAGGATGACGCCATTGCGCCGCCCTTCTTGACCTGATCGTTCAGAAGTGCAAGAGCTGCGGTTGTACCCGGTGCTCCTGCGTGCTCAACACCTATCTCATGAAGAATATCTGCAACACTGTCTCCAATTGCAGGTGTAGGCGCAAGTGAAAGATCAACAATTCCAAAAGGAACATCAAGCCTTACTGATGCTTCCTTAGCAACAAGCTGACCAACTCTTGTTACCTTGAAGGCTGTCTTCTTTATAGTTTCACAGAGTACTTCAAAGCTCTCTCCTCTTACCTTCTCAAGAGCTGTCTTAACAACACCGGGGCCGCTTACGCCGACATTGATAATTCTGTCAGCTTCTGTGACACCGTGGAATGCACCTGCCATGAAAGGATTATCGTCAGGAGCATTGCAGAATATTACAAGCTTTGTACATCCTGCACTGTCATTATCAGCAGTTGCCTCAGCTGTCTTCCTTACTATGTCACCAAGAAGTCTGACAGCATCCATATTGATACCTGTCTTTGTAGAACCTACATTGACAGAGGAACAAACAACGTCTGTAGTGGAAAGTGCCTCAGGTATTGACTCAATAAGAAGTCTGTCAGCTGAAGTCATACCTTTGCTGACAAGGGCACTATAGCCTCCGAGGAAATTGATTCCTACGTCCTTGGCTACTTTATCCAGAGTTTTTGCAATACTTACAAAATCATGAGAAGTCTTACATGCCGATGCACCGATGAGAGCAATCGGTGTGACTGAAATACGTTTATTTACAATAGGTATTCCAAATTCCTTTGCAATCTCCTCACCGGTACTTACCAGGTTTTTGGCTGAATTATATATCTTCTCATAAATATTCTTATTTAATGTATCAAGATCATCGCTTATACAATCAAAAAGGCTTATACCCATAGTAATAGTACGGACATCAAGATTTTCCTTTTCAATCATCTCATTAGTCTCAGATACTTCGGAAATATTGATCATTTATTGTCTCCTCGTAAAAACATATTCCGCATTACATAATAACACATCAGATTCTGTGCATGGAATCAAATATCTCTTCTCTCTGACACTTAATTACTACGCCAATCTCTTCTCCAAGTTTTTCAAGATCATCAGAAGCATCAGAAATATCCACTTTGCTTCCTGACATGTCAACAATCATCATCATATTAAAGAAACCTGAAACTATAGTCTGTGAAATATCAAGAATGTTTATTCCTTTGTCTGCAAGGTATGTGCAGACTTTAGCGATTATTCCAACAGTATCCTTACCAACTACAGTTATTATGATCTTATTCATCTTTTTCCCTTTCAAAATTCAAGCACTTGTGACAATTCGTTTCTGGCCGCTACCATTATAGGAAAATCACCACCGTGATATGGATTATTTCCCATTTCTATCTCAACCCTTACTGTCTCATAAGCAAGCTCCGGGAGGTTGTTTTCTTTGCTGAGGTGCCCAAGGAGAATTCCCTTGAGATTATCATGCAGAATCCTGCACAGAAGCTCCCCACTCTTTTCGTTGGACAGATGTCCTCTCTCCCCAAGTATTCTTTTCTTAAGATAATAAGGATAAGGTCCGGTCTGTAGCATTCTAACATCATGGTTGGCTTCAATCAAGACCGCATCCATTTGTTTTAAACAATCTACAGTATATTCATCATAACAGCCAAGGTCAGTTGCGATTCCCATTCTGCTCTTACCGCAGCTTATGCGATCACCCACAGGCTCAAGTGCATCATGCATTATTGTCATGGGATTGATTGTCAGATCCTTAACTTTAAGCTTTTCATCTGCTCTAATCTCATTAAATTCAGATGTCAGCATTTCTTTCTTCTTATCACTTTGTCTTATTCCCTGTATTGTACCTTTGGTTGCATATACAGGAATTTCATATTTTTTCAGAATTGTGTGAAGTCCCGCAATGTGATCCGAATGTTCATGGGTTACAAATATTGCATCAATATCGGAAAGACACAGATCCAGTTTTGAAAGTCCTTCTTCTATTCTTTTTTTACTACATCCCGTATCCACAAGGATGTGAGTAGTATCGGAACCAACATATATGCTATTTCCGCTGCTTCCGCTTGAGAGGCTTGCCAGTCTCATTTTAATTCTCCGTTTCCATACTATCGGCTATCTGTGAAGAAATTGTGTTCTGTATATTAAGATAACCTTATGATTCTAAAACATACACTTGCGCATCCGCAAAAAACGGATGCGCAATCCATTTATTATTTCCAGTATACTTCTATTTTGTCACCCTCGTGGATTGCCTGCATATAATCAGGTGTTCCTCCGTTTAATGTAGTGACTATGGATCTGCCGTTGGGCTTACTTAAATCAAAATCAATCACATCGAATATATCGACAAAAATATAATCTGATTTACCGTGAAGAGTAATAGGCTCATTGTTTACAATAACATGAAGGTCTCTTGTTATTACTCTCTTCTGAGGCGCAGGTGAAGGCTTCTGGGAATAACCATTGCCACCGGAAATGCTGACACTTCCATCCTCATTTTCTTCCACATCAAAGTCGGCATCGGAATCATAGGCTGCTTCTTCATTTTCCTGCTCGATAGCAACCATGTCTGCATCCGGGAAGTTCTGATAATACTCCATTACAGCGTCCTTACCGCTCTTAAACTGAACCTTGAAGTTCTCGTATACAGGAGTATCTCCGTTTGCCACCTCATTATTTACTGTTATTACCATATCCTCGGTAAGATCAATGTCAAGAAGCTGCGCTATCTGTGCTGCTGTCTCGTATTCAAGAATCTTGATATCATCTCCCGACTTGATATCATAAAGCCCTGTCTGGCGTGTACCGTTTACCTCCGCCATTCTCGGAACATCTATGCTCTTTCCATCAACTGTGATATTGAAGGTTCCCTTGAACTCAGGCACATCGGAAAGCTCACTCTGTCCCGGCTTACCTACGGTAGAACTGGTAACCTCGATTATATCATTGGCATGGATCTTGGTATGGATATCGGCAGGATTACCGTTCAGTGTAATAACAGCTGATTCACCGGGCTCACCCCTTACCATCCTCTCCTGACCATTAACCGTAAATCTGAGCTCCTCACCGCGTTTCGGGAAAAGATCCTCATTGGGGAAATCAGCCTGCATGGCAGCATCAACAATTGCAAGTTTTCCGTTGTCGTAAATCTTGGTCTGCTGTCCGTTAAATGAAACAAACACAAAGTTATTGGACTGCTCATAGAAGCTTACACATATACCAAGAGGTGTTACCATAAGTGAATCGCGTTCCACTTCGGAATTCTCATCCAGGAATCTGATACTCTTCATTACCTCTTCGCCACGGAGTGCAACTCTTTCCTCCGGAATCTTCATTTCCTTTGCAAGGGCCTTGGTATATCCGGGAACACATCCGCCACCACCTACTACAAATACGGCGCTTACAGGCTTGTTGCCGTTAAGCTGCTTTATCTGCTGGGTTACCATCTTGGACATCTTCTCAACAAGCGGTTTTATCATCTTGGCAATATCCTTGGCGGAAATTGTCTTTTCAAGGCCCATAATGTCCACATATTTTACCTGATCCATATGACTTGCATCTATCTTGATCTGATCTGCTGTATTAAAGTCAACAAGACAGTGCTGGGCAATGATCTCTGTTATTGAGTCACCTGCAATAGGAAGCATACCGTAAGAAGTGATTGTTCCGTCATCAGTAATACATATATCGGAAGTTCCTGCTCCTACGTCAACCAGCGCAAGATTAAGCATTCTGAACTGCGGAGGGATTGCAACCATCATTGCCGCAATAGGCTCCAGTGTCATATTTGCAACTTTAAGATCAGCTCTTTCGCATGCCTTATAAAGACCGTCGACGCAATCATCAGGAAGGAACGTTGCAATAAGGTCAAGCGCTACCCTGCCTGCATTGTGCCCTTCAAGATTGGCTATCTGATAATCATCAAGATAGTAATGCATTACGGAATATCCCACAAGGTAAAACTTCATATCCGACTGATTCTGTGTGAGGAACTCCTGATATGCCTTCTCTACAGCCTTGGATTCCAGATTATAGATTTCCTCCTGGGTCATCTCTCTGTTATCCGTATACTCTTCTTCATAGTTGGTCTTAACCGTACGAAGAACACGCCCCGCAGCAGCAATACACACATCCGTAAGCTGGATGTTGGTCATCTTTTCAAGTTTTTCCTTAACGACACGTATTGTCGCACCGACTTTTCCTATGTCATGGATCTGTCCGTCAAGCATGGCTCTGGTCTCATGCTTCTCAACAGTCTGTGCAAGAACATTGAATATACCATCCTCCATATATCCAACGCTGCCTACTACGCTTCTGGTTCCGATATCAAGACCGAAAACCACATTTTTTTCAGATTGTTTAGCCATTGCGTCCATTAACATTCCCCCAGCTTTGAATCTATTTGGTGATGCATATATTCCTCATCACCACTGTTATCAATAACAAAATCCGCATGTGCGCGAAAATCCCCATCGGACAACTGTCCCCTTAAAATATCCGAAATCTTCTCATCCGAATATCCTCTGGACTGTTTCAGTCTGTTGCGCCTTACATCCTCATCCGCATACACGTACCACATTTCATCTACTATATCCACGTAGCCGTTCTCGATAAGAAGCGCAGCCTCTATAAAAAGATATTCTATCTCGTCATTTGCTCTTTCAAGCTCTATCTGCTCCAAAATATACTGATTAACAGCCGGATGCAAAATATCATTGACCTTCGCAAGAAGAATTTCATCAGAAAAGATCATTGATGCCATCTTCTTTTTATCAATCTCCCCGTTGCCGTCAAGAACCGACTCCGATAAAAGTTCAAGAAGTGGTTCATAACAGGGCTGGCCTTTCAATTTTATATCATTAGCCACCTGATCAGAATAGATTATCCTGCAGTTACAGACACCGTATATGTAGTTTAGAACAGTGCTTTTCCCGGCTCCAACACCACCGGTAACCCCGATTACCTTCATTTATTTAGCCTCAAACCAGTCTGTGCCTGTATGGCATTCAACCTCAAGCGGTACAGATAAATCTGCAGCTCTTGCCATCTCTTCTTCAAGGATTCTCTTAACCTGATCCTCCTCGGATTTTAAAGTTTCAATTACCAGTTCATCATGAATCTGAAGAATCAGTCTTGACTTAAGCTTCTCATCCATAAGTCTTCTGTATACCAGAATCATGGCTGCTTTCATAATATCAGCGGCAGTTCCCTGTATAGGAGCATTCATTGCAACTCTCTCACCAAACTGTCTCTGCATGAAATTCCCGGATTTCAGCTCCGGCATAGGGCGGCGTCTGCCATACATGGTCACTGCATATCCCTTTTCCTTCGCATCAGCTATAGCCTTATCCTGATAAGCCTTAACTCCGGGATATGTGGCAAAATACTCCTCCATGTACTGCTTTGCTTCGGATCTGGAAATACTCAGATCCTCACTTAAGCCAAATGCACTTATTCCGTAAACAATTCCGAAATTTACCGCCTTGGCATTTCTTCTCTGAATGTCAGTAACATCTTCAAAGGGAGTATGGAACACCTTTGATGCCGTAATCCTGTGGATATCCCTGCCTTCGTGATATGCATCAATCAGTCCCTGATCCTCAGACATATGTGCAAGGATCCTGAGTTCTATCTGAGAATAATCCGCATCTGCAAAAACATAGCCGTCTTTGGGAACGAATACCTTTCTGATTGCTCTTCCAAGCTCAGTTCTCATGGGAATATTCTGCAGGTTAGGTTCAGTTGAGCTTATTCTTCCTGTAGCAGTTATGGTCTGATTGAAATTCGTATGAATCCTGTCATCGGATTCGATATAAGCTGCAAGTCCGTCAGCATATGTGCTCTTTAACTTGGCAAGTCCTCTGTATTCAAGGACATCTGCTATAATAGGCTGTCCCGGTGCAAGCTTTTCAAGAACATCCGCAGCTGTGGAATATCCTGTCTTTGTCTTTTTACCCCCGGGAAGTCCCATCTTTTCAAAAAGGATTTCTCCAAGCTGTTTGGGAGAATTGATATTGAAATCCTCTCCGGCAGCCTCATGTATGGAGTTCTCCAGTTCACTAATCCTGCCGGTAAGTCTCTCGCCGTATGCAGCAAGCTCCTCTTTCTTTACAAGAATTCCCTCTTTCTCCATATCATAAAGAATATATGTAAGAGGCATCTCGATGTCTCTCATAAGTGAAAGCATTCCCGTATCCTTGAGCTTTCCTTCAAGGATATCTGCGGAAAGGAAAGATACATAAGAAAGATACCCTGCATACTCCTTCCTGTCATCAGCAGATGCTTTGAGCATGCTCTCTTTTCCGAATATCTGCGCTTTTGATCTTATGGTAAGCTGCAGATACTCCCCTGCCACATCCTCAGGCATATAGTCATTCTTAAGCGGATTAAGAAGATACGCTCCTATCAGGATATCAAAGCATCCCGGGAAATCTCTTTTATAATTCTCTACTTCGTCCGGTTTGAAATATTTATACGCATGCTTGATGTCAAATAATGAAAGCCTGGAATCAACGGACATCTCCTCAAGAGATTCTCTGACGATTTCTTCCGTAATCTCACCTTTTGCTTCAAAGTAATATACCTTTTCCTTTGAAAAACATATTGAACCGCCTATAAGTGCATCCTCGGAAATAAGTGACACACCTATAAATCTGTCAGCGTTTCCCCTGGCATACTTTCCGGCATCTTCCATAACCTTTAAAAAAGCAGACTTTGTATCTATCACTTCGAAAACAAGATCAGATTTGGTCTCTGTGACATTACTTTCAAATTTGCCAAGAAGATTCCTGAAATTAAGCCTCTTAAACATCTCATAGGCCTCTCTTGTAAACACATTCCCAAGAGCAGCCTTATCAAAGCTGTATTCAAATTCAGCATTTGTATTGATGGTAGCAAGAACCTTACTCAGATCAGCCAGTTCTCTGTTTGCTGCAAGAGATTCTTTTATTGCCTTCTTTGTTATGTTTTCAAGATTATTGTAAATATTATCGATTGAGCCATATTCAGCCATAAGGCTCATTGCAGTCTTCTCACCCACCTTGGGAACTCCGGGAATATTATCCGAAGTATCTCCCATAAGTGCCTTAAGCTCTATAAACTGCAGTGGTGTTACTCCAAAAAGATTTTTAACATCCTCAGCAAAATAATTCTCTATCTCTGTTTTACCCTGTTTTGTCTTGGGAATACGAATACAGATATGGTCTGAAGCTATCTGCAGTAAATCTCTGTCACCGGAGACGAGCCTTACTTCCATTCCTTCGGCTTCTCCCTTTTTTGCAAGAGTTCCTAAAATATCATCAGCCTCAAGGCCCTCTTTTTCCACACGACAAATACCCATGGTGTCAAGAACTTCCTTGGTCAGCGGAACCTGACTGCGAAGTTCTTCCGGCATGGGCTTTCTGGTACCCTTATATTCTTTGTAAATTTCATGTCTGAATGTGGGAGCGTGAACATCAAATGCCACCGTCAAATAATCCGGCTGCTCCTCGTCGATAAGTCTGAACATAATATTCAGAAATCCATAAACAGCGCCTGTATGAATGCCCTCTGCATTGGTAAGATCCGGCAGTCCGTAAAAGGCTCTGTTTAACATACTATGTCCATCAATTAAAAGTAATTTTTTCCCCATTTATCCCAACCTGACTTTTTATGTTTAAAGCACAATTCCTAAAACGATTGCAGCTACACATTCGATTATCACAAGTGCCTGCAAAAAGAATACGGTTTTAAGCAGTTTCTTCCTTGTGTGAAGTCTCTGCCACGCATCCTTCATCATATTATCCAGTTCATCCTTAAGATTGAAGTTGGTACCGTCCTCAAGTCTCTTAGTACCTACTTCCACAAGAAACTGTATGGTAAGTTCCTCTTTACAGCTCTTACATTTATCTATGTGTCCCAAAAACACTTCAAGCTGACGAACGTCCAGTTCATCCTCCAGAAATTCGGGAATCAGCCTCTGGAATTCTTTACAATCCATAGCATCCTCCAACCCCAATATCTTGTATAAATAAAAGGTTCTCAAGCATACTACTAACCAATATATAGAATACACCAAAAAGTAAATTTATACAAATATCATAAATTTTAATAATGCTTTAATAACAATCTTTTGTCTAATAACATACAATAAAGTAAGTATATGCTATATACCCAGATATATTCAGGAGAAGGAGAGATTTTTATGAGAAAGAAAATCAATTATTTATGTTCATTAGCACTTATGCTGTGCCTGTTTGCTGTCATTGCCATGCCTTCTAAAGCGGCATATCAGACTACGGCCACTGTTACAGCCAGAACATCCAACAGCATTACTGTTACCTGGCCTGCTGCTACAGGTGTTTATGAAAAGTATTATATTGGTATCGGCACAAGTCAGAGCGCTGCTGATGAAGACTGCAACAAAATGGAGAAATCCGAATCATCTACAATTACCAGTCACACTTTTAATGATCTGATTTCCGGAACAGGCTACTGCATCTCCGTAAAATATTTTACAAACAAGGAAAAGGCAGAGACAAAGGATCCCAGTAAACTTGTAGATTATGCTTACTGCTCAGCTTATACAATTCCTTCAACTCCCGTTAATCTTCGCCAGACATGGTGGACATATCGCACTGACAAGCTTAAGGTTCAGTGGGACTGTGCAGGCAATGTATCCGGTTATGAAGTTACCGTATGGGATTCAGACGGTGATAAGACTGTAAAGACTATCACAGACAATACAAAAGAGATCGTTCTCAACACAGAATACACAAGATATTTCAAACTTGTAGTTCGTTCATTTGTTTTAGAGCCTTCAGGCACCAAGATTTACAGTGAATCATCAGAAGCTCTTACATCTTTCTCACAGCCTCAGATCAAAGAAGTTGAGGATGGCTACGATATCGTAATCAAGAACAAGAAGATGTATATTACCTGGGACAGAGTAAAAGAAGGTAACGGCTACGAAGTTTATGTTTCAAACAAGAAGTATGGAACATACAAGAAGGTCAAATACATCAGCAGCAACAAGACAACCAAGGCTACTCTCTCCAAGTACAATGGAAAGAGATTCAATCCTAAAGGAACATATTATGTTTACGTTGTTGCAACAAAGAGAAGCAGCAGCAAGATTACACGTTCAAGTGCAACATATGTTTACCTTTATAAGAAGGGTGAAACATTCATGACACTTAAAAAGAACTAATGAATAATTCAAATAGCCGGTTCATTGCGAACCGGCTATTTTTTCTGCTAAATTATAATCTCCTCAAGAGTTTTGATTATTTCTTCATTCAGACGTTCGAGATCTTTTCTTGTACATTCATCTCCATCATAACCCAGGCTGAAATCATATCCTCCATCTCCATACTCATTTACCATAAGAATTACTCTTAAAAGCAATTTCAGATTTTCCTTGTAGACATTATCAAGTTCTATGGGTTCAGGATGCAGCTCCATTATAGAATCAACGCCCATATTTACCTGAAGGTTTGATGATACAGAAGGCTTCTCCAGATTGAAATAATGATAGGAATTATAATCATATGTACTGTGGGCAATTCCCGAAACAACCTGCTCATTTATAGAAAGAAGAAGTTCCTTCATGGATTTTATTTCATCCATATGGCATCCAACGGTAAGTAGTTTTACATACATACCTGCAGACTCCTCCGCCTCGGGAAGCATTCGATTGCTAAAAAGCCACGGAACCATTATGTCTTTTTCGCCCGATACATGATAAAGGCCTGTCATTACTGCACCAATCAGGATAACTGACAAGGTAACGCCATACTTCTCTTCCGCCTTTTTCACCATATCATCATTGAATGAAAGCCTCCTGTTAAATGTGCCTCCTTTTTCTCCTGAAAGGTCCTTTGAATACAGCATCGCACACCAGTCAGTCTGGCCATATCTTTCCTCATGATATCGTTTATCCTCTTCGTACTGTCCTGAAAGGATTTTCTTCTCTTCCATTGCAAGGAACGCAAGGTAATAATCCTTTTTCAGTTCCCGTCCGTTATAAGCTTCGACAATATCATTGAATATCGGTCCCAGCGATGCTCCGTCAGTCAGAAGATGATGAACATCCATAAACAGGTAGCTGCCCTTTCTTCCGCGGAAAATCTTCACCCTGCACAACGATGCATTAAGCAGTTTATCAAAAGGTCGTACAAGTATATCAGCCAGATTATCCTCTGTTGTAGGAAGTATATCCTTAACTTTTACTTCCGGTATCAGAGATTCATCAAACTGCTGCTTTACCTCAAAATCTTCATCAAAGAAAAACTTCATGGACAGCGCAGGTCTGTTTTTCAGCATCCTGTTCACAGCCTCGCAAAGCTTTTCGGCATCAACTGAAAGATCAAATCTTACAAGGAATGTATATGTGCTTACAACTGCAGCTCCCGGGAAATGCAGCTGCATATCCAGCATTTTGGTCTGCATGGGCGTAAGAATATGGGGAACTTTCCTTGCTTCCTCTTCCATTTTATCCAGATCGGTATCGCCTTCTGAAAGTCGTTTTTTCAGTGCAGCAGCTATTTTACCGGGAGTTCTGTACTGGAATACGTCTGCACCTGTAAGCCCTTTTATACCTGCCTTGTTCACAACAATCATTGAAGAAAGCGAATCCCCGCCAAGGTTAAAGAAATCATCAAGAAGGCCTATACTGTTTGCAGGAAGCTTCAATACATTTTCCATTGCTTCACAGATTGCCCTCTCTTCGTCTGAATCAGGCGCAACATATACAGGCTTAAGCATCTTTATATCGGGATCAGGAAGTGCCCTTCTGTCGATTTTTTCATTGATCGTACGGGGCATTTCTTTAAGCTCAACAAGAACAGTAGGCACCATGTATTCAGGAAGTTTTGTCTGAAGAAAACTCTTTAATTCTTCGCTGTCCACAGATTCCGATGCCACATAATATCCCGCAAGAAATTCTGCCCCGGTTCCTTTTTTGACTGTGGCTGCACTTGTTGCAACACCGGGATACATTTCCATGACTTTTTCAATTTCATCAAGCTCTATACGGAATCCCCTGAGCTTAATCTGATTATCGATTCTTCCGAATATCCTTATTTTTCCGTCCTGTGTCCAGGATGCAAGATCGCCACTGTGGTATGCTCTCATTCCATTATGAACAAAGAATGATTTTGCTGTTTTATCAGGAAGATTTATATATCCACGTCCCACCTGATCTCCACAGATGATCAGCTCACCTTTTATTCCAACAGGCAGTTCATTTCCAAAAGTATCAGAAACGTAGAAATATGTGTTGGCAATAGGCGGTCCTACGGTAACAAGCCTGCTGTCTGTCATGACCTCCGCAGCACATCCCATAGTAGCTTCTGTCGGACCATATACATTGAGAATCACACTGTCATCCCTAAGCTCCCTTAATCTGTTATATAGTCCTGCCGGAAATGCTTCAGCACCGATATCGAAAAATGTAAGTTTTTCAATTGCATTTCTGCTTTCCTCAATATCAAGAAGCTTTTGCAGATAGGTGGGCGTGCAGGTTATTCCCGTGGCACCGGTTTTTATAATAAGCTGCGCAAGTTTAGACGGATCGTGAATCTCCTCTTCCGTGGCTATAACAACACCGTTTCCATTGCAAAGCGGTACAAATTCTTCTACTACCGATACATCAAAGGAGAATGATGCAAGCGCAAGGCATGTCCTTCCAGGTTCAGCATAATGCATTATTTCAGGAGACTTTTCGTTACGGCTGACATAATTAAATATGTTGCCATGCTCGATCATAACCCCTTTAGGTTTACCGGTGGTGCCTGAAGTATAGATGCAATATGCAAGATTGTCTCTGGTAACTCCGGCTTCCGGAATTTTTGCAAATGTATCATCTGCCCGGATTTCATCGGTGGTATCGACACCAAAAAGCTCTTCAATTGTGAGTATCGCAGCATCAAGTCCGGTGCGCTTTTTCTTCTGATCTTCAGATGTTAACAGGAAAGGTATTTTTCCATCTTCCATACAAAATGAAATGCGTTCATCCGGGTAGTCCGGAATAAACGGAACAAAGGCTCCTCCTGCTTTCAAAATGCCAATCTCAGCAACATATGCCCAGACTGTGCGGTCAAACAGGACACCAACCAGACTTTCAGGTCCTGTACCGCGGCTCTGCAGAGCCTTAGCCAGTTTATTTGTCAAAAGATCAAGTTCCCTGAAGGTAAGTGTCTTTCCGGCAGCAGTTATGGCAGTTTTTTCAGGAGTATTCTCTGCCCTGTTGTGAATCTGCTCATGAACCGGAACAAACGGAAGCTCAACTCTTGTATCATTAAAGGCAGAAAGAATCTCTCTGTCTTTTTCAGTCAGCATTTCTATACTTCCTATGGTTTCTTTCGTAAGAAGTTCCTGTGCTATTGTGAAAAGATCTTCTGCGAATCTTGTGACCCACTGTTTTGAAAAACGCTCATTCCTGTATTCCACAGTCATGTTGAACAGACCGCCGGTGGAGAAAACCTGAATGGAAAAGCAGCCTGTTACCATTCCTGTATGGTACTGTTCCATAAACCATTTATCGCCTTTGAGGAATGCTTTTTCTGTGTCTGAAGAAGCCCCCATGCGGTCAGTAAAGAGATCTCCCTGATATATAAGCTCTACATCCTCATTAACAGGACAGCTCTTTAATACCTCATCAAAGCTGAAAATATCATTACTCATATTTTCAAATACCTGATGATTGAGACTTCTTAAGTAATCTCCCACCGGCATATCTTCTGAAAGATTACCATAAACAGGTATTCTCTTTATCAAAGTACCAATGGTATTCTTTGTATCCGCAATAGCCCTTCCGTTATAAACAGTGGAAAATGAAATATGCTTACTATTGAGGTATTTCCCAAGCAAAATAGACATGGCTCCGATAAAAAAGCCACTTTCCGTAATCTGATTAGCAGTGCAGAACTTATTAACTCTTTCAGCTGTAAGTGTCCCCGGCTCGTATCGTAGATTTTCACTCACGCCCGGAGTAAGGCTGCCCTCCAGATCCCCGCCAATGGAAGGAATTTCATCCATTTTACTGAAAAGCTCTTTGTAATAAGCTTTTGCATCATCATAGGCACCACTGACAATAAGTCTTTCCTCATGCATGGCAACCTGCTGAATTGTATAGCTTTCAGGAAGAAGCTGCCTCCCTTCAAGTGCCCGATTCAGTTCAGAAATCACAAGACTTATCGAAGTCCCATCTATGAATATCAGATGACATTTCATCGCAAGGTAGCAGCATTCCGGAGTTTTATAAACCGCGAAATGCACAAGCATCTCTTCTGTAAGAGGTACAACAGGATAAAAACCCTTCATAAAATCAAGGCGTCCTTCTTTAGTACCCTCATATACAGGTATATCAACCTTCATATCGGGTTCCATAAACATATATGGTATGCCGTTTTCACCTGTGCGTATTACATATTTCATCGAAGGATGTGCAGCTATAACAGTATTAACTGCACCTATCAGATCATTTTCATCAAGTGAAGGATCCGCTTCCATAAGGTACGGACTTGAATATGTAGACCCGCTTCCTCCTGTCATGGCTTCGAGATATATTCCCATCTGCGTCTTTGTAAGCGGATAATATTCCCTGTCCATTTCCGGTTTATCTTCCGAAGATTCCGCCATTTTTTCAATATAAACAGCCAGTTCACGGGGTGTAGGATTTTTAACCACATCCTGAAACGAAAGATTCTTCCCCTGCTCACCAAGGGCCGCCAGCATTACTGAAACACTTAAAGAAGTTCCTCCCATGGAAAAGAAATCAGCAGTCACACTGACTTTTTCCGCTCCCAGAGCATCAGCAAAAGCATCACATACCTTAATCTCAAGCTCTGTTTCAGGAGGGAGGTACTCCCCTTCATCACAGGGGATATCCAAAGTCTTAAGATAGCCGTAATCGACTTTATTTCTGTCGTTCCTTGGTATGTTTTCAAGCCATACTGTATAGTCTGGCACCATGTAATCAGGCAGTCTTTCACCCACAAGTTTCTTCAAAACTGACTGTTCTTTTTCTATGCCGCTGTAATAAGCACACAGCTTATCAGCGCCACCTACCCTGACTGCAACAACCGCAGATTCAGAAATGCCCTCCACAGTGTTCAATACGTTTTCTATTTCCCCAAGCTCAACCCTGAAACCGCGAAGCTTGATCATTCGATCCTTACGTCCGGAAAAATGAAGATTTCCCTCATTATCAAGAGACATAAAATCTCCCGTATGGTACATGATGGTTCCTTTTTCAAACGGGCATTCACAGAATTTTTCCTTTGTTTCTTTCTCAATCCCTAAATAACCAAGAGAAAGCCATGGGCTTACAACGCACAATTCACCAATTTCTTCAGGGACTGTTATCTGATTGCCATCATCATCCAAAAGATATGTTTTAACGCTTCCCTGAGCTTTTCCAAGAAGATTCGTACCATCATCCGAATACCTGTGATATAGAATTCCGGAGGTTTCGCTTGATCCATATCCCTCGACGATGTATGAGTCATCCGTATATTTTCCTTTTACCTTTTCTCCTGCAAGGAAAACATACTCAAGAGGAAGCTTACCATGAGTTTTGCGCATAACATCATAGAGCTGCGGTGGAAGATACATTCCTGTGAAATTGCGCATAGTCATAACCTGATACAGCTTATCTGCATTCAGGCGTTCATCATCATCAAGAATATATATACTGCCTCCGGCAATAAGTGGTGGAATCAGTTCCGTGACAGATGCAATAAAAGTAAAGCCTGCCATACATCCAATGATGTCTTTGGATGTATAGTTGTGCCATGGACTAAAAAGTTCATAGCCACTGGAGAATATACTCTGCTTATGAAGCACACCCTTTGGCTTTCCTGTGGAGCCCGAGGTAAAAATTATCAGCCCCTCTATGTCCGGATCAGAAAGGTTCAGATTTTCTGAGTCATCAACTTCCATGCTGTCAAAATCAATGTCGTCAATGATTATTGTTTTTATGCCTTCTGTTTTTTCTGACAATTGCCCGGTAGTAACACACAGTATACAGCCTGCACTTTCTATCATGGAGCTTATTCTTTCCTTCGGATATTCACTGTCCACGGGCATGGCAACGCACCCTGCGCGAACAATTGCAATCAGCGCAGTTATATACTGTCTGCTTCGCGGAAGAAGTATTGCTATTCTGGCACCGCTTTCTCCATTTTCACGAAGTGCTCTCACATCTGTCCCAAGAGAATTACACTTATCGATGATAACTCCTGCAAGATACGCCGAGTTTTTACAGAGCATCCTGTATGTATCAGCCCCCAGGCGGTCCATCACTGCAGAATTATCAGGATTCTCTTTTACCTGTTTCAGAAAACTATCAATAAAAGTGCTGCCCTTTTTCATTTCAAATTACCCCCTCAAAGATTAAGAACTGTCACAGTATTTTCTTCCTGCTGTACTGCACAAAAAACATGATCGCAATTACAAGTACAATAATTTCCGCAATAGGTGATACAAGCCATATTCCTATTCTTCCAAAAAGCACAGGTAAAATAATTACTCCCAAAAACGGAATTCCCAGACTCCTTATACTTGCTAAAGCAAGGGATTTTCCGCCATCTCCCATTCCCGTAAAGAAGGATGAGCAAAAAATATTAATTCCGCAGAACATATACCCCAATGAAATAATCCGCAATGCCTCTACAGACATTTTCACCAGTTCATCCGAATATCCTACAAAGAATCCGGCAATCGGTCTTGCAAACAGAAAACACAAAATCATGGTTACCGTTCCAATATAACTCATAAGCAGTATTCCGTTCTTTCTGATATTTCTGACTTCATTTAAATCCTTCTGTCCGAAATGATATCCCACAGCAGGATTTATACTCATACCGATTCCGTAATAAATAGCAATAAAAACGCCGCTTACATATGCATTTACAGCATAAGCGTCAACTCCTGTCTCTCCTGCAAACTTAAGAAGCTGCAGATTAAACAGTATTGCTACAACTGCATGTGAAATAACGTTCATCATCTCAGAAGATCCGTTGTAGCATATCTTCCAAAGTTCTTTTCCATACCAGCTTATTCCTCTGAAATGCAGCTGATTTTTTTTGTTAAAAAAGAAAACCAGCGGTATCATCGCACTGCAGATCCAGGCAAGCCCTGTAGCCAGCGCTGCTCCCCTAAGCCTGTAACCCAGAAATCCTACCAGTACAAAATCAAGAATAATGTTGATCACTGCATTTATAACCGAAACCATAAAGCCAAGTTCCGGCCTGTTCGCAGTTATTAACAGTGCATGAAAAGCACCGTTTAAAATCAGAAATGGCATACAGACAATAAGTATCCTTGCATACTCCATGCACATGGGCGCAAGCTCCTCACTGACACCCACAATTTTAGTTATCAGCGGAAGAAAAATCGAAAAAAGAATGGAAATAAGGATACCTGCAAAAGTAAGCGCAACAATTGTAAGACTGAGGAGCCTGCCTGCTTTTTCATCATCACCCTCTCCCATGGTCTTGGAAATAAGTGCTGCAGCGCCTGTTCCAAACATAGGACCTATGCCGGCAACAACTGCAAGCGGCGGAAAGATGAGGTTCTCAGCGGCAAAGGCAGAACTTCCGACATAATTAGAAATAAAATATCCATCTGCAACCTGATATGTATTATCAACAAGCTGCATTCCTATACTCGGAAGAGCAAACATCAAAATAGTAGATATTTTAAAATGATCGGAGATTTGAATCTTCTGCATCTTCATTCCTTTCAAAAGATTTATTTACCCTACTATTAATCATATCTGAATAAACGCAATTTTGTTATCAAACAGTAATAAAAAAATCTAAAATTTATATTAAACTTCATCACATAAAATCAAACAAGCTTGCAGAACAGTGCATGAAACAAGGCTGTTAAAATAATTTCTTATTCTAACAGCCTTTAACTTTTATATACTTTTATGTCTTACTTAACTTTAACTGTCTTGGACTTGCTGTAACCGGAGTAGTATTTTGACTTACCAACCTGGTTATATGCACGGATCCTTACATAATACTTCTTGCCTTTTTTCAGATTCTTAACTGTCTTTGAAGTAGTAGTGTTCTTTTTAATTGTAACTGTTTTAGCATTTTTGAACTTCTTATCAGTACTGTACTGAATCTGATAGCCGCTTGTCTTTGACTTCTGCTTAGCCCATGTAATCTTGATGCTCTTAGAGCCTTTCTTATTAGCCTTTGCAGCGAGCTTGGTAGGTGTCTTGGGTGCGTAAGCTGAGTTTGTATTCTTGTCATCCTTCGATTCATTCGAGGAACCTGAGGATGAATTGTTATTTGATGAGTTGTCGTTAGAAGAATCCGACTTGTCATCCTTAGCAGTTTCTGTAATGTCTCTTATAGTGAAAGTATAAGGGCACATCATGCCGTTGCCGTCTACATAAAGGAAATAATTGCCGGGGTCAAGCTCTTTTTCTTCTCGTCTAACGGTAACATCACTTGCCCAGAAGAAATTACTGATAGCTTTATTATCTTCATTTCTTAATTCAAATCCAACGCGATGTTTTCCGTAAGCAGTGCTATATTCTACCGGATTATGACATGTCATCTCGACCTGTATTTTCTTTTTGGAATCAAGCTTAAAGGCATAAAAATCTTCGGTATCATTTTTTGCAATCTGTCCTTTGTAGGTTTCTCCCAGGTCTATCTGCCTTGCTGTATCATAAGTATTGTCAGATCCCTCTGTCTTCTCCGTAAAGCTTTCTTCGGCACTTTCAAAGGTTGCTTTTAAAGTGAAGGCAGGTAAGGTATTACCGCTGTAGTATGCACCAACTAAAACATAATAAGTACCACCCAAAAGATCTATTTCTTTATCAATATATGTGATTCCGGTAGATGAAGGCAACATTTTATCCCAATATTTTACCGATTTAGCTCCGGTATGATCATATATGGCAAAGTCTGTGGTAATTTTTGTACTGACCGTAAAATGAACTCTTCCGGATGAAGGAAGTTCCATTTTGTAGTAATACATATGGGCCGGTTCAGCAATGACCGTTTCTTTGATTTCCTGTCCAAAGACAAGATCCTCCGCAGTCATGATGGACGACGAGACTGCCTTAACTTTACCTCCGGGCATTGCCACTAGCAGCATCATAGTAGCAGCTGCTGCAATTCCCAGCATTTTTTTGAAACAATTCCTCATAAAATAAACCCTCCTTATAATGTTAATTATGTTTTTAGTATTTATTTTTGCATATAATATTTAATTTCTTCAGAAATACGATATTCGTAATGGACAATTTTCCTTGTTTACATATTAAGAATCCATACAAAATCATAAGCTAAACGTTTAAGTAATTGTTATCCAAAATTATAGCATTATGTAGATATGAAACATATAAATTTTTCTAAAAATATTTCTATTATGCATAATATTTATGATATAAATATATTTCGTTTCCGTCACATGCCAGCAATTGGGGCTGTGAAAAAATGAGATAATCATTTTTTCCAGCTATTACTTCTCTTTTTTTCATGGGCTTATTATTTCACAGCCCCTTCCTTGTTTAAATTCAAGATTGCGAACGAGCAAAGCGAGTTTCGCAATTACCT
>CAMVLM010000066.1 GCA_947168335.1 uncultured Butyrivibrio sp. | reverse complement strand
CGCTTCAAATTCCAGTGCGCCAAATTCCAGCGCTTCCATAAGAGCAAGCTCAAAGCTGTCGTGTTCCTCTTTTACCAGCTTCTCACCCTTATATGCTTTCATTACATCACTCATAAAAATGGCAAGTGACTCACCATCAAAAATGATGTGATGAATATCCAGGCACATGTAGAGAACGCCTTTACTGATAATAAGCGTCAGTCTCCAAAGCGGAGGAGCATACAGATCAAAAGGTCTTACAAAGTCCTTAAGATATCCCTGCATCTTTTGAGGACTAAGTTTTAAGATTTCTATTTCGCCGGTTCTCTCATGGGGAATCTGTCTGACTCCCTCAGGGCTGTCCACAAAGCCTGTATTCATGTAAGGATGGGCATCCAGCGCAGCATAAAGAGCATCTCTTAGTTTTTCAGGATCTATTCCTGCAGGGAATCTGTACAACATGGGTATATTGTAGAGTATTCCGTCAGGATCCTTCTCGCAGTCAAGAAGTACACCCATCTGTGCTGATGTAAGAGGATAGGTACCATCCTTTGATGTCAGCTTTTTCTTAGTCTCCTCTGCAGGTTTACCCATCAGTGATAGCAGAATAGTCTCCAGCCCCTCAACTGTTGGATTGGCAAGGATGTCTTTTGTCTTTAAATGAACGCCATATTTATCAAATATCAGCGTATTCATACGGATAGCTGACAATGAAGTCATACCAAGTGAAAGCAGATTGGTATCTCTTCCAATGTTATCAGAGCTCAGAAGGCCTGCTGCCATCTGTGCCAGTTCTTCCTGCATCTTGGTCTCACATGGATTAATCTGTATTACAAATTCCACCTCAGGCAATGCCCTGTAATTCATCTTGCCGCCGGCAGTATGAGGCAGTTCCTCCATTCTGGTGAAGGTAGAAGGAACCATATAGTACACCAGCTTGCTTGAAACATATGCACGAAGTTCATCTTCATCAATTTCCTCAGTAGATGTATAGAAGGCGCAAAGGAAGCTTTCTCTTTCATGCTTTCTTACAACTACTGCACTACCTGTGATACTTCCAAATGAACTTATGCAGTTTTCTACTTCAGCTATTTCCATTCTCTGGCCGTGGAACTTGATCTGCGTATCAATTCGACCGATGAATATTATCCTGCCATCCTGCAAGCGCTTTGCCAGGTCACCTGTCCTATACATCGTCCTTCCCCCGCCGATAAACGGATCCGGAAGGAATCTTTCAGCGGTAAGTTCCGGTCTGTTCCTGTAGCCCAGGCCTACATTCTCTCCGCCGATAAAGATCTCACCTACAGCTCCAAGCGGAACCTGGCGTCCCTGCTTATCAAGTATATATATCTTGGAATTGGCAAAAGGAACACCCATAGAATGCTCCTGACCCGGAAGCTGATCTACACCTGTAACAACTATTGTGGTCTCCGTAGGTCCGTAAACCTGCATTATCCTGCTATGAGGCGCATTTCTTCTGATTCTTTCCACAAAATCGTTACGTATAGCTTCACCGCCAAAGAACAAAAGCCCAATGTTCTCAAGCATATGTTCCAATGTGGTATTTTCAAACATCTCCACAAGTCTTGTGGGTGTTATGAACAGGAAGCTGTTCTTATGTTCAGTAAATACCTTATCCATAAGGTGCTGATCCAGAGTTTCTTCTTCTGTAGGAAGATATACTCTTATGCCGTTGCACAGAAGCATGAAGTTATCCATGGCAAAGGCATCAAAGGTAACAGTTGTAAGAGCAATGCCCCAGTCAAGTCCCTTAACATGCTCATCATGAATCTGCATGAAATGTGACTGATTAATGCGGGAGAGCATAGCACATTTCGGTGTACCGGTTGATCCCGATGTATGAAGCAGGCAGAAAGGCGCATTGGGATCGCACTTTACTTCAATCGGATCCGCAGGGAGACTCTCATCAAACATATCCTCCACATAGAGAAGCTCAAGTCCTTCAGGCCATTCTATATCGCTTCTGAAATCAGTTTTTGAGATCAGGGCATAGCTGGTCCCTGTATCCTTAAGAAGAAATGAAAGTCTGTCTGCAGGATAGTCAACAGCAAGAGGAAGGTAAGCTCCTCCTGCTCGAACTGTTGAAAGCATAGCAAGAGTGAACTTTTCACTTCTCTTAAGGAGAATGGCAACTACTTTATTCTCTGCCACTCCCTTATTCACAAGGTATCCTGCACCTCTGTCAGCAAGCATATTAAATTGCCTGAAGGAAAGATGTACATCCTTAAATACGTAGGCTTCCTTATCACCAAGCTTCTCTGCCTGTTCTCTTATGAGCTGAGATACAGAAACATCTCTTCTGAATTCACGGGTGTAGGAGTTACATTTTTCAATCTGCTCATGCTGAAGCTCATCAGTAACTGACAGGTCATGAAGAGTCTTCTCCAGAGAATCTCCTGAGAGCTGATCCAGCATGTGCATATACGAGCGTATAAAGTTCTCGATTGTATCCGCATCGTAAGCAGCTGCATCGTACTCCACATCAAGCTCTACTCCTAAAGGTCCCGGTACAGCCATGAATGTGAGGTCAAACTTAACATCGGGAGTATCAAGGATCTCAACCCCTATTGTCACGTCTTCCCACACAAGATCAGCGGTCTTCGTGTTCTGATATGCAAAGAGAACAGATAGAATGTCAGTACCATCAAGCTCTGACACCAGGTCTGAGTACGCATACATATCATGAGACATGGTCTCCATAATATGTTTATGAACGCCCTTAAGGAAATCACCTATCCGGAGTTTTCCATCAATAGATATGTTCGCAGGCAATGTCTTTACAAACATGCCAACGCTTGACGCATACTTCTCAGAATCACGTCCGGTGCTTACAAAACCTGAAATTACATTTTCCTGTCCTGCCCAGATTCCAAGAGCATAATTGAAGGCAGCGTAGTAGATGGCATTATCGGTAATGCCCAGTTCCTTAGCCCTGGTCTGAACCTTATCATGTGCCTCTGAAGCCATTTTCTTTGTTATCTTGGCTGCTACAGAAGGCCCCGGTTCGCTCCTGTCGTGAGAGATCATGGCCTTATCATAGCCTTCTTCGAACTGAGCCATAAAGAACTGCTTGTCAGCCTCATAGCGGGCAGTATCCCTGATTCTCTCTTCCTCTACAGCCGCTGATGCACAGGTGTACTCTTCTGTATCAACAGACCCGTTTTCATAAGCCCTTCGAATATCTTCCATGAAGACAGCAGAAGATGTTCTGTCATAAATGATATGATGGAAATCTATCAGTATACGAATCTCATCTTCCATTCTCACTACAGCTATTCTGTAAAGTGGTCCGTTGGCAAGGTTGAAAGGTCTTACAAAATCTTTTCTGAAGGCTTCATATTTTTCTTTTGTCAGATCCATAAGCGGAACTTCAGGCACATTTTTGGTATTGATAAACTGCACAATACGTCCTTCAATCTCCGTAAAGTTGGTCATCATGGAAGGATGTGCATGTACAGCCCTGACTATGGCATCCCGAAGTCTTTCGGCATCTGCTTTGCCCTTAACGGTAAGTTCTACAGCCTCGTTGTAATTAAGAGACTCCGGACTTGCAAGGTAAGCAAGATATATTCCGGTTTGAGCAGCAAGAAGCGGATAATAACTAATCTCCTGTCCAAAGAAGTCAGCAAAATCCGAAAGAGCCTTTTCAAGTTCTCTTACAAAAGCATTCTCTACATCTCTTACTTCAAAGGCTTCCGGATCAATGTCAACTACAAGATTAAGACAGCCATCCGAAACCGAAGCATTAACGGAAACCGCATCGGTAACATGATTCAGTGGAGATATTGTTCCCCCGGGAGTAATATCCGACACTTTGAAATTCGCGGTTTTACTCTTGGCAGAACCTCCGCCATAGTTAAAGGTAACTGAAGGAGTATCGTTTCCGTCAATCCTATCCGTAAGGTATTTTAAAGCGCCATAGGATCTTCCTCCATCAGGTGCAGTCCTTATGGCCTTGGCAGCATCATAGGCACAGGATAAAAGTCCGGCATCACCATAGGGGACAGCCACCGGATAGAGTGCAGTAAACCAGCCCACAGTGCTCTCTAAGGATATAGCGGGATTAAACTGATCCCTGCCATGGTCCTCAAGATGTACTCTGAATGCTTTAGAATCATCTATATGTCTGAGTGCCCTGACTATGGCTCCAAGAACAATCTCATTTTCTTTAAGTCCTGTTTCTTTTTGTCCTTCTTCCAAAATAAGCTTTGTGTTTTTCTTGGAAAGCTTAATGATATGCTGCTTAGCTTTCTGCATCTCACAGGGCTTCCATTCTCCTGCAGCAAGAGGAAGGGCACTTGGAGCTTTGAGGATCTTTTTCCACTTTCTTACTGTTTCGTCAGGTATGCTGAGTGCATACTCCTCAATAGCCTTAGCGAAATCTCTTACACTGCTTGTTTTTTCTCTCTTTGCAATGGGAAGCTCTCCAATATTCCTTCCTTCACCTAGTCCGCTCAGGATTTCGTCAAGCTCTCCGAGAAGTATTCTCCATGAAACAATATCCACTGCCATGTGGTGAATTGTTATCAGCAGATATTTCCTATCGATAAGGCATACTCCCACAAGCTGTCCCTTGGAAAGAGACAGTTTAGTCTGCTCCTCCCGGCAGATGGCATCTATATCCTTTTTTCCGCTTCTGCGGGTGGTCACCTCGATGCGGCATTCCTCAGGCTTTGCAAATACAAGCTCTTTCCCGGATAGTTTAAGTCTTAATGCATCATGTCTTTCTATAAGATAATTAAATGCTTTGCCAAGCCTTGCTGTGTCAGGATCCTCCATCTCAAGAAGTACAGCCTGGTTGAAGTGGTCCTCATCTGCAAAATGATTCTCAAAGAACCATCTCTGAATAGGTCCAAAAGGCACTGCTCCGGAGAGAACGCCCTGCTCAGCCTGTATAGAAACTGCATCTTTTCTGTTTTCTTCAATATACTTTGCAAGAGCTCCCGGTGTTGAATGCTCTGCCACCACAGCTGCTGTAAGTCTGATTCCCTCCCTGTTTGCCCTGGCAATAAGGTCTATAGAGTTAAGAGAGTTTCCTCCGTTCTCAAAGAAATCATCGTTCACTCCAACTTCATCCAGGTTCAGAACCTGCTTGAAGATGCTGCAGAAAATGCCTTCAAGCTCTGTTTCCGGAGCCTTGAATGAGTCATTTCTCTCTGATTTGATATCCGCCTCCGGAAGACGCTTTCTGTCTATCTTTCCGTTTATACTAAGAGGCATCTCAGTAAGATGTACAAAGTGATCAGGCACCATGAAGTGTGTCAGCTGCTTTAGCATGAAGCGCCTGAGTTCTTCCACATCAATTTCTTTTTTGCTTGAATAAAATCCTATGAGATACTGGTTCTCTCCGCGCTTTTGTACTGCAGCTGCTGCCATGTCGATTCCTGGGTACAGGCTCATGATCTGCTCTATCTCTCCCAGCTCCATACGCTGTCCGCGAAGCTTAACCTGATCATCTATTCTTCCCAGGTACTCCATTTCACCGCGTCTGTTCCAGCAGGAAAGGTCTCCTGTCCTGTATACTTTGCCCTTAGCTATGGGCAGATCCACAAATTTCTCAGCTGTAAGCTCAGGCCTGTTAAGGTATCCTCTTGTTATAGCGCGGCCGCTTACGCACAGTTCTCCCGGAACTCCAATAGGCAGTACATTTCCAAACTCATCCAGAACATGCAGTTTGAAGTTAGCAAAAGGAGTTCCAATATTGGAATAATCCTTATTGATCTCAAGGCTTGAGCAGCACATGGTTATCTCTGTAGGTCCGTATACGTTGTACAGATCTGCCTTAGTGAGGGTACGAATCTTTTCAACGAAGGAATAGGGCACAGCTTCTCCACCTACAGATACGGATACGAAGCCCTTCATAGCCTTTTCGAATTCTGGCTCTTTAAAGTACTGCATAAGTCTTGAAGGAGTGGTAACAGTACAATCCAGATGGTATTTATTCACAAGCATAGCAAGCTCTCTGGGATCATTACATTCACTCTCACTTGCTATAACTGTTGTCTTACCCGCAAACAGGAACGGATATATCTCCGCTGTGGACATATCAAAGGTAAAGCTTGCAATACCCATGCATGCGGTCCCGGCTTCCCAGTCCTTAACAATTGGCGGATTGTGTTTGTAAGGCATGCAGTAGTTAATAACTCCGCCATGCTCAGTAAGGATACCCTTGGGCTTTCCGGTTGAGCCGGAGGTATAGATCACATAGCAAAGATCTTTTTGTGAAAGGGCAAGACCCGGTCTGTGATCATCAGCAAACTCAAGGTATTCTCCGATATTTTCATCATCTATCATCTGGGCAGCATTACAATCTTCCAGGATGTAGTCAATTCTGTCCTGAGGATATTGCTTATCCATAGGAAGATATGCAGCTCCCGCCTTAAGAACGCCCAAGGCCGCGCAAACAAAGTTTGCAGTCCTTGAAAGCTTCAGGGCAACTATATCTCCGATATTGATATTCTTTGCAAGAAGGGCATTGGCAACCGAGTTTGCCTTACTTTCCAGTTCAGCATAGGTATACTCTATTCCTCCGCCCGCTACCGCAAGTTTATCTTTATTCGCATCTGCAGCACTCTCAAAGAGGGAAACTATAGTTGCTTCCTTGTCATAAGGCTCATCCGCGTCGTTCCATACTGCAACCAGGGCTTTCTCCTCAGGAGAAATAAGCTCTATATCCCGAAGCTTCTTATCAGCTATGGAGACAGCATTTATAAGGCACTGCTTAACAGCACCCAGGAGCCCTTTTATGTTGTCCTCATTATAAAGAGCGCGGTCGTACTCAGCATACAGTTCGCTTCCTGCTACCGAAAGTGTTATGTCGAATTTGGCACTGCTGTTCTCAGGAAGTCCGGGATCCATAAAGATTCCTTTTCCTTTGCCAAGAGTCAGAACTTCTCTTTCGTAGTTATTGTAGGTAAAAGCAATTCTCGGACGAATGTCAAACTCTGTTGCTGCCTCAGCAAGTGCAAAGCCCCCATGAGAAATGGTTTTATACAGATCCCTTTGGATAGTCTTGGCATTATCACCAAAGGTACCCTCCGCATCCAGCATTATGGCAAGAGGAAGTGTACGCACGAACATACCTATACAGCCATCCAGCTCTCTCATGATTCTTCCATCTTCTACAACAGCAAGTCCCAGGCTTCTGGTCCTTTCATACTTGGAAAGAACCAGCGCAAAAGCTGAAAGTACAATACTTCCCTCCGTTACATTCCAGGCTCTTGCCATGCTCTCAATGTCGTATCTGAGTTCATCCGGAATCTTTAAAATAGCTGAAGCTCCACCTTTACCTACGTCATCGCCACCATAGCAGGCATCTGCAGGAATAGAATATGCAAAATCATCCCGGGAGAACATTTCTTTTATAAATTCCCGGTCTTCTTTATGGGTATTCTTATTTCTGTTTTTTTCTTCAAACAGGCTATAGTCGAAAATATCATAGGTTTCAGCAGACAGTTTTTCTCCTTCATAGCACTTTTTCAGATCCTGAAGGAAAATATGCTGTGACTCGCCATCAAAAATAATGTGATGGAAATCAAGCGCAAGAACAACACCTTTCTTTTTCTTTAAGATAGCCATTCTAATAAGAGCTCCGCCATCTTCATCAAAAGGTCTTACAAATTCTTTTCTTGCTTTTTCACTGTCTGTGCCATGCTCGACGATCGCTTTGGCATTCTTCCCGGCTCTTCTGATTACAGGCTTTCCATCCTCGGAGGTTCCAAGAGTTGCAAGCAATACCTTATGAGCATTAACTGTTTCTATAAGTGCTTTTTCAAGCTTATCCGAATCTACATTCTCGTCAAAATCAAAGAATACCGGTATATGATACATCAGATCACCGGGATGAAGCTGTGTCTCATACCACACACTGGTCTGGCTCATGGTCAGATGAGCTTCTTCATCCTTATTCTTTGTCAGCTGCAAAGAGCGTTTTCCTGCCCCTGCTTTTTCAATCAGAGCCTCAATATCCCCTGCTGTATTGCAGAAAAGGATATCCTTTGAAGACAATTCCACGCCAAACTCTTTGCATAGCTTTTCATTAAGCATGACAGCCTTGAGTGAATTAAGGCCATACCCCTTAAGATCAGCAGCAAATGAAATCTTTTCCAGTCCCAGAAGCTCACAAATATGAGCTGCAATCTTCTTTTGTCTCTCACTTTCAGCTGCCACAAACTTCTCTTCTGAAGGAGTGTACATACTGCAAAGCTTCCTGGTATCTCTCTTTCCATTAGGTGTAACCGGAATTTTCTCCAGTCTTATCAGCTTTACAGGGACCATATATGAGGTAAGTCTCTCAGACAGATATGCTCTGAATTCCTTATCCTCTACAACCTTGTCTGCCGTATAATATCCAACCAGAACATTTGCTTTATCCCCAGCTACCACAACCACAGCTTCGGTAACCCCGGGATAAGTCTTCATTACTTCTTCAGTTTCAGCAAGCTCAACTCTCTGACCGTTTATCTTTACCTGATCATCAATTCTGCCTCTAAAGCGCAATTCACCCGCTTCATCCAGAAGTCCGATATCTCCGGTATGATAGAGCTTTCCATCACCAAGTGGATCTCTGGTAAACTTCTCAGCGTTTAGTTCAGGCCGGGACAGATAACCACCGCCCACGTTTCTTCCGCCTATACATATTTCTCCCGGAACGTTCACAGGAAGTTTGTTTCCATCCTTATCAAGTATCAGCACATGAGTATTGGAAATCGGCTTACCTATAAAGATTTCTTTTCCGGATTCAATCCTTGAATATGATGTTCCTATCGTACACTCTGAAGGCCCATATCCATTGAACATCTCAAGGTCCGGCTGAGCCTCTTTCCATTCAGACAGTTCAGCAGGAAAAGCTTCCGCTGCTACTATCATGAGCTTAAAGCCGGAAGCAGCCTCTGCAAAAGCCTCATCCTTCAGATATTCAATAAGTCTTGAAGGCGTAGGAACCATGCAGTCTGCCTTTGTTTCTTTTATGAACCCGGCCAGTCTGGATGGAGAATCAACGGTATTGGCATCTGCTAACGCCAGAGTCATTCCGTTCAGAAGGCTTCCCATGATATCATGAAGAGATGCATCAAATGCAGGATTGGTTATGGAAAGCATGACTTTTGACCGCTTTATCATCTCTGTGATATGCGGATTGTGCTCCAAAGGTAGGCAGAAATTCACCAGGTTCTTATGACGAATAACACTACCTTTAGGTTTTCCTGTGGAGCCTGAGGTATAGATCACAAAGCAGGGATCCTCCGGAGACGGTGAAGGAGCCTTCTTAAGGCCTGCCTTGGAAGCTGCCATTTCATCATAAACAGCTGCATCTATCACAAGCTTCATACCGCAGTCCCCTGCAATATCATCTTTTCTTGCCGAAGGCCAGTCTGTGTCCATAGGAAGGAAAGCTGCCCCGGCCTTTAAAATAGCCAGCTCTGAAGCAACAGACTTTTCGCTTCTCTCAAGACATACTCCAACAAAATCGCCTTTTCCAATTCCACGCTTTATGAGGTTAGCAGCAAGGCTATCTGTTAACAGATCAAGTTCTTCATAAGTAAGTTTCTTTGCCGGAGTAACGATAGCAAGCTTCTTTAAGTTTTCACTTACACTCTTTTTGAACAGATCTGTAACCGTCAGGCTTTCGTTATAGCTCACATCCGTGTCATTAAGAGCAGCATAAGCAGCAATATCTTCAGCTGTGGTAAGCTCTGTCCTTCTCACAATAAGTCCCGGATCCCCGGCAAATATACCGGCAGCATTTATAAACATCTTCAGAAGAGCTTCCACGGACTTTTTGCTGAACTTATCTTTTCTATATTCCGCAAGTATCCTTTCACCTTCAACAGATACGGACAGATCATACTTCGCCTGATCTGTTCCCATTGAAAGGATCTCACCCTTTATTCCTCCAATCTCAACGTCAACAAAATCTGCATTCTGGTATACGAAACATATGGACGGAGATACTCCAAAGTCTCTTGCATAATCAAGAACAGCGTAGCCATCATGACTAATGGAGCCATAGACGGATTCCCCGACTTTATGAGCTAATCCGGCAAAGTCGATGCCGTCATCAACCTGTATGCGGATCGGCAGAGTTTTTACAAACATTCCTACCGTATCTCTGCTTGAAGCGCTTCCTCTTCCATCCTCAACAAAGGAAATAGTAAGGTCATCATCCCCGGTGAACCTGGAGAGGGCCAGAGAAAAGGCTGACAGCATAAAATTCATGGGAGAAACACCGCAGTTTTCAGAAGCTGCCTTTATGCCTTCCTCGAATTCTCTTACCTTTCCTATTTCAATCTCTTCCTTATCACTCACCTGACCATCCGGGCGCTTAGGCGCAAAGACATCGGGCTTAAGGGATGTGGGTCCATCACTTCCTTCGAACATCTCCCTGAAGAAAGCATCATTCTCATCCTTTCCTGCTGCCACAAGCTTCTCTTCTTCAGCAGTAAGATCTGAAAACAGCAGTTTTTCCGGAACAGGCTCTTTTCCTTCATAGACCCTGCATACATTGTCCATGAATCTCTGAGCGCTGGCGCCATCAAATATGATGTGATGAACATCGAAAAACAACAGAACATCATCCGGTCCATCGCAGATAACTATCCTGTATAGAGGTCCTTTATGCAGATCAAAAGGCTGAACAAAGCTTTCATAGGTCAGAGGCTTTTTGGTTACTGATACTTCGGGCTCATTATCCTGGTGATAGTAAGCATAGACGCTGCCATTTCTTTCTTCAAAGGTAAGGAAAAATGCAGGATGAAGCATTATAACTTTTCTAAAGGCATCTGAGAGCTTTTCTACGTCAATATCCTTGTTAAATCTATAAAGCACAGGAATATTGTATCTTAAGGAGTCCGGTTCACTGACATAGTCAAGATACATCCCCATCTGAGCCGAAGACACGTTGGAGTAAACCGGATATTCCTTTTTAGCAGAATCAGTTTTTTCCTCTTTTTTATAGGTCTTAATTATCCTTTCGGGAGTACGGGCACTCAGGATATCCTTGGCAGATACATGGATTCCATGCTTGCTCTCCAAAACAGCACTTAACCTGATGGCATTAAGGGATGTCATTCCGGCAGTAAAGAGATCCGTGGTCATTCCGATCCAATCTGCGTTTATGATCTCCGAGATTTCCTGAATAAGCGCTTTTTCTTCCTTGGTGGTTGGCTTTACAATCTTTTCTTCTCTGGTTACTTCAGGAAGCCTCTTTCTATCCAGCTTGCCGTTGTTTGTGTAAGGCATCTCATCAAGCTGCATGAGGACTGCAGGAACCATATAATCTGTAAGTCTTCCCAGAAGGAATGCTCTCATCTTGTCAGTATCGGTTTTTTGGGACGCCGTAAAGAAACCGCAAAGCATAGCCCTTTGCCCTGTTCCTCTCATGACAACAGCAGAAGCCGTAACTCCGGGATACTCACTGATGCTGTTCTCTATTTCTCCAAGTTCAATACGAAGTCCGTGGAGCTTTATCTGTCCGTCTGCTCTTCCAAGGAACTCCAACTCACCATCCTGATTCCAGCAGGCAAAATCACCGGTTTCATAAATCAGGCCTTCACCAAAAGGATTAGCGGTAAATTTCTCTTTTGTAAGCTCAGCTCTCTTATGATAGCCTGCACAGACACCCTTACCGCCTATATAAAGGGCTCCGCTTGCGCCAATGGGCATTCTGCGTTTCTTTTCATCCAGAATATAGATCATTGTTCCGGCAATAGGTCTTCCTATTGTCACATGATCTGTTTTAAGAGGGTCGGTAACAGCAGACCAGACTGTGGTCTCAGTTGGTCCATAGATGTTGTAAATATCGGCATCCGTAAGCTTTTTCAGCCTTGAAAGAAGAGCCGGATCCATTGGTTCTCCACCAAGGATTATCTCCTTAAAGCCCTGAAGGAATCCGGTATCTTTTTCATCACTACTAAGCAGACTCATCTTGGAGGGCGTTGTCTGAATCACCTCTGCCCTATGAGTCTTAAGAAGTTTACTGAGTTTTTCCTGCACAGAAGACTGCTCTTCATCAGCAAGAAGGATGCTCATGCCATTTGTAAGCGGAAGTAAACTCTCCGTAACGAAAATATCAAAACTTATGGTAGTAACTGAAAGTACGGTGGTATCTTTAGAATCAAAGACATGACCATACACATTCCGTGAATGCTTTCTGCAGTAATTATATACATTGCCCTGTGTAATTACCGTTCCCTTGGGCTTTCCGGTAGATCCGGAGGTATAGATCACATAGCAGGGATCCTTTTCAGCAATCTTTACCTTCTTTGAGGTCTTAGCCTTTTCTGAAACTGCCTTGTCAGCAGTCTTATCATCCAGCATAAAGCCGGCGCCACTGTCTTCAATAATATAATCTATTCTCTCCTTAGGATATTCAGGATCTATGGGCAGATATGCTGCTCCGAGGCTTAGCACGCCAAGCTGTGCTGCGAATATTTTCTCAGTTCTTGAAAGCTTCAGTGCTACAACGGATCCCTTTTTCACTCCCTTATCAGCCAGAAAACCTGCGATATTAACTGCTTTTTGTCTGATATCTTCATAGGTAAATGAAGCCTTAGCCGTAGTTACCGCTATCTTCTCAGGGGATTTATCGGCCTGCTCTGTAAAGGCAGTCCAGACATCTTTGTAATCCCAACCGGTATCATCTTTTTGATCAGATGCAGTCTCAAAGCTATTTATTTTTTTCAATTCATCGCTGCCAAGGACAGGGAGGTCTGCAATTTTAATATCTGTATTTTCAGAAACCTTCACAAGCATGCTGCATAGGGCATCTCTTATTAACCCTGCTCCGCTCTCATTGTAAAGTCCCTCCTGATAATCAAGAAGGATATGGTAATTCCCATAATAATCTGTCAGATGAACAGAAAGCGGATACTGAGATCTGTCAGGTGAGCACCATACAGCATCCAGATTGTCCAGATGAAGATTCTGATAGGAAACAAATATGTCAAAAAGGTTGTCAGACATATCGTTATCTCTGGCCAGTGCCTGTATTTCTTTATATGGATAGCGATAGTGTATGTAGCTTATTCTGCTCTCTGCAGTGACATCCTTCACAACTTCAGCAAAAGACTTCTCATCATCCGCATCAACTACTGTAGGAATGGTCGATACATACATTCCCATGGTGTTTTTATCCTTGAGAGTTGCACGTCCGCCGACAGCTGTGCCAAGGGCTATACGCCGGGTGCGCATATATCTGGCAGTATATACCCCCACCAGACTTAACATAATAATATATGGAGAAACCTTGAGCTCATTTGACAATTTCGAAAGAGCAGTCTGCTCCTTACTTGTAAGCTCAGACTCAAATCTTACGGTCTTTTTTGTACCTGCTGAAGAAACCCTGGAGAGGGAAGCAGGTGAAAAACCTTTCTCTATGACAGCTTTCCAATATTCACTGTCATCCTTATATTTTTGACTTTCCAGGTAGTTTTTCTCAGAATCAAGATATTCAAGATAAGAAACAGGCCACTTTTCCGGCTCCTTACCTTCTTTTAGAAGATTGTAGCAATCGAATACATATTTCACTACAAGATAATGGGCATGTGCATCGGAAATCACATGATGGGTCTTGGACAAAATTGCTCCGGTGCCATCTGCGAATTCCACAATAACAAAATCAAAAAGCCTCTCATATACATCCAGAGGTTCATTGGTAAATTTTTCAGCGTATTTTTTAAATTCCGGATCATCGTAATTATCAAAGGACGACCTTTGCGGAGAAAAGGATACTTCCTCACAGACAAATTGTCTGTAGGAGCCATACTTTCTCCAGTCCTTAGCCATACGAAGTCTCATGGTAGGGCAATTCTCTATAAACATCTCTATAGCTTTAGCCGCTCTCCATGCAAACATATCGGAGATTCTAAGTATAGATGCGATATTGTTCAAAGAACTGCTGCCGACTAATTCCTCCAAATCCATAATGTTTGTCTGCTGGATTGAAAGTCTGTATAATTCATTCTTCATGTATGATCTCCCCTCGTATACAAATGTTTTTATCTGACCTAAAATTTGCAGATGCCTATTTTATAAATGCCGTGCAAAGTATGCACGGCATTATAAAAGGATTCTTAATCAGCTCACTTGCCTTTCTCCTTCTCTTCAAGAAGTTTTACAGCATCATTTATCGTATTCATTGAATTACCGTCATCCGAGAGCATTCCCAAGATTTCATTGGCATCTATTCTGATCCCGAATTTTTCCTCCAGCAGACCCAGGAAAGTCATCAGCTCAAAGGAATTGAATCCCAGGTCTTCCACAAATCGTGTATCTCCTGTTATTTCATCATTTACCTCAACAATCTCCAAAATCGTCTCTTTTAATCTGTCAAATACATCATTCATGCTATTATCTCTCTCCCCCTGTCTTATTAAATTTCACTATGAGGTTATTCATGCCCATAGTTCTTTCATATTCCACATCAGAAGCAATTTTCTTTACAATAATAATATTGTCGGTGATGTCCTCCTCTTTTCCTTCTACAAATTCAAGAGGATTATAGAGTTTTCCATCATCTCTTATTCTCATCACGACTTCATCACTGAGAACTTTTACGTTTATATCAATGGTCTGCTGATCTTTTTTCTTCCTTCTGTCTTCATATCCGCAATTAATCGTATTAACTGCCATCTCTTCTGCAGCCATTCCCGCAACAGTAGAAACATAATTGCTTACGCCGTTCTCCTTACAGAACTCCACGATATTTTGGGATACTTCAGAAGCAAGTTCTTTCTTAGCATACATTGAGAGGTCGAGTTCCTTATATTCATTGCTTTCTTTAAGGAGCCAGATACTATTAATGCCCTCCTTTGAAGCAACAGATCTGGCAACTATATATACAGTCAGCATTGTAAGGATCTCTGCTATTATGAAGGATATCCAGATTCCTATTCCGTTTGTAGGGAATACCGTTGAAAGTATAATAACCAAAGGCACAATAAATAAAACGCCCTGAGCAACGGTTGCCACAACTGCCAGCATCTTTTTTCCTGTTGCCTGATAAAAGCACATGAGAAGATAGTTTATTCCAAAGAAAGGAAGGCTGAGTCCAAATAGGTGTATTGCCAGCCTGGAAACTGTAATAAGGCTTGTATCGTCAGGAGTAACTCCAAAACACATAGCTACTGAAGTAGTAAATAACTCATAAACTATAAGCATTACTACACTGGCTTCAAGCACTATTTTCACAGCCTTCTTAAGGGTAAAGATAACGCCCTTGTTATCATTCTCTCCATTGAGAAGCGCCATCAGAGGAAGCATGGTCTGAGCAGCTCCTCCAACAAATATTGCCGCGAAGGACAGGCAGTTATTACAAAGAGCTATAACTGTTGCTCCTATTGTTCCAAGAGTCTTCAGCGCAACTATGTTCAGCACATACATCTTCACGAACATAAGCACAGAGTTTAAAGCACTGGGAAGACCTGTGGTCAATATTTCCTGAAGGAATGAAAACATATCCTTCCCGGGAGCCTTAAATCTCAGTGTTCTCTTCTTACCAAAGAAATATGCAAGAGATACGAAAAAGCCTCCGATATATCCTGTAACTGAAGCCAGTGCAGCTCCCTGAATTCCTAGGCCAAAGGCTATGATGTAAATGACATCGCAGCTTAGATTTACAACATTGGCAATAATAAGTATCAAAGCGGAAACAACAGGATTGCCATCTGCTCTCACATAATATGCAAGTCCGGGAACCAGGAAGAATGCAGGTGCTCCAAAGAAATAGATGCACACATATTTATAGACAAGATCTTCCAGGGGACTTCCTGCTGCAATAAAATGAGCTACAACCGGAGAAGCAAAGAGGCCAAAGACAGTTATCAAAGAACCTATAAATAATAGAAGGAAAAGGCCAAGTGTAAAAACCCTGTCAGCTTTTTCTTTATCACGCTGACCAAGGCAAGTGGACACCACTGTAGATCCGCCTACCCCCAGTATCGAATAGATGGCACCAAAAGCTAGAAGTACAGGTGCACAGAGGTTAATCGCTGCAAGAGCATCCGTGCCAATGAACTGTGCACAGATAATACCATCAACGATTGTCCCTAGCTGGAGTGCCATACTCATAAGAATCGTAGGAACAAGGTACTGGGTGAATTTCTTGTCGATCAGTGCCCCGGTTCTGTCCAGTTTAATTCTTTCTGAATCGCCTAAAGAAATAGTCTTTACTCTCTCTCTACCCATAGCAATCATCCTCTCTTTGAAAAAACAGAAATGACATGATATCTTAATATTGATTTCAAGATGACATAAACAATTATATCATCAAAGACGTTATTGCGTTTTTTCGTGCTTTGATTTTTATATTTTTTTTATATTTATTGTACAGATGTTAAATTATACTTATGCAATATACATCACATAATATTCAGATGAGGAAAATGATGCGACCAAATAGCAAAAAGGATGAAATAATTGCAATTGACATGACTCTGGATCTGACAAATCCCAAATGGCACCAGTACAAAAAATATGTCTCAAAGCGTCGTCAGGAATCTGTTGATCGTTTTGTACATATAGAAGATAAAATAAGATGTTTGTATGCTGCGTTACTTGTTCGAAAAAAATGCATGGAGTTATCAGGAATCTCTCTTGAAGAACAGCATTTCGTGATTTCAAAGGGCGGAAAACCCTGTCTTAGTGATAGTGATCTGTTTTTTAATCTTTCTCACTCCGGAGACCGTGTTTTTGCTTGTTTTGCAGGCAGTGAGATTGGTGTTGATGTAGAAAAAGTCAAGGATGCTCCATTCTATGTCATGAAGAATGTATTTCATGATGCTGAAATTGCATATGTTGAAAGTGCAGATAATCCAATAACCAAAAACGAAAGATTCTTTGAAGTATGGACATGTAAAGAAGCTTTTGGCAAATGGAAGGGAAACGGTATTATATATGATCTGCCCACTCTCAACACAAAATCCCAGACCATGTCAGCTCATCTCAAGACCTGGTTCAGAGAAGGTTACTGTTACTCAGTATACATGGATGATATTTGTCATTTGACAATTATCCGGGAGTCAAATGAGAGTGTTGAGAGTTTTTATCAATTGTACTGTAGTATATCATAACGCAGCTATCAGTTTTGCATTGGAATCCGCATCCTTAACGAGAGTTTGAAATTTTTCTGTAAATAGGGATCTTCTATGATAATTAGATTTATTATGAGGCAGTCAGATTGGCTGCTCCTTTTCTAAACTATACATTTAGCCCTTATATAAGTCAAATATTATTTGGTTTCCTTACTATTCTATTGTATGATTTTCAAGGGGATATATCATAAAAAAGCAGCGAACTGTAAGGGAAAATGGACATTTCATGGAAAAAAGGAACTTTTTATTGGGGCAGCTTGATAATATTGAATTTGTCGTAATTTTTACGAAGTCATACCTCTTTGGGACTATGAACAGCCGTGGGTTTAGAAGTAAATCCCCAATATTAACTAATATAGAGATGACTTAAAACAGGCCCCTATCCCATTCTGAGATAGAGGCTTTATTATTAGTCTGTAAGTCTGCCTGGATACATAATGGAAAGCTCTCCTCGGACCTTTCCCCAGTTTCTGATAGGCATTGTCCATTTCTTGGTTATTTCAAAAGTTGATAGGTAAAGCGCCTTCATCAATGCCTGGGAGCTTGGGAATATGCTTCTTTGTTTGTTCAACCTACGGAAGCATGAATTCAGGCTTTCAATGGCATTTGTCGTGCTATACCGATATCGTCATAGCACATTGAAAATGACACATTAGATATCAGGCAGCTTTTGTAGTGCGGTTGAGCAGATTAAACTGCTTTCTGTGTTCTTCAGGAGTAATCATCTCATATGGCTTGTTATCACGAAGCATAGCAAAGATGATATTGCATACTTTGTGCATTACAGCACCTATATCGACGTTCTTCTTTTTGGGAGCAATGACTGAACACTATATCTACGAAGCTGTTGAGGATGAAGCAGATATAGAAGATCAGCTTGATCAGATTCTAAGCGTAGGATAAAGTCTTTATGCACAAGATGTATATCAATGCAACTTTTATGCATTCAGAAAACGAAAAAGGTTTCAAACGATTTTTGAAAAATTCCGTATTCATCGCATTTGCAAGCATTTTGCAAAAATCATTATATATATCGGGAACTGCTGAACCGATATCTTCAAAATTCAGGAATGCAGCCATCACTAAGAGCAGCTGCATTCCTTGCTGCACTATCTACAATAGAACGTTTCTTTGTGGTTTTTCTTTTTCTTCTTCGTTTTATTGTTGTCTTTTCTTCTGCCATAAATCAACACCTCTAATCCAAAATTCTATTACAATTATTGTTTGTCTTTATCTCCTATCATCTAATGGATATAGATAAGCAATATCAACGTGTGCTCTCAAACAACCCATCTAATGTAACCTGCCCTTGAACTATACTACTATATGTATTTTCTTTAACACCATAAGTAGTGACAAACACAACCTGTATTGCCTTCCTAGTCCTAGTCATACGACGAAATGCTTCGATTTTATTCCTGATTTTTTCGTGATAATCCTTATCTATAATGTAATCATTGACAGAAAACTTCATCTCACAAAGGGTAATTACCCGATCCCTTCGATCAATCAGCATATCTATCTGTGCTCCGGAAATGCCTAGTTCTTCATCACCTTTTGTGGACCAGGATGAAATCTCAGATAATACCCCTGATATTCCAAGACTTTTTCTAATCTGAGCAACATGATCTTTACATACCTGTTCAAATGTAAGACCAGACCATACTCTTCGCGACGGAAGATCTATTGAGTTGCTCCAAAAATGTTCATCAGTTCTCTTCTTATCTTTAAGGAAATGAAAATAGAAGCATGTATAGTAATCTGCTAACTGATAGCATGTCTCTCTTTTCTTATTTCCAAAGAATAAATTCTCTCTGACAAAACCGGAATCAATCAAGTTCTTCAATATTTTAGTCAAATTACCGTTTGCCGGTAAACCTGTCTGTTCACAAATTTCTGTTCTTGTATAACCTTCTTTTTTCTTGCTTAATACACTGACAATCTTTATATAATTATCACTTGTTTTAAAAAGCGTACTATACAAATGATCAAATTCATCCCATAATTCAGATTTTTTCCTAAAAAACAAATTATCTATATTCTGGGAATAAGACATACTACTATCAAGTAAACTCAGGTAATAAGGGATTCCCCCGAGAACCATATATAATTCTGCTATATCATATCTTGACCAGGAAAAGCTCTTGTTAATCAGGTACTCTTCTGTTTCATGTAGTGTAAATGGACTAAGAAAAATCTTACACGACTGACGATTAAATAATCCGCCTTTATTATGCTCTATATTATCAACAAGCCAAGATGTAGCCGATCCACAAACAATAAAAACAAGATTGTTTCGGGCACTTCCGAAATCATTCCAAAAGAATTCAAAAGCTTTTAAAAAGCCAGATTTATGCGTATCAAGCCAGGGCATTTCATCAAAAAACACAACGCATTTCTCAGCTAAAGATGTTCCCTCAATATATTCTCTAAGTTCTCTAAAAGCCTGTCTCCAATCATTAGGTGTCTCCTTTCTTACACCTGTTCTACGATAGAGTTCTTCTGAAAAAGCTTCCAACTGAACTTCTTTAGGTTCGTTATATGCACCTGTAAGTTTAAATGCATAAGTATCATTAAAGTATTGATTTATAAGGAAAGTCTTTCCCACCCTTCTTCGACCATATACTATAACCAACTGAGAAGTAAGTTCTCTCATG
>CAMVLM010000065.1 GCA_947168335.1 uncultured Butyrivibrio sp. | reverse complement strand
ATCTGTAGCTGTTTCCATTTCAGATATTCCGTTTGATGGTCCTTGCGCAATGACACAGGTTGGACTTATTGACGGCGAGTTCGTTATCAATCCTTCACAGGAGCAGTGGGATAAGGGCGATATGAGACTTACAGTTGCTTCCGTTGGCCAGAAGGTTATCATGATTGAGGCAGGCTGTAACGAGATTCCTGAGGAGAAGATGAAGGAAGCTATCTATCTTGCTCATGATGTAAACCTTAAGCTCATCGAGTTCATCAAGGGTATCGTAGCAGAGGTAGGTAAGCCGAAGCACTCTTATGAGAGCTGCGCAGTTCCGGAAGAGCTTTTTGCAGCAATCAAAGAGGTTGTTCCTCCGGAAGAGATGGAGAACGCCGTATTCACAGATGAGAAGCAGAAGAGAGAGGCTAACATAGCCGATATCACTGATCGTCTCACAGAGAAGTTTGCGGACAACGAAGAGTGGCTTGCAATACTTGGCGAAGCTATTTACCAATATGAGAAGAAGACAGTTCGTAAGATGATCCTTAAGGATCACAAGCGTCCTGACGGAAGAGACATCAAGCAGATCAGACCTCTTTCAGCAGAGATCGATCTCATCCCTCGCGTACACGGAAGCGCAATGTTTACTCGTGGACAGACTCAGATATGCGATGTTACAACACTTGCTCCTCTTTCCGAGATGCAGAAGGTTGAGGGACTTGATCCTTACGTAACAGGTAAGAGATATATTCACCAGTACAATTTCCCTGCTTATTCAGTAGGTGAGACTAAGGTTTCAAGAGGACCCGGACGTCGTGAAATCGGTCACGGCGCACTTGCAGAGAGAGCACTTCTTCCTGTACTTCCTTCCGAGGAGGAGTTCCCTTATGCAATCCGTTGCGTATCTGAGACTTTTGAGAGTAACGGTTCAACATCAATGGCTTCCACATGTGCATCATGTATGTCACTTATGGCTGCCGGTGTTCCGATCAAGAAGATGGTTGCAGGTATCAGCTGTGGTCTTGTAACAGGTGATACAGATGATGATTTCGTAGTACTTACAGATATCCAGGGTCTTGAGGATTTCTTCGGAGATATGGACTTCAAGGTAACAGGTACTAAGGAAGGTATCACAGCTATTCAGATGGATATCAAGATCCACGGTCTTACAAAGCCTATCGTTGAGAAGGCTATCGCTCAGTGCCGTGAGGCTCGTCTCTTCATCATGGATGAGTGTATGAGCAAGGCAATTGCTGAGCCTCGTAAGGAAGTTAGTAAGTATGCTCCCAAGATCATCTCTATTGAGATCGATCCTGACAGAATCGGTGATGTTGTTGGTCAGCGTGGTAAGACCATTAACGAGATCATCGACCGCACAGGTGTTAAGATTGACATCACAGATGATGGTAAGGTTAGCATCTGCGGTGAGGATATCGAGAAGATGCAGAGCGCTATCGATATGATCAACATCATTACAACTGACTTCGAAAAGGGCCAGGTTTTCACAGGTAAGGTTGTAAGTATCAAGGAGTTTGGCGCATTCGTAGAATTTGCACCTGGTAAAGAGGGTATGGTTCACATCAGCAAGATCTCTAATGAGAGAATTGATCGTGTTGAGGATGTTCTTACCCTTGGTGATGAAGTTAAGGTTGTTTGCCTTGGTAAGGACAGAATGGGCAGAATCAGCTTCTCAATGAAGGATGTTGCTCAGAAATAAGAGTTTCTTAATCACTGAGTTCGAATTTTAAAATAGCTGCAAATCCGATATGGGTTTGCAGCTATTTATATAATATAATAAGACTAAAGTTATATTCAGGAGGTCTTTTTATGGGAAGAATTTTCTTAATAGTACTTGATAGCTTTGGAGTAGGCGAGGAGCCTGACGCTGCAGAATATGGCGATTTCGATGTTAATACTTTAAAGAGCTGTTCTACCAGCAAATATTTTAATATGCCTAATATGGGAGCTATGGGACTTTTCAACATAGATGGAGTTGATTATATTCCTTCTGTTGATGCACCTACAGCTGCCTATGGTAAGTGTCAGGAAGCAAGTAAGGATAAGGATACAACGACAGGTCACTGGGAGATTGCAGGCATTGTTTCACCAAAGCCCATGCCGAAGTTCCCTGACGGTTTTCCTAAGGAATTCCTTGATGAGTTTAGTAAGAGAGTAGGCAGAGGCGTTATCTGCAATAAGCCCTATTCAGGAACTCAGGTAATAAATGATTATGGTGATGAGCATGTTAAGACAGGTGATCTTATTGTTTACACATCTGCAGACAGTGTGTTCCAGATTGCCGCACATGAAGATGTTGTACCGCTTGAAACACTGTACGAGTATTGCCATATTGCAAGAGAAATGCTTCAGGGCGATATGGGTGTAGGCCGTGTAATAGCAAGACCCTTTATCGGTACAAGCGGCAATTATACAAGAACACCTCACAGACACGACTATTCTCTTGAGCCGCCCAGGACTACAATGCTTGATCAGCTTAAGGCTGAAGGAAAAGAAGTTCTTGGAGTTGGAAAGATCAGAGATATCTTTGAAGGCAAGGGACTCACTGAATATGTATTTACAGAGAGTAATGCAGACGGAATCGAAAAGACTTTGAATTATATGGATAGAGATTTTGATGGACTCTGTTTTGTAAATCTCGTTGATTTTGATATGCTCTATGGCCACAGACGTGACATTGACGGTTATGCCAAGGCACTTGCATATTTTGATGAGAAGCTCCCTGAGATGATAGCCAGGCTCCATGATGATGACATATTGATGATGACAGCAGACCATGGCTGTGACCCTGCTTATCAGAAAACCACTGATCATACAAGAGAGTATATTCCTTTCATTATGTATGGTAAGAATGTGAAACCCAGAAATCTTGGTACACGCAGCACTTTTGCTGACATTGCGGCAACGGTTCTGGATTACTTCAGGATCAAGCCTGAATTTGAAGGAACATCCATGCTGTAATACATTTTTTTAATGATTGACTTATAACGCACCATTTCGTATTATAAGAAATGGTGCGCTTTTTTATTATATAGGAAATTTTATTATAGAAAGGTTTAGTAATGGGCAATAATCAGATTACTGAAGAAATCAATAAGAGGCGAACCTTCGCCATTATTTCCCATCCTGATGCTGGTAAGACTACTCTTACAGAGAAATTCCTTCTCTATGGTGGAGCTATCAATCTCGCTGGTTCCGTTAAGGGTAAGGCTACAGCAAGACATGCGGTTTCTGACTGGATGGAGATAGAGAAACAGAGAGGTATTTCTGTTACATCATCAGTTTTGCAGTTTAATTATGAGGACTGCTGCATAAATATTCTTGATACACCTGGACACCAGGATTTCTCAGAGGATACATACAGAACACTTATGGCGGCGGATTCAGCTGTCATGGTTATAGATGCAAGTAAGGGCGTTGAGCCTCAGACCAAGAAGCTTTTCCAGGTCTGCAATATGAGCCACATCCCGATCTTTCCCTTTATTAACAAGCTGGACCGTGATGCCATGGACACATACGAGCTTCTTGATGATATTGAGAACCATCTTGGAATTGCTACATGTCCTATGAATCTTCCTATCGGTTCAGGTAAAAACTTTAAGGGTATTTATGACAGACAGGAGAGACACGTAGTTACTTTTGCTGATACAATGAAAGGAACTAAGGAAGGAACAGAGACAATCATTCCTTTCGATGACAGAGATCAGCTTATAAGCACAATCGGCGAGGAAGCCCTTGAGAATCTTGAGGGTGAGATTGAGCTTATGGATGGCGCAGGAGCAGAATTTGATCTTGCAGAAGTCAGAAAAGGTAACCTTACACCTGTGTTCTTTGGATCAGCTCTTCAGAACTTCGGTGTTGAGCTTTTCCTTCACAATTTCCTTGAGATGGCTACTCCGCCCAGCGGAAGAAAGTCAGCTGAAGGCGAGCTTATAAATCCTTTGGAGCATGAGTTTACAGCCTTTGTATTTAAAATTCAGGCGAATATGAACAAGGCTCACAGAGACAGAGTGGCATTCATGCGTATCTGTTCAGGACGTTATGATGCTGATAAGGAAGTTAAGCACGTTCAGTCCGGCAAGGTGTTCAGACTTTCACAGCCCCAGCAGCTTATGGCTGATGAGAGAAAGATTCTTTCTGAAGCTTATGCGGGAGATATCATGGGCGTTTTTGATCCCGGTATTTTCTCTATCGGTGATACGGTATGCATGCCCAAGGATGCAGTGACTTACGAAGGAATACCTACTTTCGCACCCGAACATTTTGCAAGGGTAAGACAGGTTGATACCATGAAGCGTAAGCAGTTTGTAAAGGGTATCGAACAGATTGCGCAGGAAGGTGCGATACAGATTTTCCAGGAATTTAATATGGGAATGGAAGAAATCATTGTAGGAGTTGTCGGAGTTTTGCAGTTTGATGTACTTAAATTCAGACTCCAAAACGAGTATAATGTAGAGATACTACTTGATACACTTCCATATGAATATATACGTTGGGTTGATAATGATGACATTGATATGAACTCACTTGTGGGGACTTCTGATATGAAGAAGATCAAGGATATGAATGGAAGACCTCTTCTTCTGTTTGTTAACGAGTGGAGTCCCAAGATGGTACTTGACCGTAATGAGGGACTTAAGCTTTCAGAGTTCAATGAGAATGTCAGCTATTCATAAAAGGTAGCGGTATGAAAAAAGGCAGATGTATTTTTGAAAACTTCATAAGAAAAACATTTGCCTTTTTTTTGACGGCATTTGTTACTGTTTCTATGTCCGGCTGCAGCAGTGAAGCGCTGCTTGAGTATCTGAGAGACAACAATCTTGCGGATCCGGCATCCTATAAGGAGAGCTCTGACAAGGATTCCATTTGGGAAAAGACGGAGCCTGATGCAGGGGCGGATACATCTTCTCAAAACGCAGGAGTAAGCGCGGAGGCTGATAAGACAGAAAACGAAGATGAAAGCGATAACGCTTCCGAAGCAGATAACAGTTCTGATCTGCAGAATGACATGGGCAAAACCGGGTCTGCAGAAGAAAGTGGAAATGCTTCTTCCGGTAATTCGGAAAATGAGGGCGCTAAAGAGACTGCTGATTCATCAACTTCTGTGACCATAGATATAGACAGTGTTAATAAGAAGATTGATAACCTTATCAGTCAGATTGAGGAGGAAACAGGCAGAACAAATCGCTCAGGTGACGAATCAGGCGGAGACGGCGATAAGGGTAAGGATGCAACCACTTATTTCAGTGACACTTACCAGAATACCCAGAGGAAAACCATCGGGATAACAGAAGTTGATCTTCCGGCACTTAAGGCGGCTCAGCAGGGTAAATATGCATATGAGCATCTTACAGAAGAGGGCAAAACTCTTTATGTTGAACTTTTGCAGATCATTCAGCACAGGGCTGAGGATGTTGTGGTATCCACTCTTGATGAAGAAACACTGGATGTTGTCTGCAGCTTTGTTCTTTCCGACCACCCTGAGATTTTCTATATGGATGGTTACACCTATACAAGGTATACCATTGGAGGTGAGCTTAAGAAGCTTTCTTTTACCGGTAATTATATTTACAGTGCGGAAGAGATTGCTGACAGGCAGCAGAAAATTGATACCTATGTGGCCAACTGTCTTGTGGGAGCACCCACAGATGGCGGCGATTATGCCAAGGTAAAATATGTTTATGATTATCTGATAACAAATACTGAATATGACAGCCAGGCTCCGGACAATCAGAACATCTGCTCTGTATTTTTATACGGAAGATCAGTATGTCAGGGCTATGCGAAGGCAACACAGTATCTGTTAAATCAGCTTGGGATTCCGACTACTCTTGTTACCGGAAAGGTAAATGGAGTTGGTCACGCATGGAATCTGGTTTATGCAGACGGCGAGTATACTTATGTTGATACCACCTGGGGGGATTCATCCTATCAGAAGATGGAGACAGGTGACAGCTCTCAGAAGATGCCGCTTATCAACTATACATACCTTTGCTGTACCACTCAGGATATTAGCAAGACTCATACAATCGCAGAGACCTTGCCGATGCCCCAGTGCACATCCATGAAGAATAATTATTATGTACGTGAGGGCGAGTACTTTACCGAGACCGATATGGATGCGGTAGGAGCGCTTTTCTCAAGAAGATATGCGGATGGAAGCAATAACGTTACTATTAAGTGCAGTACGCAGGCGGTTTACGAGGATTTTATCAACCGTCTGATAACTCAGCAGCAGGTGTTCGGATATATGGACGGATCCAACAATACCGTTTCTTACACCACTTTTGATGAGCAGTACATTTTGATTATTTGGCTATACTAATAAGAAAATATTTTGTATAATTATTAGAGTTTATGGATAAACTTAGGCGAAAGGAAGTTTTTTCTATGGAAAAGGAATTACAGAATAAAGTAGTTAAAAAAGGTAAGATCGGTTCAGTTAAGGTGGCTGATGATGTAGTTGCCAAGATTGCAGCTCTTGCAGCCCTGGAGATTGACGGCGTCAGCGCTATGGCAGGCGGAATTACCAATGAAAATATTGAAAAATACAGCTCCAAGAATGTAGCTAAGAGTTCCAAAGTATTTGTTGGAGAAGGCAAGGTCAGAGTTGATCTGTCTATTCTTATGAGATACAGCTACAACATTCCGGCAACCAGCAAGCAGGTTCAGGACAGGGTTAAGACTTCAATCCAGAGCATGACAGGACTTGATGTTACAGATGTTAATGTTCGTATTGCCGGAATAACAATGCCGGAGTAATTAGGACGAGGATATATATGAAAAGATCAGAATTAAGAGAACAGGTTTTCAAGCTTTTATTCCGTGTGGAGTTCAATACTCCCGAGGAGATGAGCCTTCAGGAGGACCTTTTTGTAGCAACCAGTGATATTGATATGTCAGAGAAGGATGCTGCTTTTGTAAAAGAGCGTTATGAACAGATTGCATCCAAAATTACTGAGATTGATGGTCTCATCAATGCTGAGACCAAGGGCTGGGATACAGACAGAATCGGTAAAGTCGAGCTTGCTATTTTGAGGCTTGCAGTTTATGAGATTAAGTTTGATGACAGCGTACCTACAGGCGTAGCTATAAATGAAGCAGTAGAGCTTGCCAAGAAGTTTGGACAGGATGGCGCGTCATCCTTTGTAAATGGAGTGCTTGCTAAATTTGCGTAACGAAAACGTATATACAGTCAGCTATATCAATTCTTTTATCAAAAATATGTTTCAGCAGGAACCCCTACTTAATAACCTTACTGTTAAGGGAGAGGTAAGTAACTGCAAATACCACACCTCCGGTCACATCTACTTTACGCTTAAGGATGCGTCCGGAGCAATTTCTTGTGTGATGTTCAAAGGGAACAGAATGACTGGGCTTAAGTTCCAGATGAAAGAGGGACAATCCGTTCTTGTTTCAGGAACTATAGATACCTATGAGCGAGATGGCAAATATCAGCTCTATGCCAGGAAAATTGAACTTGATGGCGAGGGTGCTCTTTACGAAAAATTTGAGAAGCTCAAGAAAGAGCTGGAGGAGCGGGGACTTTTTGCTCCTGAGTATAAACAGCCTGTTCCCAAGTATATAAAGACGCTGGGAGTTGTGACAGCTTCTACGGGAGCTGCTGTCAGAGATATAATCAATATCTCCACAAGGCGTAATCCCTATGTTCAGATTATTTTGTATCCTGCGATTGTTCAGGGGGATATGGCGGCAGACAGTATAGTTAACGGTATACGTGTTCTGGAAGAGGCCGGTGTTGATACCATGATAGTTGGCCGCGGAGGAGGCAGCATTGAGGACCTATGGGCCTTCAATGAGGAGAAAGTGGCAGAAGCGATTTTTAACTGCAGTGTTCCAATAATCTCCGCTGTCGGGCACGAGACTGATACAACCATAGCTGATTATGTTGCGGATCTTCGGGCGCCGACGCCTTCAGCTGCAGCAGAGCTGGCGGTTTTTGACGTATCACTTTTTCTCCAGGATATCAGAACATATCAGAATATTCTTTACCGCAGAATGTCAGGTGAATTGGAAAAAGTGAAGACAAGAGCCCTTAATGACAAGAGGCTTCTTGATCATCTTTCTCCAGAGGCCAGAATCAGGGATAAGAGAATGAGAGCTGCCCAGTGCAGTGATAAACTCGAACGTTTGATGCTTGATCTTATAAAAGGTGAGAAGCACAGACTGGATGTGGATATTGAGAGATTAAAAGCGCTTAGTCCGCTTGATAAGCTTCATTCCGGTTTTTCATATGTGTCCGGAAGTGATGGTAAAAACATAAGAAGTATAAGTCAGGTTAAGGAAAAGGACAGCATTACTATATACGTCAGTGATGGAGCTATTAAAGCAACAGCTGACAGCGTGGAGAGCAGAAAATATGGCAAAGAAAGCTGAAGAAAAAGAGCTTACAATAGAGGAAGCTTTTGCTAAGGTTGATGAAAAAATTAAAGCTCTTGAGGAAGAAGAGGTAACACTTGAGGAATCCTTTAAGTTTTTCGAGGAAGGTATGGAGCTTCTTAAGTATTGCAATGAATCAATCGACAAAGTTGAAAAGAAGGTTCAAAAGATAATGCAGGATGGACAGACGGAGGATTTTGAGTGATGTCTGATTTTGAGAAGAAGCTTGGTGAGAAGGCAGCAGAGGCTGAGAAGATTATTCAGGGCTTTTTACCTGAGGAAGCCGGCTATCAGAAGCTGGTAATAGAGGCTATGAATTACAGCGTTCTGGCAGGTGGAAAACGCATACGTCCGGTTCTCATGATGGAAACCTACAGGGCTTTTGGCGGAACAGATCTGGATATTGTAGCTCCTTTCATGGCAGCGATTGAGATGATACATACGTATTCGCTGGTTCATGATGATCTTCCTGCTATGGATAACGATGAATACAGACGCGGAAGAAAGACCACACATGTTGTGTATGGTCCCGGAATGGCAACTCTTGCAGGCGACGGACTTTTAAACTATGCGTATGAAACTGCCATCAGAGCATTTTCGGTCAGGGCAGATCTTACCCCCTACGATGGCGATATTGCTGACAGAAGGGTTAAAGCTCTTCAGGTACTTGCTGAGAAGGCCGGAATCTACGGAATGGTCGGAGGCCAGTGTGCTGACATCTGTGCAGAGGGTAAAAAAGAGGCTACTCTTGATGAGCTTATTTTTATTCATGAAAATAAGACAGCCGCAATGCTTGAGAGCAGTATGATGATCGGTGCAATTCTTGCAGGTGCAGGTAAGGAACAGGTTGAGGCTGTTGAAAATGCAGCCAGCAGAATTGGCGTTGCATTCCAGATTCAGGATGATATTCTGGATGTCACCGGTGATGAGAAGGAGCTTGGCAAACCAATTGGCTCCGATGAAAAGAATGAAAAGACGACTTATGTAAGTCTTAACGGATTAGAAACTTCAGCTGAGGAGGTTAAAAGACTTTCCGATGAAGCTGCAGAGATTTTGAGTAAAACAGAAAAAAGCAAGGAGTTTTTGGTACCACTTGTTTTATGGATGATTTCTCGAAATAAATGAGGGACTATGAAAAATGCTTCTTAATAAGATAAAAAAAGCCAATGATATAAAGAATATACCGGAAAGCAGAATGGATGATCTGGCATTGGAGATAAGAGAGTTTCTTATTGACAAGATCAGCCATACAGGCGGACATCTGGCTTCAAATCTCGGTGCGGTAGAGCTTACAATGGCACTGCACTTGGAACTTAATCTTCCTGAGGATAAAATTATTTGGGACGTAGGACATCAGTCTTATACACATAAGATTCTTACAGGACGTAAGGATGGTTTTGATACTCTGAGGAAGTACGGCGGATTAAGCGGATTCCCCAAGAGAGCTGAGTCGGATTGCGACTGTTTCGATACAGGACACAGCTCCACAAGTATTTCAGCCGGTCTTGGTATGGTTAAGGCAAGACAGCTTGCCGGTGAGAAATTCACCGTTGTTTCTGTAATAGGTGACGGATCTCTTACGGGAGGTCTGGCTTACGAAGCACTTAATAACGTAGCCAAGCTTGATACAAATTACATAATTATTCTGAATGATAATGAGATGTCCATCTCAGAGAATGTGGGCGGTATGGCGAAATATCTGAACCACGTACGTACCAATGAGGGATATCTTAATCTTAGAGATGATATTTACAACTCACTTAAGAATTCAAATCCCAAGGTTGTAAACGGTATCAGAAGAGCAAAGAACAGTTTTAAACAGCTCTTTGTTCCGGGAATGGTATTTGAAAATCTGGGAGTTACCTATCTTGGACCAATAGATGGTCACAACATTCCTGCACTTCGTGCTGCAATTCGTGAGGCCAAGAAAGTCAGGAAGGGTGTTCTCATTCATGTGGTTACGAAGAAGGGTAAGGGATTTGGACCTGCAGAGAAACATCCTGCCAGATTCCACGGCACAGAGCCGTTCCTTCCTCAGAACGGAATACCCAGGAACCCCAGAACCACTGCTAACTATCAGGATATTTTCAGTACTGTTATGTGCAAAATAGGTGAGCGCAATCCCAAGGCTGTTGCAATCACTGCAGCCATGGCGGATGGTACGGGATTGAAGAGATTCAGAAATATGTATCCTGACAGATTTATAGATGCGGGAATTGCCGAGGAGCACGCGGTTACTTTTGCTGCTGGTCTTGCAGTGGGCGGTTTCCATCCGATTTTTGCGGTTTACAGCTCATTTTTGCAGAGAGCTTATGATCAGGTTATGGAGGATGTATGTCTTCAGAATCTGCCTGTAACTTTTGCTATAGACAGGGCGGGACTTGTTGGAAGTGATGGAGAGACTCATCAGGGAATTTTTGATCTGTCATATCTTTCAACAATGCCAAACATGCATATTATGGCACCCAAGAATAAATGGGAACTGTCAGATATGCTCAAGTTTGCCATAGCATTTAACGGGCCAACTGCCATCAGATATCCCAGAGGAACAGCTTACGACGGACTTCAGGATTTCAGGGCACCCATTGAGATGGGCAAGGCTGAGCCTATTTATGAGGAGAGTGATATCCTGCTTCTTGCTGTAGGCAGCATGGTTAAAACAGCCGAGAAGGCAAGAGAAATAATTAAGAATAAGGGGTATAACTGTTCTCTTACAAATGCAAGATTTGTAAAGCCCATAGATGAGGATTACATACGAGAGGCAGTTAAGACACATAAGCTTATCGTAACCATGGAAGAGAACGTGGAATCAGGTGGCTTTGGTGAACAGGTGAGAGCATTTTTATGTGAAGAGGCGATTTTCACTCATCATCTGTGCATTGCGCTTCCTGATGAATTCATCACACACGGCTCCTGTGATGAGCTTGCAAAGCAGCTGAGAATTGATGCTGATTCTGTTGCTGAAAGAACTATCGAGAAATATGAAGGATTAAAATAATGGCAAAGGAAAGACTTGATGTCATTTTGGTTTCAAGAGGACTTGCAACTTCCAGAGAGAAGGCGAAAGCCATCATTATGGCCGGGGATGTTTTTGTAAACGGTCAGAGAGAGGATAAGCCGGGTACCTCATTTGATGAAACAAAGATAACTTCATTAGAGGTTAAGGGAGATCAGCTTCCCTACGTCAGCAGAGGCGGACTTAAGCTTGAGAAGGCTATGAAGAGCTTTGAACTTGCGCTTGACGGTTTTGTATGTATGGATATAGGAGCTTCCACAGGAGGCTTTACTGACTGCATGCTGCAGAATGGTGCAGTCAAGGTTTATTCGGTTGATGTAGGACATGGACAGCTGGCTTGGAAGCTGCGCTCTGATGAGCGTGTTGTCTGCATGGAGAAGACCAACTTCAGATATCTCACAAGGGAAGATATTGATGATGATCTGGATTTTGCATCAGTTGATGTATCTTTTATTTCACTTACCAAGATTCTGATTCCTGCAAGGAAACTTCTTAAAGACGGCGGAGAAATGGTTTGCCTTATTAAACCACAGTTTGAAGCAGGACGTGAGAAGGTAGGAAAAAAGGGAGTTGTAAGAGAGCCTGAAACCCACAGGGAGGTAATCTGTAAGGTTATAGATTTTGCTGGGATAATAGGATTTAAAGTTCTTAATCTGGATTTTTCTCCGGTGAGAGGACCTGAGGGAAATATAGAGTATCTTTTGTATATAAAAAAGGATTCAGAGAGAAATGAAGAGGTTTCCGGGATAGACGAGGCGGCAGGACTTCATTTGCTTTCTAAGGTTCTGGAAGAAAAAAGCGGAATTTCAAATGCGCCTGAAATGGCGTCCTTGATACAGGAGACGGTGGAAAAAGCACACGGGGAGTTATAAGGGGACATGAAGCGTTTTTTCATAATTACCAACAGGAATAAGGATCCTGAACTTAAGGAGACTTATCATATAAGGGACTATCTGCTGCAAAAAGGCGCTGAATGCTCTATTGAAGAGCATGATCCCGCAGCGGAAAACTGTGGCAATCCCTACGCCTGCAAGGTGCCTGATGATGTTGATGTGTGTATCGTACTGGGCGGAGACGGAACAATGCTTCAGGCGGCTGCAAATGTCATAGACACAGATATTCCCATAATCGGAGTGAACATGGGAACCTTGGGGTATCTTGCCGAGGTTGATGTTGCTGATGTGGAGAATGCTCTTGATATGCTCATAAATGACGCCTTTGAAATTGAGGAGCGCATGATGCTTCAGGGCGTTCTTTGTCAGGGTGAAGATAAGGGCAAAGTGAACTACGCACTAAATGATATTGCTATAGTCAGATGCTCATCTCTGCAGGTGTATAACTTTAATATCTATGTTAATGATATGCCATTAACCAAGTATCAGGCTGACGGTATAATTCTTTCGTCACCTACAGGTTCTACAGGATACAATATGTCTGCCGGCGGACCAATCGTTGATCCCAAGGCACAGATTCTTTTACTTACACCTATTTGTCCACATACAATAAATGCAAGGACCATTGTTTTGTCAGAACATGACAGGGTTACTGTAGAGATTGGCAATGGCCGTGGAGGTTCAGAGCAGATTCTTGAAGCTGCCATAGACGGCAGGAAAAGGAAGATCATGAAAAGCGGAGATAAGATAGACATATCCGCTGCAGATAAAGTAACCAAAATTGTTAAGCTCAACAAAGAGAGCTTTTTGAACACACTGAGGAAAAAATTAGTATGAAGAAAAAACGACAGAGTAGGTTACTCGAAATTATCCGTACAAATGTAATTGAGACACAGGAGCAGATTGCTGATATTTTAAAGGCTGAGGGCTATGATGTTACTCAGGCAACCGTATCCAGGGATATCAGGGAACTGCGACTTACAAAGCGAGCTACACCCGATGGAAAGCACAAGTATGTTATCATTCAGGATGGTTCCGGAATGGATGATAAGTATACAGATGTTTTAAGGGCTGGTTTTGTCAGCATGGATAAGGCTCAGAATATTCTGGTAATAAGAACTGTGTCAGGTATGGCGATGGCAGTTGCGGCTGCACTTGATGCCATGGAATTTGATGAGATTGTAGGCTCCATTGCCGGAGATGATACAATAATGTGTGCCATTCGAACCAATGACGATGTACAGAGTGTCATGGACAGTCTGTACGATATTGTCGAATAAGGTTTTAACGATAATTTCCCACGCCCGGAGAAGCAGGGGAAAGGAACAATAATGTTATATAGTTTACATGTAAAAAATCTTGCACTTATAAATGAGCAGGAGATTGAGTTTCAGGATGGTCTCAACATCATGAGTGGTGAGACGGGTGCCGGAAAATCTGTAATAATCGGAAGTGTTAATCTGGCACTGGGAGGAAAAGCAGATAGCGGTATGATCCGTACAGGAGCGGAGTATGCCCTTATTGAGCTTACCTTCGGAATCAAGGATAAGGTTCAGCTTGAAAAGCTTAAGGAGCTGGACATACCGGTTGATGATGACGGAACCCTGGTCCTTCAGAGGAAGATAATGGAAGGACGAAGTGTATGTAAGGCCTGCGGTGAGACAGTCAGCGCCAGACAGCTTCGTGAGCTTTCAAATATCCTTATCAATATTCATGGGCAGAATGACAACCAGGAGCTTCTTCACAAGAAAAAGCACCTTGCTATTCTGGATGAGTACGCCGGAGATGAGCTTTTGGTTTTAAAGGATGAATGTGCAGATTCCTATAAGAAATGGAAGAACGTGCTGAAAGACCTTGAGGAGACCAATCTTGATGAGAGAGAAAGGGCAAGAGAGCAGGATCTTGCGAGCTTCGAGTTTGAAGAGATCGAGAAGGCACAGCTGTGTCCGGGTGAGGATGAAGAGCTGGAGGCAAAATACCGAAAGATGGTTAACGGCCGGAAGATTGCCGAGGCTGCTTCAGCTGCAGCAGAGATGACAGGCGCTGGTGATTCATCTGACAATGCATCAGAGCAGATAGGAAGGGCTGTAAGAGAGCTTTCATCCGTAAGCAGTTATGATGACGGTGTAAAGGATCTGTTGGATCAGCTTTCTGATATCGATAATTTGTTATCGGATTTTAGATACAACATTTCCTCTTATATTTCAGATCTTGAGTTTGATCCGGAGGATTTCCAGACAACAGAGGACAGACTGAATGTGATCAATCACCTTAAGGATAAGTACGGCGGATCCGTTGAAGCAGTTTTGAAATATCGCGATGAAAAAGAAGAAGAGCTTAAAAAGCTGGCTGATCTTGGCGCGTATAGAGAAAAGCTTCTGGCAGATGAGAAGAAATATCATGAGGAGACGCTTTCTGTCTGCAGGAAGATATCAGATGTCAGAAAAGAGAATGCGAAGAAGCTTGCTGAACTTTTAAAGAAAGCGCTGATTGATCTGAATTTCATCGATGTGAGATTTGAGATTGATGTGAGAGATTCTGAGGAGAACATATCTGCTGAGGGATTCGATGACGTTGAATTTATGATTTCCACTAATCCCGGCGAAGCTATCAGACCTCTTGATTCAGTAGCAAGTGGTGGTGAGCTCTCAAGAATAATGCTTGCACTTAAGACCGTAGCTTCGGATAAAGATGAGATAGACACGCTTATTTTTGACGAAATAGATGCCGGAATCAGCGGACAGACAGCATGGAAGGTTTCTGAAAAGCTTGGACTTTTATCAGGCGAGCATCAGATTATCTGCATCACACACCTTCCTCAGATTGCAGCAATGGCAGACAATCATTACGAGATTAAAAAAGAGACAACGGATGAGAATGGTCAGGAGAGAACAGTTACAAAAATCCGAAGACTATCAGATGATGAGAGAGCTTATGAGCTTGCCAGAATGCTTGGTGGTGCCGGTATAACCGATACGGCTCTTGAGAATGCGAGAGAGATGATAAGGCAGGCAGAAAAGGTAAAGAAAAGATGACATTGGATTATGATGATCTTATAAACAGTATAAAAGCAAGTCTGGACAGAATTAAGCAGGTTGATGTTAAGGATATTCCCAACATTGACCTGTATATGGACCAGCTTTTGTCATTTATGGATACAAGTCTGCACAAATCAGTCAGACATCCCGGAGAGGACAAGATCCTTACAAAGACCATGATCAATAATTATGCCAAGAATAATGTGCTTCCGCCTCCGGTAAAAAAGAAGTATTCCAAGGAACATATCATTCTGCTGATTTTTATTTTTTATTACAAAAATATTCTGTCCATTCATGATATCCAGACACTGCTTGCACCGCTAAACAAGAGGTTTGGCAAGGAAGATGAGGATATCAGTCTTAAGGAAATTTATCAGACAATCTATAACGAGCAGGACGATATCATAAACGCCTTGAAAGATGACATTGAGAAAAAATATGAGACAGCAGGAGCTTCTTTTCCAGATGCTAAGGAAACTGATAAAAAGGAGCTGCAGATGTTCAATTTTATTTCTATGCTGTCCTATGATGTTTTTATGAAAATGCTGCTCATTGAGAATATACTGGATCACATTGAGGACGATCGTGGCCATGGTGATCGCGGTGAGGGCAAAAGGAAGAAGAAATGAGTATTTACGATACACTTAACAGTGAACAGAAAAAAGCGGTTCTGCAGACGGATGGTCCCGTGCTCATACTTGCAGGAGCAGGTTCGGGCAAGACCAGAGTGCTGACTCACAGAATCGCTTATTTAATTGACGAATGCGGTGTTAATCCCTGGAATATACTGGCGATTACATTTACAAATAAAGCTGCGGGAGAGATGCGGGATCGTGTTGACAATATAGTCGGATTTGGTTCAGAGAGCATCTGGGTTGCAACTTTCCATTCAACCTGCGTAAGAATTCTGAGAAGATATGCAGATAAGCTTGGATATGACAACAATTTTACCATCTACGATTCGGATGATTCCAAGTCAGTACTTAAGGATATATGCAAACGTTTTCAATTAGAGACGCAGCAGCTTAAGCTCCGTGCTATTCAGACAGCAATATCCCATGCAAAGGATAACTGCGTTGATGCCAGAGAGTATGCGCTTTCATCTGCCGGCGATTTCAGAAAGCAGAAGATTGCCAAGGCTTTTATCGAGTATGAGAATACATTAAAAAAGAACAACGCCATGGATTTTGATGATCTGCTGTTAAATACAGTTAAGCTTTTTAAGGATAATCCGGATGTGCTTGAGCAGTATCAGGAGAGATTCAGATACATAATGGTTGATGAGTATCAGGATACCAACAATGTTCAGTTCGAGTTCATCAGGCTTCTTGCAGATAAGTACAGAAATCTGTGTGTGGTCGGTGATGATGACCAGAGTATTTACAGATTCAGAGGTGCGAATATCCGCAATATTCTTGATTTTGAGAAGGTTTACCCTGATGCCTGTGTTATCAAGCTGGAGCAGAATTACAGATCAACACAGTGTATTCTTGATGCTGCCAACAATGTGATCAAGAATAACTATGGCCGTAAGGATAAGGCACTCTGGACTGATGAGGGAAAGGGAGAACTTGTAAGATTCAAGCAGGTTAATATCGGCCCCGAGGAAGCAGAATTTATTGCAAAGGATATTTGCAAACTTAAGAAAAGCGGTAAGGCATCCTATAAGGATATCGCGGTTTTATACAGAACCAATGCCCAGTCACGTTTGATAGAAGAACGTTTTGTTTACGAGGGAATTCCTTATGATCTTGTCGGTGGAACAAACTTCTACTCAAGACGAGAAATAAAGGATATGCTGGCTTATCTTAAGACTATTGATTCCGGTGCAGATGATCTTTCAGTAAGAAGAATCATAAATGTGCCCAAGAGGGGAATCGGTGCGACCAGTATAGCGCATGTTCAGGACTATGCTGACAGGATCAATACAAGTTTTCTTAAGGCCTGTGATGAGGCGGATATCATTCCGGGACTCAATAAGACTGCCGCAGCAAAGTGTAAAGCTTTTGCCAACATGATCAAGGTCTTCAGAGCTTATTCAAAAGAGGAAAGCCTGGATCAGCTGCTTCAGCATGTTATAAGGGAGATAGGTTATATTGACTATCTATATACGATTGATGATAGCGAGAATGTTGAGGATAATGAGAGGCAGCAGAACGTAGACGAACTTATTTCCAAGATGGCCGCATATGAGGAGAAGGAAGACGAACCTACTCTGACGGGATTTTTGGAAGAGGTTGCACGTGTTGCTGACATCGATAATATTTCAGAGGATGATGACAAGGTCCTTCTGATGACACTTCACAGTGCCAAGGGACTTGAGTTTGATCATGTTTACCTCGCGGGAATGGAGGAGAATGTTTTCCCCAGTTACATGACTCTTATGAACGTGACAATGATCCTGAAGGACTCGAAGAGGAGAGGCGTCTTGCTTATGTTGGAATTACAAGAGCAAAGAAGCATCTTACGCTCACTTGTGCAAAGAGCAGAATGAACCGGGGCCAGCTTGAGTACAACAGAGTCAGCAGATTTGTAACGGAGATTCCCGATTATCTCATTGACAGAGAAGGTGATCCGGCGGATAAGTTCCTTTTTGATGGTGGTGAGTCCATCGATGATGATGACGATATCGATGTTCAGACCGGTACTATTTTCAAAAAGAAGATGGACTTCAGTAAGGGCAGCGGAACCGGCTATTCGGCATATTCCGGAACAAGTGCTGCAGTGGCAAGGCCTGTAGCCAAGGCAAAGCCTGTCAAGTCAATAGCAAGAGCAGTTCCGAAGGATAAGCCCTTTATTGCGAGTGCAGCTTCAGCACATAAGGGAGCTTCTTTAGGAAAGTCAGGACTTGCCGGTCTGTCAAAGGGCGTGCCTGCAGGAACAAAACCGGATTATAACGTGGGAGACAGAGTCAGACATGTTAAATTCGGTGATGGCAAGGTACTTGATATTGTCAAGGAACCCAGAGATTACAAGGTAACAATCGACTTTGATGATTATGGTACAAAGATTATGTTTGCAGCTTTTGCCAAGCTGGAAAAAATATGATTAAAAATCTATTAATACTTGTTTTTTCAATGGAAACATAAATTTGTCTCGTGTAAAATGTATTATGTAAGCAGTCGGTGACTGTTTGATAATTATGTGAATCTGGTCCTTGGCTGCGGCTAAATAACATGCCGGGCAGGACAGAAAATATTATAAAAATTAAAAGGTAGAAAGGGGCTTTAGCAATGGACAGAACAAAAATCGATGAACTTTTGGAGCTTACCAGAATCAATGAAATGATTGAAAAGAAGGAAGCAGCTAATGCCAAGAAACCTGCAAACGTAGTTCTTTGGTGTCTTGCTGTTTTTGGTGCTATCGCAGCAGTTGCAACCATAGCATATCTGGTATTTGATTATATGATACCCGAGTATGACGACGACTACGATTTTGAAGATGACGATTTCGACGACTTTGATGACGACTTCGTGGATTTGGATCTTGAGAAATGAAACGTAAGGACATCATAACAGGCAAGATTGCCAGAGTAGAATTCCCTAATAAGGGAATTATTGAAACACCGGAAGGGAAGATAATAGTTAAGAATGCCCTGCCGGGCCAGCGGGTTTCATGTGCCATAACCAAAGCCAGAAACGGCAGGTTTGAAGCCAGACTCCTGGAAGTATTGGAGGAAGCAGGCGATGCTATTGACAGTCCCTGTATACATTTTGGAAAGTGCGGAGGCTGCAGCTATCTGACTATGCCATATGTCAAAGAACTGGGACTTAAGGAGCAACAGGTCAGACGTATCCTGAATCCGATACTTGAGAAGCAGACACAGAGTTATACCTGGGAGGGGATCAAAACCAGCCCGGTTAAGTTTGCATACAGAAATAAGATGGAATTTACCTTCGGAGACGAGGAGCTTGGTGGGCCCCTCGCTCTTGGTATGCATAAAAGAAACAGCATGTACGATATTGTAAGCGTTACAGGCTGTCGTATTGTGGATGATGATTATAATCAGATTCTCAGTGCGACCATCTCTTATTTCGCTGAAGATTACAAAAAAGGAAAGATCAGCTTTTATCACAGAATGAAGCAGGTCGGATATTTAAGACATCTGCTGGTGAGGAAGGCTGTACGAACAGGTGAGATTCTGGTCGATATTGTTACCACAACTCAGGAAGATCATGATTTATCCGGTTACAGCGATATGCTGCTGACCCTTGATCTTAAGGGACGTATTGTCGGTATTCTTCATACAGTCAATGATTCCAAAGCTGATGCGGTAATAGACGAAGGAACTGTGCTTCTGTATGGTCAGGATTATTTCTATGAAGAGCTTCTTGGCCTCAGATTCAGAATCACACCTTTCTCATTTTTTCAGACCAATTCCCTTAGCGCAGAGGTGCTCTACGATACAGTCAGGGAATATATAGACGGACTTTATCACAACACCAACGAGGATCCCGGAGATAAGGTAATCTACGATCTCTATTGTGGAACAGGTACAATTGCTCAGATAGTTGCACCAGTTGCCAATAAGGTAATCGGTGTTGAGATTGTTGAGGAAGCAGTCTGGGCAGCAAGAGAGAACGCTGCAAGAAATAAACTTACAGACTGTGAGTTCATCGCAGGCGATGTCCTCAAGGTGCTTGATGAAATTGAAACCAGACCGGATCTTATCATACTTGACCCGCCTCGTGATGGCATCAATTCCAAGGCACTGGCAAAGATAATTAACTACGGTGTCGATCACATGATCTACGTAAGCTGCAAGCCTACATCTCTTGCAAGAGACCTGGAGCTCTTCGCAAACGGCGGCTATTACGTTCAGAGAGCTGTCGCTGTAGATCAGTTCCCCTGGACAAATCATGTGGAGACTGTGGTTCTGCTAACAAGGCAGAATACCTGACAATCCTTGAAT
>CAMVLM010000064.1 GCA_947168335.1 uncultured Butyrivibrio sp. | reverse complement strand
AGCCTCTTAGAATATGGGGTAAAGTTGAGAACGGAGTAATTGTTCCGGCAAGCAGTCCTATTATTACATGTCAATGCATAAGAGTTCCTGTTTTGTATGGACATACGGCTGCAGCTTTTGTAAAATTTAATAGGAAGGCAACTAAAGAAGAATTAATAGATCGCCTTGTAAACTTCAAGGGTAAGCCTCAGGAGCTTAAGCTTCCCAGCGCACCCGCTCAGTTTATTCAGTATATGGAAGAGGACAACAGACCTCAGGTAGCCCTCGATGTTAACTATGAAGGTGGAATGGGTGTAAGCATCGGACGTCTTCGTGAGGATACAATTTATGACTGGAAGTTCGTTGGACTTTCACATAATACTCTTCGTGGAGCTGCAGGTGGTGCAGTTGAGTGTGCAGAGCTTTTGAAGGCACTTGGTTACATTACTAAAAAATAAATGTACCTAAAATAAGGGAAAAGGACTGTGTATGGAAAAGACTAAGGAACAGGAACTGGGTATACTTGACGGATACTACAACAATGGCAAAAACCAGATTGTTATACTTTATGGTCATATTAAAACCGGTAGCGAAACAGTTTTAAATACATTTGCTAATGACAAAAACTATGTCTATTACTGCGCTTGCTCAGGATCAGAGAGACTACAGCAATATATCTGGGCTAAGGATATCAAAACCGAGGGAATTGAACTTGATGAGATACCTGATTACACAGATATATTTAAAGCTTATGAAGAAAAAGCTGTTAGCGATAATAAACCGCTGGTAGTCTTTATAGACCATTTTGAAGAAATAATCAAAAACAGTCCTGATTTCCTGGAAAAGATCAGCAAAGTCGTATACAGTGATAAGCATCCTCAGATCATGGTTGTTCTTATCGGCTATAATTCAGCATGGATTGAGAACAATATGGTTGAAAAAATCGGCAAACAGGCTTCTTATATTTCCGGATTTTTAAAATTAAAGCCTTATTCATTCCAGGAAATGAGAAGAAGATATATCAAAATGTCCGATAAAGATGTGATTCGTACTTATGCCGTTTTTGGTGGTAAGGCAAATCTTTGGGAATATTTTGATCCTGAAAAAACCTTCAAGGAAAATGTCTGCGAAAAGTTTCTTGATGTAAGAAACAGTGTTCTTTTAAGAATGACTAATTCAACACTACAGGAAAACCTTCGTGAGACTGCCGTTTATAACACTATATTATTTGGACTTGCTAACGGTAAAAATAAACTTAATGATATTCATCATGCAACAAACTTCTCAAGAGCAAAGATAATGGTTTATCTTAAGAGCCTTATCGAGCTTGGGCTTGTAGAAAAGGTTTATTCCTTTGCTACTACAGGACATGAGAATGTTCAGAAGGGTGTTTACAGAATAATTGATCCTCTGGCAGAATTCTTCTACAGATTCCTTTATCAGAATCTGAGCAGAATCGTAAAATTGCAGCCGGAAGATTTCTATGATCAGTACATCGACAAGAACCTTGATGAATTTGTTGAGAATTCTTTCAAGCTTGTATGCCGTGAATACATTGTTAAGCTTTCTCAGTATGGTAAACTTCCATTTGAGATTGAAGAAGAGGGCGAATGGGTTGGCAAATTCGGAACAATCAATATCATTGCCCAGAGCGAGACAGGTGATACTCTTGTAGCTCTTACATCATGGAAAAAGAAGCTGGATATTGATGCAATCGATTTCCTGCGCAACTGCTCCAAGAGAGCAAGAGTTAATCCTGATTATTATTATTTATTTTCTGCTGAAGGATTTGATGATGCGCTCGTCAAAATGGCAGAAGAAACTCCCCAGATAAAACTGGTTGGATTGGATGATTTAATGAATGGCTAAAAGTGTTTTCATTGCAGAAAAGCCCAGTGTAGCTCGGGCTTTTTCTGCTGCATTAAAATATAAATTTTCTAACAAAGACGGATATATGGAATCTGATGAAGCCATCGTCACCTGGTGTGTAGGACATCTGGTGACGATGAGTTATCCTGAGGTATATGATGCCAAAATGGGCAAATGGTCATTGGACACAATTCCATTTATACCGTCTGATTTTAAGTATGAGATTATTCCCCAAAGTGCAAAACAGTTTAATATTGTAAAGACGCAGCTTACAAGACCTGACGTTGACACGATTTATATCTGTACTGACTCAGGACGAGAGGGTGAGTATATATACAGACTTGTGGATCAGGAAATTGGTATCACAGGTAAAATTAAAAAGCGAGTATGGATAGATTCCCAGACAGAAGAAGAAATCCTAAGGGGTATAAGAGAAGCCAAGGATGACAGCGAATACGATAATATCGGTGCTGCAGCTTATCTTAGAGCCAAAGAGGATTACCTGATGGGAATTAATTTTTCCAGAGCACTTACACTTCGATATGGGTATTCCATCAAGATGTTTCTGAATATTGAAAGATGTGTTGTGGCTGTAGGACGCGTTATGACCTGTGTTCTTGGAATAGTTGTTGACAGGGAACGTGAAATCAGGAATTTCGTAAAAACTCCGTTCTATAAAGTTATAGGAGAATTTGGAATTTCCGATACATCAGACAAATCAATAAATGCTGAGTGGAGAGTCACGGATAAGAGCTATTACAAGGATTCCTTTGATCTTTACAATGAGAAGGGCTTCAAAGAGAAAAAATCTGCTTCAGCGCTGATCGATTCATTTGGACAGCTTCCCGCAAAAGGAAAGGTTTTGGCACTTGAAAAGAAGAAGGAGGTTAAAAATCCACCGCTTCTTTATAATCTGGCTGAGCTTCAGAATGACTGCTCAAAGTTTTTTAAGATAGATCCGAATCAGACTCTTTCAATTGCTCAGGAACTTTATGAGAAAAAGCTTACTACATATCCCAGAACAGATGCCAGGGTTTTGAGCACGGCTATTGCAAAGGAAATCAGTAAGAACATTAACGGTCTTACAAATTATGAGCCGGCTGGAATATATGCGAAAGCAATTCTGCAGCATGAATCCTATAAGGGTATTGAAAAGACGAGATACGTAAATGATAAAGCTATTACGGACCACTATGCGATTATCCCCACAGGACAGGGACTTAATGCTCTTTCATCACTTAGTCCTACTTCGGCAAAAGTATATGAGATAATAGTAAGAAGGTTTCTTGCTGTATTTTATCCTGCAGCACAGTACTCAAAGATTAAGATTGAGCTTGGCGTTGACACACAGGAAAACACAGAGAGCTTTTTTGCAGGATTTAAACTGCTCACTGCAAAAGGTTATCTTCATGTTATGGATTACTCCTTTTTTAAGAAAAAAGAGGAGAAAGAGGCTGAAGATCAGGATGCTGCAAAAGACAATGAGGAAGATGCAGCAGCCGATGAGGATCTTTTTGAATACTTATCCGCATTAAAGAAGGGCTCGGAAGTATCTCTTAAAAAGTGCGAGCTTAAGGAAGGAGAAACAACTCCTCCAAAGAGATATAATTCAGGTACGCTAATCCTTACAATGGAAAATGCCGGGCAGTTTATCGAGGATGAGGAACTAAGAAGCCAGATAAAGGGCTCTGGTATCGGTACAAGTGCTACGAGAGCCGGAATCCTTGATAAACTTGTTAAAAATAATTATCTTGCACTTAATAAGAAAACTCAGATCATTACCCCTACACAGATGGGAGAAATGATCTATGATACAGTGTCGTTTTCAATGAAACCGATGCTTAACCCTGCACTTACAGCCAGCTGGGAAAAAGGACTTACACAGGTTGAGCAGGGAGAGATCAGTGAAGATGAGTACATGAAGAAATTAAAGGACTTCATTACAAGAAGAACTGATTATGTAAAGAAAACCGATATGAGGGCACAACTTCAAAGAGTTTACGGTCAGACAGCCGAGTTTTACAAGAATGCACCCAAAGCATCCGGTACAGCTAAAAAGACCACACGTAAAACAAAAAGTAAAAAACAGTAAAAGTTTTAAGGAGTTAAGAGATGGAACAGTTCACAATTGAAAATTTATATGATCTTAATGAAACAATAGCCGCTGATTATCTGAAAACATTCAAATATCCCTGGGAAGCTTTGGCAGGAATCAAGGATTTTATTGTTAAGCTCGGAAATACTCTTCCGGCAGATAAGTTTGAAAAAAGAGGAGAAGATATCTGGATTGCCAAAAGCGCAAAGGTATTTGATTCAGCTTATATAGCAGGTCCCTGCATTATTGATGAGGACGCTGAGATCAGACAGTGTGCATTTATAAGAGGAAGTGCAATCGTAGGTAAGGGCGCTGTTGTTGGAAATTCGACAGAACTTAAGAATGTAATTCTTTTTAATAAGGTTCAGGTTCCTCACTATAACTATGTAGGTGATTCAATTCTTGGATTCAAATCACACATGGGAGCAGGCTCCATTACTTCAAATGTTAAATCTGATAAAAAGCTTGTTGTTGTAAAGAATGGCAAGGATGATCAGATTGAGACCGGCCTTAAGAAGATGGGCGCAATGCTTGGTGACAACGTAGAAGTAGGATGCGGAAGTGTTCTTAATCCCGGAACTGTCATCGGCAGAGAGTGCAATATCTATCCTTTGTCTTCAGTAAGAGGCTGTATCCCTGCAAAGCATATATTCAAGGATAAGGATAACATTGTTCCCAAAACAGAGGACTGAAAAAATAAATAGTGAAAAATCTATTTGACTTGGCTATTGCATAAGACTATAATCAAAATCAGTTTTAACGATATTTCATATGGAGGAGGAAATCAGTATGGCAGCAATCAAGACTAAGATTGAGCTTCAGTATGCAGATAAGAGCATCACTTCAGAAGAACTTGTTGAGAGAGCTAAGGCAGCTTGTGAATCTGAGTATGGTGTGAAGGGTGCTAAAGATATTCAGCTTTATGTTAAGCCTGAAGAGAACAAAGCATACTATGTTGTTAACAATAAAATGACAGGAAGCATTGATCTGTAAGAATTAGTAATTTAAGGCAGCCGTCCGGGTAATAATTCGGATGGCTGTTTTTTCATTAATCCACGGAAAATGATACAATAACATTTGCTGAAATAAATTGAAAAAAGGAAACATATTTAATAACATGAACAAAGAATTATCCAGACAAAATGATTTTGATGCATTACATAACTGCAAACTTTTTCTGCTTGATATGGATGGAACGCTTTATCTTGGCGATAATGTTTTTGACGGGGCAATAGATTTTATCCATACAATCAGTGACAAAGGGAAAAAATACATTTATCTTACCAACAATTCTTCAAGGGCCGGAACTGACTATGTAGTCAGACTTAAAAAGCTTGGATTTCCCTGTGAGAGTGAGAATGTGTATACATCCGGAATGGCTACAGCCAGATATCTTATGAATAATTTTGAAGGACGAAATGTATTCATTGTCGGAACGGCCACTTTCACAAATGAACTCAGATGTGCAGGTGTTAAAGTAATAAATGCTTCTGAATATGATTCATCTGAAGAAATCAGAAATGAACTTGAAAAAAATAATCCGGTTGTCTGTGTTGGATTTGATACGGAAATGGTTTACAGGGACCTTGATCTTGCTGTTCATTTTCTGAGAAAGGGATCTGAATTTATTGCTGCAAATCCTGACTGGGTATGCCCTATGCCAAAGGGAGAAGTGCTTCCTGATTGCGGTAGTATATGCGCGCTTTTAACTGCGTCCAGTGGTTCAGAACCGACTTATATAGGGAAACCTAACAGAAATATGATTGATATTATTTCCGGGATTACAGGCGTTTCAAATGATAAGATATGCTGTGTTGGTGACAGGCTTTACACAGATATAGCCGTTGCTCAGAATGCAGGTGCTGTGTCTGTATGCGTTTTATCAGGTGAATGTACTGAAAGAGAAATAAGTGAACTTGAACAAAAACCGGACTATGTTTTGAATGATGTAAAAGAACTTATGACATTACTTTAAAGGAGAAGGGGTATGAAAAAAGAGAGAGTAAACTTATGGAAAGAGGGAGAATATAATTACGGACTTGCCTTTGGTTTTGTGCCAAATATGGTTCCTTATCTCCATGAAGATGAGGAGGTTCGTCCATGTATGGTTGTGGTACCCGGCGGCGGATATTGTATGGTATCTCCGACTGAGGGAGAGATTGTTGCAAAGAAATTCTACGACTTTGGATACAACTGTTTTGTTGTAACTTACACCACAAACATTCTGTTCAGAGAACCTCTGAATGATCAGCCCATGAAAGATTTATCAAGGGCAATCAGAATGATAAGATGTGATTCAGAGAAATACAGAATTGATCCTGATAAACTCACTATAATCGGCTTTTCTGCCGGCTCACATCTTTGTGGAAGTGTATGTGTACATTTTGATGATATTGCAGAAAATGACAGCAGTCTTGCAGCTTTTTCAAACAGACCTGATTCAGCCATCCTTAGCTATCCTGTAATCACATCAGGAGAATATGCTCACAGGGATTCTTTTAATGCACTTCTTGGAAATGATGCTGATGATGATAAGCTCTTATACAACAGTCTTGAAAAGCAGGTTACTGAAAATACACCGCCTGCATTTTTATGGCATACTGCTACAGATGATCTTGTTCCTGTAGAAAACAGCTTTTTATACGCAAGTGCCCTAAAGAAGGCAGGCGTTAATTATGCACTTCACGTATTCTCTGCCGGACATCACGGATTAAGCCTTGGTAACAAAGACTGGGCTGACCATAAATTCGGTGACCCATACACTATGGAGCAGACTTTTAACACAGTTAATGCAGTAAAAAACAATGAGATAGAAGTTCCTGATGATAAAAAGAATGAACTGATCACGATGTTTTCTGAGGCAAACTATTATCCTGATGGTACTTATCCTGAGATAGAGCTTTGGCCAAACCTTGCTGACAGATGGATTAAAGAATTATATAAATGATGTAATTTATGAATATAAAAAGTCCGAACATTGCAGAATATGCATGTTTCGGACTTTATTAAATTTATATGAATATTATGAAATAACGGTAGGTTGATAGATTGTAATAAATTCAAAAAGTATAATTTAATTAACTTATTTTTTATTTCAATGGAAACTGTTTTCGGAGCCGATTATGAATGTTGAAGAGCTAGAAGTAAGAAAACAAAAACTTCCATTTAAAACCATGTTTAAAAAGTTTGGATGGAAGCTGCTTATCTTCAGTCTGGTTACAATATGCACATTTGGTTTTCTTTTATATCAGATCTTCATGAGCATGCTCACGGGGGCTTATGAGATTGCCCAGAGAAATGCCGAAACCAGATCTCTCAGATTTTCTGCAGAAGTCGAAGAGTTTATCCTTACAGCAGAGAATTATCTTGAATATCTTTCACCTCATATTGATGAAATGATTGAAAAAGGAAGTACCCACAATGAAATATATGAATACGTGGTAGATGAAACCAATATACTTACCAATGTAATTCATTTCCCTACGCCGGGGCTTTACGGATATATAGAAGGCGGATTTATAAGCGGTGCCAGATGGATACCTGACAGCGATTATGTAGCAACAGAAAGAGACTGGTATAAAGGTGCTGTAAACGCGGGTGGAAAAACGACATGCATTTCAGCATACATAGACAGTTATACCGGTAAAACTGTTGTAACAATAGCGAAAAGATTAACCGATGAGAAAAATGTTCTTGCTGTTGATGTGGAGCTTGATGATCTGCAGAAAATCACCGAACGTGTAAAGAAATATGATCTTCAGGGGGAAAATGTCAGACAAAGCGATGATGATTCTGATGATGATGAACTTATTTTCCAGGGTGATTCCTATGCAATGATAGTTGATAACGAGGGATATATTCTTACACATAGTGACAGGAATGAAGTTGGTAAGGATATTCTTTCCGGAATTGATTTAGTTGATACTGCATTTCTTAAAAAGATGCTTACATCAAATGATGAGAAGGGCTATAGCGTTAATGTTTCATTGAGCAGTCTGCCTGTTCTTTTCTATAACAGGTTATCAAACGGATGGATTGCCATATGTGTTTTTGATGCTACAAATTCATTAAAAATTATTGTAAGAATTCTTAATCTGGCAATCATTCTGAATCTGGCATTCATCATCGCTGCAATTGTGGTTATCTACACTCTTGCAAAGGAAAAGGCTCAGGAAGAAGACTACAGACTAAGGATTGAAGAGAGCGAAAAGCTACGCATACAGATGCATGAAGCAGAGGCTGCATCCAAAGCAAAGAGTGATTTTCTGGCAAATATGTCACATGAAATAAGAACTCCCATAAATGCTGTTCTCGGCATGAATGAGATGATCTTAAGGGAAAGCAGTGACAAGGGAATAGTTGAATATGCTGAAAACATCAAAACTGCAGGAGCAACAATCCTGGGGCTTATAAATGATGTGCTTGATTTTTCCAAAATTGAAGCCGGAAAAATCGAGATTGATCCTATTGAATAAAACCTTGCTTCCGTTATAAACGACCTTGATATTATGACAAGAACAAGGGCGGAAGATAAAGATATTTTCCTGTCGGTAGAAATTGATAAAGATACTCCCGAATATTTAAATGGTGATGAACTGAGAATAAAGCAGATTCTCACAAATCTTCTTACAAACGCAGTCAAATATACGGAGATGGGTAAGATAACTTTCGGAATAAATTACGAGAAAGAATCTGAAGACCCGGACAGCGTTATTTTGAATGTGTGGGTTGCTGATACCGGAATAGGCATAAAGGAAGAGGATCTCGGGAAACTCTTTGATGAATTTGAACGAGTTGATATTAAGAAAAATAAAAACATCGAAGGCACAGGTCTAGGCCTTAGTATAACAAAGAGACTTCTTGAAATGATGGGATCCGAACTGAAGGTTGAGAGCAAATACGGATCAGGTTCCAAATTCTATTTTTCTCTAAAGCAGAAAGTTGTTGACTGGAAACCCATCGGTAACTATGAGGAGACCTACAAGAGTCTCATAGAAGAGAGACATGAATACAAGGAGAAATTCACAGCGCCCCTTGCAAATATTCTTGTTGTTGATGACAATCCTATGAACCTTAAGGTATTTACCGGCTTTATCAAGAGAACAAAGATAAAGATAGATACTGCAAAGGATGGATTTGAGGGAATAAATCTTTCGAAGGAAAGAAAATACGACATAATCTATATGGACCATATGATGCCCGGAAAAGACGGTATAGAAGCGTTACATGACATTAGGCAGGACGGGCAGAACAGAAACGCAGATACGCCTATAATCTGTCTTACTGCCAATGCTATAAGCGGTGCAAGGGATGCCTATATAAAAGAGGGCTTTAACGACTATATTACAAAGCCGATAGATCCTGAAAAACTGGAGCATACACTTCTTCAATATCTGCCTGATAACAAGATAATTGTCGGAGCATGGTCTGATGAAGACAGTGAAACAGAGAAGGATTCTGAAGCTGATCTTGCAATCATAGAAAAACTTAAGGGAAGCGAGCTTATCGACTCGAAAATCGGACTTGAAAACAGTGGAAGTGCTAAATCTTATATTGAGCTTATGAAAATCTTCAGAGATGCGATAGACAAAAACTCAGAGGATATAGAAGCCTGTTATTTAAGAGAGGACTACAAGGAGTACACCATAAAAGTCCATGCACTGAAAAGCTCTGCAAAACTCATAGGAGCCATGGAACTTGCAGAAAAAGCGCAGAAGCTTGAGAATGCGGGAAAGAGTAATGACCATATCTATATTCTTTCTCATGAGAATGAGTTTATTGAATACTACATGAGATTCAGCGCACTTTTAAAAGAGGTCCTTAAACAGGAGGAAAAAAACGATAAGCCTCTTGCAGATGCAGATCTTATGAATGAAGCTTATGCAGAGATAAAGGAAGCTGCTGAAGCAATGGATTTAAGCAGACTTGAAAGTGCATTTGAAGAAATGAAAGATTATCGTGTACCAGATGATCAGACGGAATTCTTTGAAAAATTAAAGGATGCTGCTGACAGGCTTGATTACGAGGAAATTGTGAAACTGTTTAACTGACTCAGGGTGAGAGTATGAGAAACAGGACAAACGTGCATACTACAATAATTATTATATTGACTATTGTATGCGTGGGGCTTTCCATCGAAAGTTTTACCCAGACATGGGAATTCTGGGTACCACCTGTTCTTTTGATGGGCTTAGGCTCTCTTTGGGTTATGCACATAAGTCAGTTGGGAGATCTGAGTCTTCGTGAAAACTACATAGTTTTCATGTGCTTTGCAACTGCCATGTTCCACGGAGTTCATCCTGACAGTTTTTTTGATATAGCAATTGCGAACGTGCTTCTTATGGTTACGCTGAGCCTTCTTGGAAGTGTGAAGATTCTAAACGGAGCACTTATACAGTATTTTGTACTTTTATTTGTTCAGATAGGAATGGCTGTAACCAAAAAAAGTGTAGATTTCAGCTTTATGACTTTTTCTACCATAATTCTTGATACAGCTGCGGTTTTGTCCCTTCAGTATGTATGCAGATGGATGATAAAGGACAGAAAGAGTCTCCTTGATGAAATAGAAAGCAGTAAAGAGGCAATGAAAACATCTGCCGATGATATGGATGATTTCCTTGTAAACATTTCTCATGAACTTAGAACTCCGGTAAATGTTGTAAATGGAATATCAAGTCTTATTCTTAAAAAAGAGGATACAGAAGATGTCAGGGTTATCCGTGACGCAGGTCTTAAGCTTTCAAAAGAGATAGAGGATATTCTTGATTACACTGAGATCAAACAGGGCAGTGTTCTTGTAGAAAACGAGAAGTATTCTGTCTCATCACTTGTTAATGACATAAATAAAAATTATGGAAATATCAGGGATAATGAAGAGATTGAGTTCGGAATCAGCATAGATCCAAATGTCCCTGCTGTAATGACAGGTGATGTCAGAAAGATTTATAAGATTGTAAGCCATCTGATAGATAATGCCTATAAATTCACAATAAAAGGCTCCGTTATTGTACTATTCAGTTCCAATCCCCGTGAATACGGCGTAAACCTTGTAATTGAAGTTGTTGATACCGGTATTGGAATGAGCAGGCATGACATAGCATCAGTTTCAAAGGGCTTTTATCAGGCAAATAAAGAGAGAAACCGAAGTAGTGGCGGAATAGGCCTTGGGCTGGGCGTGGTATATGGTTTTGCTCATAAAATGGATGGTTTTGTGACTATTGAGAGCGAACCGGGAAAGGGAACAACTGTCAGAGTAACCATACCTCAGAAGGTTGATGACGAAGGACGTTTCATTGATTTCGAAGATTTAAAACAGGAAAAGGATTTAAAACCTGTATTTGAAGGTGTAAAGGTTCTGATTGTAGATGATGAACCTATGAATCTTGTGGTGGCTACCGGAATGTTCAAGGACTACGGAATGATCACAGAGACAGCTTCAGGTGGCAGGGAAGCAATAGATAAGTATCTTGAAAAGGATTATGACATTATTTTCATGGATCATATGATGCCTGAAATGGACGGCGTTGAGGCTATGAAGATAATCAAACATATCGCAAAGGAAAACGGCAGATATGTTAATGTGGTTGCACTTACCGCAAATGCCATCAGCGGGGCCAAAGAAATGTTCTTAAAAGAAGGTTTCGATGGTTTTATCGCCAAGCCTCTGGATATTTCAGAATTTGAAAGGGTCATGAAAAGGATACTTCCCGATGGCAGCATAAGGTATGTGGAAAGGAGCGTCTTATGATAAAGATTAAGAATCTCCTTGATAAAATCAGAAAAAATACAAAACCATTGGAAAGCACTGACAGCTCACTTGAGAACAACCTCACTCAGAGACAGTTTTTCTTAAGGATGAGTCATGAAATCAGTTCTGTCATAAATCAGATTCTGGGAATTGATGAAGATATTCTTCAAAGGGAAGACGCTTCAGATGAAATCAGAAGAGATGCGGCAAATATACTGGGATCCGGAAGAATGCTGCTTACTCTGCTGAATGATATTTATGACCTTGGCAAAATTGAAGAAGGAAAGATTGATATAGTTCCGGTAAATTACAGTATCGCCAATCTTCTTTCCGAAATAGTAAATATGATATGGCTCCGTGCCCAGCAAAAGGGGCTGAAGCTTAGTTTTAACATAGACCCGTCTATTCCCTGTGGCCTCTACGGAGATGTTGAGCGAATAAAACAGATATTGATAAATCTTCTTGGCAATTCATTGAAATATACAAAAGAAGGTTCTGTCAGTCTGCAAATTGAGAAGGTAAAGGAGCAGGATGGCAGGGTTCTCATAAATATGATCGTCTCAGATACCGGAATGGGTATAAAGCGCGATGATGTTACACATATTTTTGATCTATATAAAGAAAGTGACGGAAAAAGCGGATTAAAAGAAAAAGGATTTGGCCTTTATATAGTTAAACAGCTTGTTGAAAAAATGGGTGGTTCCGTAAAGGTAAACAGTGTTTATACGCAGGGGTCTGTTTTTACGGTTTCTCTCTGGCAGGCAATTGCTGATATTACTCCTGTAGGAGATATTAGTATTTCAAATTACGGAGCGGCAGAGGGGGCGGATATTTATGGAAAAGGATTTAATCTGTCAGGGACTTATACCAAAAAAGAACCTGTACTGATATGTACAAGCAGTATGTGCGATCTGCCATCATGGATGATAATGGCAATGAAGCTTGATGTACTTCCTTTTTATGTAAAAACCGCAAAAGGAGTTTTCTGCGATAATGTTGAGACAAATGCGGATGAGCTCATGGGCTATATCAGGGAATCAGACAGCGAGGTTTCATCAGATCCACCATCGATCGAAGAATATGAGCGCTTTTTTGCAAAAATGCTCACAAGAGCGCATCATATTATTTATATAACCATTACTTCGAGCATGTCGGAAGAATTCGAAAGAGCTTCAAGTGCTTCAGGTCAGTTTGATAATGTAACGGTAATTGATTCAAGGTCAATTTCAAGTTCAACAGGAATTCTTGTTTTAATTGCGTATATACTTTCAAAACAGGATCTGAACGTAACACAGATTCTTGATGAAATCGAAAAGGTTAAGGAACTATTGCACTGCAGTTTCCTTGTTGACGATACCGGATATCTGACAAGAGGCGGCTATATCAGTGAAAAAGTGAACCGTCTGATGAATGTGCTGAATCTGAAAGTGTCACTTCATGTTAAGGAAGGCAGATTTGGATTACAGAAAATCTATTCAGGTGATAAGAATGACATCTGGAACAGATACATTAAAAATGCTTTATCAACGGCATCAAAACCTGATACGGAAATTATCGTAATTACTTATGTTGATCTTTCAGAAGATGAGCTTAAGAAGATTACAGATGAGGTCAGAAAGCGATATAATTTTAACAGGATAATCTATCAGAAAGCTTCGGGAGCAATTTCCGTAAACTGCGGCCCCGGCAGCTTTGGACTTATCTATATGGATAAGGGAGATAAGAGTTACGATATTTCATCACTTATTGATGAGCTATCTGTAAATGCTGATGCTGTAATAAATGAGTTTATACAGGAATCAAAAGAAAGCAGCATACGGTTAACGGAGAACAAAAAGACAGAAAAAGTCGAAGATAAGTGGTATCGTAATATAGAGGGCATTGATTCTGAAACAGCTCTCAAAAACAGTGGCTCAGAAGAATCATTTTTGTCGGTGCTTGGAATTTTCTATGATTCCATAAACAGTAACAGCAAACAATTACAGGAAGCATATGACAAAGAGGATTATGAAAGCTATACTATAAAGGTACATGCACTTAAGAGTTCCGCAAAACTTGTTGGTGCAACGGGATTATCTGATTTGGCTTTCGAACTTGAAAAAGCCGGAAAAGCTGAAGATACTGCGTATATCAAAGAGCATCATCATGAGATGATGGAGAAATACGCTGGTTATAAAGAGATTCTGAAGGAATATTTTAAGGCACCGGAAAATGATACGAATGACAGTCATAAACCAATGGCGGACAAGATGCTGATGGAAAGCATATATGAGATTATCAGAGAAGGTGCTGAAGCAATGGACCTTAATATGCTGGAAGCGGTATTTGAGGAGATAGGTGATTACAGAATTCCTGACGAAGAACTTGGCACATTTAATAAATTAAAAGATTATTTTGATAAATATGATTATAAAGGCATGACAGAAATACTTGATGCTAGAATTTAACTATTAGGAGGCCGGATATGATACCAGATATAGGAATGGACAGAGGAAGACAAAAAGGAAGAGACATCGTATTACTCCTGTTTCAGCCCAGTATCATAGCAAGGGGAATGGAGAAAAAGCTTATTGATCTCAAGTACAGAGTACGAACGATTGTCGGAAATTTTGATGAAATGAACAGAATGATTGACTCTGCAAATCTGTTTATTCTTAATCTTCCGACAGATGTTCTTGGAGATCATGAGAAGCTGAAAAAGATTTCAAATGTTCTTGCAAATGTGGCTAAAAATAATAAAAAGCTGATTATTGTTGGTGAGAGATCTCTTCAGGAGGACCTTGAAAAGGAGGTTCCTGCTGTATTTAAGTATCAATGGCTTTTCAGGCCTGTTGATATGGAAACTCTGGATGATGATATTCAGAAGGCAATGAATACTGAAGAAGGCCAGTCATACAAGAAAAGAGTACTCATCATTGATGATGATCCCTCTTATGCAAAAATGGTCAGGGAGTGGATATCTGAAGATTACAGAGTTGACATTGTCACTGCAGGTATGCAGGCAATTGCTTTTCTTTTGAAGGTTCCGGAAGATGATATGATAAATCTGATCCTACTTGATTATGATATGCCAGTTGTTGACGGACCACAGGTTTTGCAGATGCTCAGACAGGACAGTCATACTGCGCATATTCCGGTTGTTTTTCTTACCGGAGTTGGTTCAAAAGAAGAGGTTCAGCGTGTAATGGAGCTGAAACCCGACGGATACATTCTTAAGTCCACCACTAAAAAAGACCTCATTGATGGCATCAGGGCGAAAATTTAAATTTTGATATGAGATAAATACCTCAAATAAATAATTGTGAAAAAACAAGCTTGGAAGTATAATAAGTATTGTTTGAAATTTTTTAGCAATAATTTATTGGGACGGTAAGTAGTATGGATATTGGTGGACTGTTAAAAGAGCTGTTACTTGAAGATAAGGTGATGATTCACTTTGACTTTATGAACGGCTTTTTTGATATTAATAAGTCAGTAGTTATAACATGGGGAGTTCTTGTTGTACTTACGCTTTTCATTCTTTTTTTGACAAGCAATATGAAAGTACACAACATCAGCAGAAAACAGCTGGTGGCAGAAGTCATAGTTGAGAAATTAAGAGGCATAACCTATGGAATGCTTGGAGAAGAAGGGCTTCGTTACCGCGACTATATGGTAGCTGTTCTGGTATTTATCGGAGCTTCCAATCTTGTAGGTCTTTTCGGACTTACGCCTCCGACATTTGACCTCAATGTAACAGCTGCACTTTCACTTATGAGTATTGTTCTTGTGGAAGCAGCCGGCATTAAGAAAAAAGGTGTTCGCAAATGGGTTAAATCATTTGCAGAGCCCATGGCAGTAGTAGCTCCCATGAACGTGCTCGAACTTGCCATTCGCCCCTTGTCACTGTGCATGCGACTTTTTGGTAACATCATCGGTGCAACGGTTATCATGGAGCTTTTGAAAATGGCTGTACCCATCATCGTACCTGCTGCCTTCAGCGTATACTTTGACATATTCGACGGCCTCATCCAGGCATACGTATTCGTATTCCTCACATCCCTCTACATCAAAGAGGCTGTGGAATAACGAATAACTCACACTGACAGCACTTTACGAAAAAACAAAAGGTTTTTATCACTAATAACCCTGATAAACAAAAACCTATGGCTCTAATTACTTTTGAACCTCACAATTTCGTAAACTGCTGCCAAACAACACAATTTTGTAAATCATAATAATTTTTACATATATTATTGATTTGTTAAAAAACAGCTGACTGGAAGGTTTGTATACACCAACCAGAAGGCGTAGCTTAATGGAGGAAAAAACTATGGATTTAACAACAATCGGTGCTGCAATTGCAGCGTTTACGGGAATTGGTGCAGGTATTGGTATTGGACTTGCAACTTCTAAGGCTGTTGATGCTGTTGCACGCCAGCCTGAGGCAGACGGTAAGATAATGAAACTCCTTCTTTTGGGATGTGCCCTTGCAGAGGCAACAGCTATTTATGGTTTCGTTGTTTCAATCATGATCCTGTTTGCTTCAAAATAAGAATAGAGAGGAAATACCGTGTTAAATATTAGTGTAATGAACATTGTTTATACAGTGATCAACCTGCTTATTCTCTATGTGGTTTTCAGAGTCTTTTTATTTAAAAGAGTCGATGCTGTAATGAGTGAGAGAAGCAGAGAAATTGATGACTCTATAATCAGTGCCAATAAAAAAGAACAGGAAGCTGAGCAGCTTAAGGAAGACTATGCTTTGAAGCTTCAGAATGCAGACAAGGAATGTGAGGAAATCGTTGCAAAGTCCCGTAAGGATGGATACGACGAATATGATCGCATTGTTAATGATGCCAAAAATAAAGCTGAGCAGATCATTGCTGAGGCTAAACATAATGCCCAGGTAGAAGCTCAGAGAGAAAAGGATGCTTATGTTTCAGAGCTGACAGATCTCGTTGTACATGCTGCCAATAAGATTGCAGTATCAAAGCATGACGAAGAGACTGACAAAGAGCTCTACAATAAGTTTATTTTCGAAGCAATCGAAAAGAGTGAGTAAAATATTACCTGAGTGAAGGAAAAACTTATGATAAATGAAAACAAAGCTATCCTGCGATATTCATCGGTTGCACCTACCGATGATCAGGCAAAACAGATACAGGAAGCACTTGCAAAAAAATTTGATAATCCGGATCTTAATCTTGAGATTATACATGATACCAAAGTAAAAGGCGGTTTCGTTGTATCCTATGGTAATTTTGAGTATGACTGGTCTGATGAAGGTCGTACCAGACAGCTTAAGGAACTTATTGCTCTTACAAAAAAGAGAAATAATACAAGTGCAGAGCAGCTTGTTTCTATCATTCGTGACCGAGTTAATAAATTTGATCTTAAGGCTGAAGGAAAAGAAGTTGGTCGAACAATATGGGTTGGTGATGGTATCGCCAATGTAGTTGGTATCGATCATGCTTTTTACGGAGAAATTGTTCAGTTCGAAGATGGCACCAAGGGTATGGTTCAGGATATCAGAGATGATCATATCGGTGTAATTCTCTTTGGTTCAGATGATGGAATAAGAGAAGGAACAAGAGCTGTCAGAACATATAAGCAGGCAGGAATCCCTGTTGGCGATGCTTTTATCGGAAGGGTTATTGACGCTCTCGGTAATCCCATCGATGGCGGAGATGAGATCAAAACAGAAGTTTACAGACCTGTTGAAGAGCCTGCACCCGGAATCATAGAGAGACGTTCCGTAAATGAACCTCTTGAAACCGGTATTCTATCAATCGATACAATGTTCCCTATCGGAAGAGGACAAAGAGAGCTTATCATCGGTGACAGACAGACCGGTAAGACTTCCATAGCTATGGATGCAATCCTCAACCAGAAGGGTAAAGATGTAATCTGTGTTTATGTTGCAATCGGTCAGAAAGCAAGTACAATTGCAAAGCTGATAAATACTCTTAAAGAATCCGGAGCAATGGAATACACAATCGTTGTTGCTTCCACAGCTTCAGATTCAGCACCTCTTCAGTACATCGCACCTTATGCAGGAACAGCTATGGCTGAGTACTTCATGCTCACAGGAAAAGACGTACTGATAGTGTATGATGATCTTTCAAAGCACGCAGTTGCTTACAGAGCATTATCACTTCTTCTTGAGAGATCACCGGGACGTGAAGCTTACCCCGGAGACGTATTCTATCTGCATTCAAGACTTCTTGAGAGATCAAGTAAACTTTCAAGTGATCTGGGAGGCGGTTCAATTACTGCGCTTCCGATTATTGAGACTCAGGCAGGTGATGTATCCGCATATATTCCTACCAACGTTATCTCAATTACTGATGGACAGATCTTCCTTGAATCAGATCTTTTCTTCGAAGGTATGAGACCTGCTGTAAATGTAGGTTTGTCTGTATCCCGTGTAGGTAGTGCCGCACAGACCAAAGCTATGAAGAAGGCTGCGGGAAGTATCCGTATCGACCTTGCACAGTACAGAGAAATGGCTGTATTTACGCAGTTTGCTTCAGATCTTGATGAGACAACCAAGGATCAGTTAAGACATGGAAGCGTACTTATGGAGCTTTTGAAACAGCCACTTGGTAAACCTTATTCAATGCATGAAATGGTAATCCTTCTTGTTTGTGCAAACGGAAAGAAGATGGATTTTGTACCTGTTGACCAGGTTTCCAAGTATAAGAGAGAACTTCTTCAATACTTTGAGGACAATAAGGCTTCACTGATTGAAGATATTGAGAAGTCCGGAGATCTTACAGACAAATCAAGAAAAGAAATCCTTGAAACAGCTGATGCTTTTGAGAAGCTTAATAATGAAAAACTTAAGGAAGAGCTCAAGAAAAAGAGGAAAAAACTTGATCTCAAAAATTAAAGAAAAGGTGATTTTCAGTGGCAAATATTAAAGAAATACGCGACCGCATCGGTAGTGTTCGCGACACAATGAAAATTACAAATGCAATGTATATGATTTCCTCCAACAAGCTGAGGAAGGCTAAGAAACAACTGGCCGATACTGAGAATTATTTCTATTCACTTCAGTCCATGATCGCCAGAATTTCAAGGCATCTTCCCGAAGAGATAGAGGATGAATTCCTCAGAACTCCCAAGGATATTCCTTTTGAAGCAAGAGCTAAGGGATATCTGGTGTTAACATCCGACAAGGGACTTGCGGGAAGCTTTAATCACAATGTGGTTAAGGCTGCAGAGGATCATATAAAAAAGAACAATACACTTTCCAATTACAGGCTTTATGTTGTAGGTGAGTACGGAAGGCATTATTTTGCAAGATCCGGTTACAAGATTGAAGAAAACTTCAGATATACCGCGCAGAATCCCAATCTTGACAGATCAAGAGATATTACGGCAATAATTCTGGATGATTACAGAAACAGAGTCATTGATGAAGTTTATGTAGTTTACACCACAATGAAGAATTCCATATCAAGTGAAGTTCAGATAAAGAAAATACTTCCTGTTGATATCATTGAAGAAACAAGAAGTAAATTCTCAAGTATTGATACATATAACGAGGAATTCTTTTTTGAACCAAGTCCTGTTGCAGTATTGGATAATATTGTTCCAAACTTTATCAACGGATTTATATACGGAGCTTTGGTTGAAACTTTTTCAAGTGAACAGAACGCACGTATGATGGCCATGGATAATGCCAACAAAAATGCTACAGAGATGATAGCAGAGCTGCAAAAGCAGTATAACAGGCAACGGCAGGCCGCAATTACTCAGGAAATAACTGAGGTGGCAAGCGGAGCCAAGGCACTTAAAAGGGCTAAAGAAGCAAAGCTCAGAAAACAGAGGATGGAATCTTGAATCACGAAGGAAGAATCCTGCAGGTTATGGGACCTGTAGTAGACGTTAAATTTGAAGATGGCAATCTGCCTTATATAAGTGACGCACTTGAAGTTTTATTGGAAGACAGAAAGGGCGTTATGGAGGTTGCCCAGCATATAGGAAACAATGTAGTAAGATGCATCATGCTTACTGCAAGTGAGGGTCTTGCCAAGGATATGAAAGTATATCAGAAGGGCGGTCCTATCAGTGTTCCTGTGGGAAGAAAGAATCTGGGAAGACTTTTCAATGTTCTTGGTGAAACCATAGATGAAGGCCCGACTCTTGAAAACGAGAAGCACTGGTCAATTCACAGAGAACCGCCAAAGCTTCAGGATCAGAGTCCTGTTGTAGAGATTCTTGAGACAGGAATCAAGGTAATAGATCTTCTTGCACCTTATGCAAAGGGTGGTAAGATCGGTCTGTTCGGTGGTGCCGGTGTAGGTAAGACAGTTCTTATTCAGGAGCTTATCCAGAATGTTGCTACAGAGCACGGCGGATATTCCATATTTACAGGTGTTGGAGAGAGATCCCGTGAGGGTAATGATCTCTGGACAGAAATGAAGGAATCCGGAGTTTTATCAAAAACCGCTCTGGTATTCGGACAGATGAATGAGCCTCCGGGAGCCCGTATGAGAGTTGCTGAGACCGGACTTACAATGGCGGAGTATTTCCGTGACAGAGAGCGTCAGGACGTTCTTTTGTTCATTGATAATATTTTCAGATTTATTCAGGCCGGATCTGAGGTTTCTGCGCTGCTTGGCCGTATGCCTTCAGCGGTTGGTTATCAGCCCACCCTTGCTACAGACCTTGGACAGCTGCAGGAAAGAATTGCATCCACAAAGACCGGTTCAGTTACATCTGTTCAGGCGGTTTATGTACCTGCGGATGACCTTACTGACCCTGCACCTGCAACAACCTTTGCTCATCTTGATGCAACAACGGTTCTTTCACGTAAGATTGTTGAGCAGGGTATTTATCCCGCTGTAGATCCGCTTGAATCCTCAAGCCGTATCCTTGAAGCGGATGTTGTTGGTGAAGAGCACTACTACGTTGCAACAAGAGTTC
>CAMVLM010000063.1 GCA_947168335.1 uncultured Butyrivibrio sp. | reverse complement strand
CTGGTGATGTAAATGGTGATGTAAGCTGTGCCTTAATGTCCTCAAGGTTGTTGAGTGACGTGGCAATTGCTGCAATACCACTGCCGGGGAAGGTTATCTTGGAAGTAGAAGAAAACTTGTAAACCATATCAGGGCTTCCTGCCTTCTTACACTCCTCAAGTATCTCGATAAGATAATCCTGGTCATCATCATAAAGGTGATGAATTCCATAGGCATTATCCCAGAATATACGGAAATCTCTTGCTGCGGGACGAAGTCTTGCAAATCTTCTGACTGTCTCATCAGAATAAGAATATCCCTGAGGGTTTGAATACTTCGGTACACACCAGATACCCTTGATTGATTCATCCTCAGAAACCAGCTTCTCAACAACATCCATATCAGGTCCGTCGGGTGTCATTGCAATCGGAATCATCTCTATTCCAAAATACTCTGTAATTGCAAAATGTCTGTCATATCCCGGTACAGGGCAGAGGAACTTTACCTTATCAAGCTTGCACCAGGGTGTATTGCCCATAATACCGTGTGTATATGCACGAGAAACTGTATCGTACATAACATTAAGTGAAGAATTACCATAAATAATAATGTTTTCAGGCTTATTCTCCATCATGGCACCGATAAGTACCTTAGCCTCGTGAATACCATCAAGCACACCGTAGTTACGGCAGTCAGTTCCGTCCTCGCATGAAAGATCAGCCTCAGAGTTAAGGGCATCCATCATACCCATTGAAATATCAAGCTGCTCATGGCACGGCTTACCTCTTGCCATATTAAGGGAAAGATCCATTGCCTGGTATCTCTTATACTCAGCCTTAAGATTTGCAACTTCTCTCTCAAGCTCTTCCTTGGACATATCTTTGTATGCTTTTCTTGTGAGATTAGCGTTTTTCAACTCCTGTACATTATTCTTCATAATAAAGCTCCTTCGTTTCAAACTAAAAAATATTATACATTATCACACTAAAGTATCAAATATTTTTTGAATTTAATGTTGTACAAAAAAAATCCACATCACCGCTTGGACTCTAGCCAATCTGATGATGTGGATAGTATTTTCATAAAAATTCAATTATACGGGATCGATGAGGTCTCTGTACCATCTGAGTGCATCAGTATATGCCTCATATACCATGTTCATATCCAGATTATCTGTGATCATGATTCTGGATACCTCCTGCCAGGATGCATTCTCGTATTCAAATACGAAATTAAGAACAGGCCACAGCTCACCTGTATTATTCAAAAGTGCATCCTCGATCTTCTTGGAGACATGTACAAGCTTGAGAGCCTGTTCCATTGTCTGGTCAAGCATAATATCAAGCAGTGAGAAAAGTCCTGCAAGGAAAAGCTCTGATGATAATCCCTTCATCTGGAAACAGTTTGAAAGGTTCTCAGCAAACTTTGCTCTTATCATTGAAATTCTGATGATCTCACTTGGCTTGTCAGCACAAAGCTCCTTTGTTACAGCAGTATTAATCCACTTCTTCAGTTCTCTCTGTCCAAGCATTGCAGCTGCATGCCTTACTGATGTGACCTCGGAATTTACTGCCATATGATTAACCATTTCCAGCATGGAAATAACAAGAGCAGCATCCTTACCGATAACATCGGCAGCATCCTGAAGATCAAAATCAGGATGATTTACAACATTAAGAAGTTCAATATAAGTAACCTTCAAAGGTGCTACAGTTCTCTCGGAATCCTCAACAGGTACTCTGAAGAAGGAACCCTCATAAAGGTCATAAGCACCATCCGAAGTAAGTCTCTCATAATCGTCCTTGGTATCAACGCCTACTGCACAAAGCTTAATGTCAGGGAAAGACTGATGGAAATAAATCTTCGCACTTCTGATATTAACCTTGCGATGATCAAGAAGTATATAATCGCACATACTAAGAATAGGTCTGTAGGTTTCAAACTGGTTTCCTGCCAGCTTTCTTATGGCGATCTTGTATCCCTGTCCCCTTAAATCCCATAATCTTGCCAGGTAAGGTTCTTCCGGATATACAGTATTATCAAGCAAAAGAATAATCTTATCTTTTGGTGATTCGCATTGTTCCTCAATATTAGCAAAAAGGGAAATACTGTTGATCTCAACAAAGACTTCCTTACCACCTGATAACACGTTAGTTCCGATACTGTCTACAATATCGAGTCCAACAATATTTACAACATTATCAAGTCGTCCGGTACCCATCAGATAGGGGTTCATCAGATGATTTTCCCTTTGCGCAAATACAGAATAAGCGCAAACTCTCATTTCGTCATCAAACAATGGGATCAAAGAAGCAAGCATATACATCTCCTTTCGGTCATCTTCCGAATATCGCAGATTTATATTTGTTATTTTATTATAACATCACACTATTTTATATACAAGAATCTGACCCCAGGAAACAAAAAACGAACAGCAAAAACTGTTCGTAATTGTTTCCCCGAAATGCCGGTTCCGGTTATTTGACTCCTAGCTAACGCCAGGTGGGTTACCGCAGCCCTCTTCGCTGTCTTCCTCTCCCATAGCTTGTCTGCACATGTGCAGGGCCGGAGGCGTGACATTTGAAGATGCAATCTAGGTGTCCCGTTTAAAGTAACTGTAGGTTCAAATTACACCGGAGTTGTCGAGCATCCCAGGCGGACATCAGTCCGATATAAACTGCTTATGCAGTTCTTTAATTTAATTATAGCTCTATAAAAGCTGATTTCAATAGATATTCTGTAAACTTTCTAAATAAAACGTTAATAATCCGCATAAAATCTGCATTTTAAGAGTCACTTACTGTAACTATTTTTCAATAGGTGCAGTAACCTCTTTAAGCCATGCTTTGATCTCTTCATCATCGATGAGAGGAGCTACCTTATCGTAAACCATTTTCTGGTATTCGTTTATAGCATCAAGCTCTCTGGGCTGAAGATAATTAACATCGATGGCATCAGGATCAAGAGGCACATAGGTCAGATGATCGAATTTAAGGAACTGTCCGTCGCTGTTCTTAACATCACTTACTACCTCAATGATATTTTCAATTCTGATACCGTACCTGCCCTCGATATAAACACCGGGCTCATCAGATACTATCATTCCGGGCTGAAGAGGTGTCTCATCCTCTGATGAACGTGACTTCCATCTGATGTTGTGAGGTCCCTCATGGACATTTAACATATAACCTATTCCATGACCTGTTCCGCACTTATAATCAACTCCGATGTTCCACAGAGGACCTCTTGCAAGAATATCGAGGTTCTTGCCGCTGCAGCCCTCAAGGAATCTTGCACCAGCAAGCTGAAGCATTCCGACAGCAGTTAAAGTATAGTGCTTCTTCTCATCAGCAGATATTGGACCAAGGACAATTGTTCTTGTAACATCAGTTGTTCCGCCCATGTATGTTCCGCCTGAATCAACAAGAAGGAAACCTTCGGGCTTAAGCTGTGCATTGGAATCCTCAGTAGCCTCATAGTGCATCATAGCCGCATTGTCACGATATGCACTGATTGTAGGGAATGAAAGTTCAATAAATCCCGGAAGCTCTGCTCTCATGGCATCAAGGTGCATAGCAGCAGTATACTCATTAAGCTCACCCTTGGGAGCCTCTTTCTTAACCCAGTAGATAAACTTCGTAAGAGCTGCAGAATCTCTAAGGTAAACCTCTCTGATATTCTTGAGCTCTGTCTCATTCTTGCAGGCCTTCATAAGCTCTGTCGGGTCAAGAATATTCTTAACTGCAGCACCGCGGTTCTCAGAATTATCCTTAACGGTTCTGTAAACAGAATAGCTTACATTTCTCTCGTCATAGAGTGTAACACCGTCGTATTCGTACTCATCAAGCCAGCTTATGATACGGTTGTATGCAACAAGCTCAATTCCATTCTCAGCGCAGTAAGCTCTCACTTCGTCATTAAGCTCATCGAACTGAACAAACATGTACACGTTCTTTTCAGTAATAAAAAGATAACTGAGGATAACAGGATTGCACTCTACATCATTGCCTCTTAAGTTTGTAAGCCAGCAGATATCATCAAGCTTGCAAAGAAGATATGCCTTTGCGTTGTACTTCTCCATCTCTGCTCTTACATCAGCAATCTTTTCCTTAAAGGATTTACCGCAAAGCTCATCTGATAAAACATAGATCTGGTTGCAGGGAAGTGCCGGTCTGTCAGCCCATACCTCTGCGGGAAGATCCTTATCGAATTTGATCTTGATCTGCTTTTTCTTTAATTTACTCTCATAGGAAAGTCCTTCCTTAGCAGGTACAACCTTGCCGTCAAAACCAAGAACCTCTCCCTGTTTCATGTTATCTGTAAGATATTCTGTGATCGTGGGAACTCCCTCTTCACCCATGCGGTAAAGAGTTACTCCTGTTCCCTTCATCTCTCTCTCAGCCTGAATGAAATATCTGCCGTCGGTCCACATACCGGCCCAGTTCTGTGAAACAACCAGGGTTCCGTTTGAACCCGTGAATCCGCAAAAATACTCTCTTGCTTTGAAAAAATCAGCTGAATACTCTGAATTGTGATAATCGGAAGTAGGCATCAGATAATAGTCTATTCCATTTGCTGACATTTTTTCTCTAAGGGCAGAAAGTCTGTCCCTTACTATTTTGTTTTCCAATTTATCGTTCCTCCATAGGTACGTATTCTTGTGTCTTGCTTACTGCCTTGTAAGCAGGACGAATGATCTTGCTGTTATTAGCAAGCTCCTCCATTCTGTGTGCACTCCAGCCAACGATTCTGGCTATTGCAAACATCGGAGTGAACAGCTCCTCGGGAAGCTCAAGCATCTTATATACAAAGCCTGAGTAGAAATCCACATTAATGCTGACACCTTTATACATTTTGCGCTCGCTGCTGATAACCTCAGGTGCAAGGCGCTCAACCATCTCATAAAGAGCAAGCTCTTTATCCATGCCCTTTTCTTTCGCAAGCTGGATAGTGTACTCCTTAAGAAGAACAGCTCTCGGATCGGACTTTGAATAAATAGCATGTCCTACACCGTAGATAAGGCCGGCCTTATCAAAAGCCTCCTTGTGAAGAAGCTTCTTAAGGTAATCCTTAACCTCTTCCTCGTCTGTCCAGTCCTTAAGATCCTTCTCCATCTGATCAAACATATGGATAACCTTGATATTGGCACCGCCGTGCCTTGGTCCCTTAAGTGATCCGATAGCAGCAGCTATAACAGAATAGGTGTCTGTCATTGAAGAGCTGACAACATGTGTTGTGAAGGATGAGTTGTTACCACCACCGTGCTCCATATGAAGTATCAGGCAGATATCAAGAAGTCGTGCTTCAAGCTCTGTATACTGGCTGTCAGGACGGAGCAGATAAAGAATATGTTCTGCTGTGGACAGCTCTGCCTTAGGCGGATGAATGAACAGACTCTTTCCTTCATGATAATGGTTATATGCCTGATAGCCATAAATTGCAAGCAGAGGAAACAAACTTATCATCTGCAGACTCTGTCTGAGCACGTTAGGCATGGAAACATCATCTGCGTAATCATCATATGAATAGAGAGTGAGTACACTTCTTGAAAGTGTATTCATCATGTCACGGCTTGGAGCCTTCATAATAATGTCTCTTACAAAACCGGTGGGCAGTGATCTGTAAAAGCCAAGAAGCTCAGTAAATCCCTGAAGCTCTTCCTTATCAGGAAGCTTACCGAACAATAAAAGATATGCAGTCTCCTCAAAACCAAACTTTGATTTGCTGGCTGTTCCGTGGACAATATCCTTGACGTTGACTCCTCTGTAGAAAAGCTCACCGTCTGCAGGAACGCTCTCTCCGTTTTCAATCTTTGTTGCGTTAATAGTTGAAATATTGGTAAGGCCTGTCAAAACACCTTTACCGTTAAGATCACGAAGCCCTCTTTTAACATCGTATTCTGTAAATAATGCCGGATCTATATTGTCTGCAATCTCAACAACTCTTGCGAGATCTTGTAATTTTGGTGTACTTTCTGAGTAAATATTTGTCTCGTTATTTGTTCCCATTACAAACTCCTTTCAAATACGGATATAGTCCTTGGAAGGGCTATATTCATTATTATATTCCGGTTATCCCATGTTCCCAGGCCGGGTGAAGTTTTAGAAAAGGAAGTCTCTTACAGCATCAGCAAGGGCATCCTTTGCAACCACCTTGTTGTGTCTTACCTCGGCATTTCTGATGGAAGTAACAGCTTCGGGAATCTCAACACCTGAAACCTCTGAAAGCTTATCAGCAAGCTGGAAATCATCGAGGCTCTCGTCGTTTTTGCCAAGGGCTGTCATTACACTTCTTGTAAACTTGTAGGGACTTGCTGTTGAAGCAATAACCGTTAAAGTCTTGTCATCAGTATCCTTAACATATTTTCCGTATACACTTGAAGCAACCGCTGTATGAGTATCGATAAGATAACCTGTATCTTCAAAAAGCTTTTTGATTGCTGCAGCTGTCTCTTCTTCTGAAGCAAATCCGCCATAGAAGTTAGTCAGCTTATCTCTCATTGCATCTGTGATCTCATACTTTCCTTCAGTTGTAAGCTTCTTCATATATTCTGCGTCAGCAGCTGCATCATCACCTGCAATGTGATAAATAAGTCTCTCAAGGTTAGATGAAATAAGGATATCCATAGAAGGTGAGCTTGTAAGCACAAAATCACGGTTTCTGTCATATTCACCTGTCTTAAAGAAATCATATAAAACCTTGTTTGAGTTTGATGCACAGATAAAAGTCTTGATAGGAAGTCCCATTTTTCCTGCATAATATGCAGCCAGGATATTACCGAAGTTACCTGTGGGAACTACAACATTTATCTGATCTCCCTCTGCAATTCTGCCCTCTTTAAGAAGTCTTGTGTATGCATAAACATAATATACAATCTGAGGAACAAGTCTTCCGATATTGATTGAGTTTGCAGATGAGAACTGGAAGCCCTTCGCATCAAGCTCCTTTGCAAAATCAGGATCTGTGAAGATCTTCTTAACACCTGTCTGAGCATCATCAAAGTTACCCTCAATTCCTACAACGCAGGTATTGTCACCTTCCTGAGTAACCATCTGCTTCTCCTGAATGGGAGAAACACCGTTCTTGGGATAAAATACTATGATCTTGGTACCCGGAACATCAGCAAATCCTGCAAGAGCAGCTTTTCCTGTATCTCCGCTTGTTGCAGTAAGAATAACGATGTCGTTCTTAATCTGATTCTTCTTAGCTGCAGTTGTCATAAGATAAGGAAGAATTGAAAGCGCCATATCCTTAAAAGCTATTGTTTTTCCATGATAAAGCTCGAGATAAAAAGCTCCCTCAGCCTCTGTCATAGGTGCCATTTCAGGTGTATCAAATTTGGAGTCATATGCATGGTCAATACAATATCTGAGCTCTTCTTCAGTAAAATCAGAAAGAAGAAGTTTCATTACTTCATATGCTGTATCGCGGTAATCAAGCTCCTTAAGTTCAGCCAGGGTCTTGTCCAGATGTGGAATGCTATCTGGTACAAAAAGCCCTCCATCAGCTGCAAGGCCACGTAAGATAGCCTGTGATGCTGTTACCTTGTTCTTATCTCCTCTGGTGCTTGAATACATTACTCCCATTTTGGTACTCCTTTATAGTTTTTTAATTATTGGTAACTGTTAAGTATGATAGAATAAAGAAAAGATGCGACTTTACAACTATGAGTCGTTTCAGTTTTCTTATGTTAGATATACTTTGAGTAAAAAGTATACCACAAAAATGTATAAATTTACATACATTTATCATTTTAGCTTACAGAGGGGGTAAACTGAAATGGCAGCTAATAACACGGGGGTTTATGAGACCTCTCTTAAGGATGGAACAAAATCCTTCAGAGCTTCTATAACCTATAAGGGCAAGCATATAGCCCTTGGGTCTTTTTCAAATGCAAGAAGTGCACATCGCGCCTACAATCAGGCACAGACCATACTTGAGAATCCTTCATGGACATTAAAAAAATATCGTTCCAACCAGACTCTGCCCTTTGAAAAGTGCGTTGTCCTTGTGAATTACAGAGATAAGGGCCTTTACATCCCTAATCCTATTTATCTTGAAAAGAAATTCTTCCTATATTATCTGTCTCCGACACAGAACCTGATTTTTGACATAGATGACCTCTTCTACTATTCGTCACACAAAATAATGCAGAGAGGTTCCCATTTATTTGTGGCAGATTACGGTTCACAGATAAGCATTCTTTCCCGCTATGGTATAAGAAGCTACGCAGTCGAAGGCAGGGATTATCGCTTTGTAAATGGTAATTCGGGTGACCTTCGATATGAAAATATCGAGGTTTTAAACAGATATCATGGAGTCAGACAGTACAACCACAGAGGTTATCTTAAATACAAAGCTATCATTCATGTACGCGGTGACTTTGTAGTCGGTAAATATAGCACGGAAAATGAGGCAGCCATTGCATATAATAAAGCTGTCGATATTCTTAGAAAAAACGGAATAGATAAAAACTATATGCAGAATTATATAGAGGATCTGTCAGCTTCCCAATACGCCGACCTCTATACCAGCATAAAAATCTCACCAAAGCTCTCAGCTATACGCGCAGCATCAAATTAGGTTTCAAAGAGCCTCCGAAATAATATTTTCGAAGGCTCTTTTCTTTTACCCTATTTAGTTTTTCCAGTGATTAAAGCATCAGATTCATGTTGCTCTTCTGTGCCTCATCCTCCTGCTGCTTCTTCTGCATCTGTGTGCGATAAGCATCAAGAGTCTGATTCTTACGAAGCTCTGTGATCTCCTGTGCAATATCAGTGTCAGCTATGCTGCTCTGTGCACTTAAGAGATTCTCTCTGGCAATTGAATTATAGCTTACATTGTGTTCTGTTCCGTTTGTAACTGCACCTACGGAACCTCTCGCATTATTGACACTTTCAATTGCCTGATCAATAGAATCAACATCATTTACATCGATGTTGGAAAGTCCCAATGATTCCATATCAGATGAGCTGAGGCGTTCGCCGATTCCCTTCATCAGCTGAGAGTTAACATTTGAAATGTCTCCTCTGTCAGCATCAGTAAGTGTGCCGTTCTTGGAATAGATTGCGTTCTGACGCATATCCTGGAGATAATCCGTAACTCCGTCAAGCACACCGTCGGAAATGTTCAGCTTGTCAATCTGCTGTCTTCCATTCCTCTCCAAAGCTTTAGCAGTTCTCTGCTGAGTTTCCATCTTTTCATTGATGCCAAGCTCCGCAGCGCCATCTGCAGCAGTGGGCAGTTTGTTGCCACTTGCTATTTTGCCATAAGAAGAATAGTTACTGTAACTACTGTTGCCAATACTTCCTATACTCATAGCGCTCCTTTCTTCCTCCATGAAAAAGGATAAATCCGTTCCTGCGCCTGCAGCCTGTTAAAGTCCCCACTTACACCGGCTGCATGGATAGATTTTCGTCCCAAAATCTATCTTAGGATCCTTCCTGTGATTCTGCCACTCAAGGCAGAATAACCTATAGTTAATTAATACAATAACAAATTTCAAGCATATTGTAAATAATGCACTATTTGTGATTATTCACAAAATTTACCCCATTGCTTTTATGGACATTTCCTCAAACTGGCGTGAGAACAGCTGATAATAATAACCCTCTCTGTTCTTCATCAGCTCCTTGTGTCTGCCTCTCTCTATTATCTTTCCGTCCTTTACCACAAGGATCACATCCGCATCTACAACCGTTGATAATCTGTGGGCGATCATAAATGATGTTCTGCCCTTTATTACAACAGAGATGGCATCCTGTATTGCTTTTTCGGTAACGGTATCGATTGAAGATGTTGCCTCATCAAGCACAAGTATTCTGGGATTTGCCAGTATGGCTCTTGCAAAGGATAAGAGCTGTTTTTGTCCTGTGGACAGCATATCTCCACCTTCTCCAACGTCACTGTCAAGGCCATTGTCCATGCTCTTAACGATTCCATCAGCAGAAACAAGCTTAAGTGCTTCCCATATCTCCTCATCCGTGGCATCGGGATTACCGTATTTAAGGTTCTCTCTTACGCTTCCCGAAAAAAGGTGAGGCGTCTGAAGCACATAACCAATATTGCTGTGAAGCCAGAGCTGCGATCTCTCTTTTGCATCTCTTCCGTCTATGAGAACCTGACCGCTTGTGGGTTCGAAGAATCTGCATACGAGGTTGACCAGTGTTGATTTACCGGCACCTGTTTCACCTACTATCGCAACATTGGTTCCCTGAGGAACTTTAAGATTAAAGTTTTCAAGGACGTATTCCGTTCCGTCAGGATAGTGGAAAGAAACATCCTTAAACTCCACGTCACCATAGAGTTCTTCCCAGTTCTCCTTCTTAGGATTAAAGGTATCACCGTATTTTTCAATTACTTCCTTTGAATCAGCAACATCCGACTCGGTATTAAGAAGTCTTGTAAGTCTCTCCACATTTACCTGAACAGCAACCAGTTCAGAAATGGTAACAATAATATTCTGAATAGGTTCAAGTATTCCAAGTGCATAGGACAGGAAAACAGATAGTGTACCTATCTCCATGACTCCTTCCATTGTAATGATTCCGCCTCTCCAAAGAGCCAGTGCCAGTGCACATGAGGAAAGCATGGTAACTGATGCAGTAAAGATTGCGGAATAATGCGTTGCATGTACTGCATTTTTCCTGTAATTCTCAGTATCATCCATGAAATCCTTCTGGATCTTGTCCTCTACAACAAGAGTTTTTATTGCCTTGGCACCTGTTATTTCCTCGTTGAAGTTACCGGTTATTGCCGCGTTAAGCTCTCTGATATGCCTGTTTAAAACAATCAGATGTTTCTGAAAATATATAACAAGTACAACTGCAATCGGAACCAGTGCAAATATATAAAGTGCAAGTCTGACATTTATGCTGAGCATAACGATAAGTACAAACAGGATGTAGCTTCCGTTCCATACTATATCCATCATTCTCCATGCCACCATGACTCCGATCTTACCTGTATCACTCATGACCCTCGCGTGAATGTAACCCACATTGTTCTGATTAAAGTATGAAAAGGAGAGTTCCTGCAAATGGTTGAATGCAGCGTTACGAAGATCCCTGTCAACCGACATCTCTATCTCTCCGCACATGTAGGCGCTGGTGAAGTCCATTGCAAGTTTACAGACAAGGACAAGTGCGTATACTGCTGTAAAGATTCCTATTCCTTTAAGGGTTCCCTTTGCTATGAAATTGTTGATCGCATATCTGTTAAACAACGGTATCGATGAATCCACCAGGCTTACCATGGATCCTAAAAATATCATTATTACCATCTTGGGAAGGTATGGTTTTAAATAAGGCATAAGCCTTTGTATTCCCATGAAAGGAAGCGTGGTGATTGTTTTTTCAGTATTATTTTCAGGCACTTATGTCACCTCCTCCCTGAACCTGTATGTCATAAATTTTGCGGTAAAGTCCGTTCTTTTCCAGGAGCTGCGTATGTGTTCCTTCCTCAATAAGCTCACCATGATTAAGCACGATGATATGGTCTGCGTGCATAAGTGTGGTTATCCTGTGTGAGATCAGAATTGTTGTGGCTCCGCCTGTATTTTCATTAAGCGCAGCTCTGATCTTTGCATCGGTTTCCGTATCAACAGCGGAAAGCGCGTCATCAAATATCATGATGGGCGGCTTGGCGATCAGCATCTGTGCTATGGCTGTTCTCTGCTTTTGTCCACCTGACAAGGTAACTCCTCTTTCACCTACAAAGGTCTCATAGCCTGCATCAAAATTCCTTATGGTCTCATCAAGAGCAGCCAGCTTCGCTGCTCTTCTTATGTCTTTAATATCCGTACTCTTCTGTGTTATACCGATATTTTCCATTAGTGTCCTTGAAAAAAGGAAGGGTTCCTGTAATACAAGACCGATATTTTTCCTAAGGTAATGCATATCTATGCTTCTTATGTCTCTTCCGCCTATTGTGATGCTTCCTCCATTTTCCGGAAGATCATAGAGTCTGTCCAGAAGGTACATAAGAGTTGATTTTCCTGATCCTGTGCCGCCAAGGACGCCGACTGTGTGCCCGGCTTTAACCTTAAAGCTCACATTTTTCAGTATTTCAGCTGTTCCGTTGTCATAGGAAAAGCTTACATTCTTAAACTCGATATCACCGTCAAGAGGGGCTTTTTCTGCTGACGGACTGTCTTTTTCAATATCAGCGTTCATTATTTCACGCAATCTGTCCACTGATACTCCCGCCTTACTCATTTCGGAAATTACTCGTCCCAGCATACGAACAGGCCATGAGATCATGGCATTATAAGATATGAATGCGATGAGCTCACCTACAGTTATGGTGCCTCTTACGCAGTAAACAGAGCCAAGTACAAGTACTGTCATTCCCTGAAAACCTGAAATCAGGTCATTTGATGTCCAGAATGCGGATAACAGCTTCATAAGCTGAATCCAAAAAGCAGTGTAATCTCTGTTTTTATTTTCAAATCTCTGTCTTTCGTAGGATTCTCTTCCGAATGCTCTTACGACGCGCACTCCGGTAAGGTTTTCCTGTGCTATCGCTGAAAGCTTTCCTTCCTCAATATCCGCCTTTCTGAACGCGCTTCCGATTTTGTTATGGAAAAAGAGTGAATAAATAACAATTACAGGAATAAATGCAGCAGAAACAATGGTAAGCCTTACATCAATCTGAAGCATAAAGGCAATACCAAGTACAACCATGATCAGTATTCTGAAGAGACTTGTAAGCTGCTCAGAAAGGAACATTTTGATTGTCTCTACATCAGATGTGCATCTCTGGATGATGTCACCTGTGTGATTCTGTCCATGCCACGAAAAAGGCAGATGGCTGATATGCTCAAAAAGAATATCTCTCATTCTCTTTATGAGTCTCTCAGCAGCCATTGAATTAAGCAGTTTGTTGAAATATCTGAATATGGCGCATATAACTGCTATTACAATTACAACCAGTGCAATCGCAAAAAGGTGGTTTCTCAGATACTCTTTTCCACCGGTGATGCTGATTATCAGTTGCATATAATAAGGCATAGCCGATTCTGAATCGCCTATCAGATAGTCAACTGTGTATTGGATTATTTTAGGGCTGACCATGTCAAGAAAAGCAACCACCATCGAAAAGATAGTGGCTACTATAAATAACCCGATGCTGCCCTTTAAGAAATAAAGGACAAGCCCACCCCTGGTCGGGAATTTTTTATTTTCGTTCATACAATTTTCCTCATATTCTTTGAGTAAATAATTTTAGCTAATTTCAATTTTGGTAAGTCCCTTTTTAAGGGGAATTCTGATTCTGTAGCAGGCATGCTTCCATATTTCCTGCAGTTTTTCATCAGTGATGTCGCACTTCTCAATGGTTATGGCGGACATATCTTTTTCATATCCTATCAGTTTGATGGTTCCAAGCGCTCCCACTGAGATTGTTATGTTTCCATCCTCTTTGCCCTTAACCTTAGGCTCTTCATAAGTCATGAACCCGATTACTCCGTCCAGCATTCCATCGTAATCATCATCAAGAAATACCTTCTCTCCCCTAAGGCTGATACTTCTCTTATAAGTGAGGATGTTTTTGTTTCCAAAAGCAGGTGCGATATCAAAGCTCATCTTATGCTTCTCGGCATCATATAGCACATCTTTTGCTGCATATTTTTCACCGGAAAGCTCCGTTATTGTCTCGTGTCCGTCATAAAAAGTCGGCAGATTGTGATATACGGACTTAACAGTCCACATATCCTGTCTTTTGTCAGACTGAGCGCCCTGTCCAAGGTCAATGAGCATGGGCTTTCCAAATTTATAAAGTGTGACACTGCCCACATCATTATGATTATGGATATCTGCATTGTTTCCTGCCTTCACGGCTAGTACAAACTTATCATTCCTGGTGATCATAAGGCCTGCATCTTCATAATATGCATCCTCATGTTCAGGAAGGTCAAAGGGTCTGTAATGCATCATCTCCTCATGATTTACAATCTGTAAAAGTCTGTAATAGAGATTGCTATCCTTTGTAAGAAGCTTCTGATTCCATTCACCCACCCTGTAATCATCGGCTGCAAGGCAGCATAATTCCGCATCTTTGCATGCTTTTCCAAAGGCATATTCTCTTGCAGTTCTGCTATCTGCTTTTGCCGGGCAGTCAGCAAAGTTAATATAATAGCCGTCATCCACATAAATTCTTCTGATGTATGCGGCAATATTCCTTATCTTGTTCTGTGCAAAGACATCATCAAAAGCACCTTCCGACACATCATCCAGAATGCTGAGAATGCCGTACATGCACAGCGCACCACGGGTATATCCGGGAACACCGTCATGACAGTATCCGTCCTCACTGTAGTTATCAAGATATGCATCAAGGCACTTTAAGGCAATTTTTACAATTACCTCTGTTTCATCAACTGTTTTCAGCCTGTTCTCACCTGTAAATACAGCCACAAGTACGTCCTGAAGTATTTCAGCAGCCCTTATGTCGGCTTTGTTCTCAGGTTTATACATCCATGGGAAATCTTCAGAAAGAAGCGGTACTACAACTCTTTCCCTTATTCTGGAATTGATATACTCCGAGATAACCGGATCGATGTCATTAAGGACAGGTCTTAACAGATATTCCATCGTTCCAAGAACCGCCGCGGTCTCAGCTGCAAAAAGGTCAATGACCGGCTTGGAAGTATCAGGAATACCCGAAGGCTTTTCTCCTTCATGATAGTCAAACAGCGGATGGCACCAGCTGCTTTCCTCGAGAAGCAGGTAAACTCCGTCCAGAATATCAGGCAGGAATTCTCCCTTATTTTGCGCACACTCCGCAAAAACAAAGGAAGCCAACTTGATTTTTCTTGAGAGAAACTTCTCATCGAATGATGTTCTGTCACCGGTTTCCAGACATTTTTTATAATCAGACATAAGCAAAGTAGACCAGGGGGTTTCCCTGTTCTTCTCACCTTCACTTATCAAAACTCTTTTAATTTCTTCGGAAAGTCCGTCCCAAAAACTTCTGTCTCCGATATTCGGAACTGTGATTTCTTTTTTCATACCGGTGATAACAGATTCATTAAGGTATTCAAATATCATAAATTACCCCAACCCTTCATTTTTTGTCTAACCCATAAATAACAATTATCGCAACATCTTTTCCCAAAGACAGAATGGCATCTCCCAATCTGTCAAAGGGCCCCAGGGCAGCATTTTTATTTAATGTGCCTGAGTTGTGAACAAAGAATCCCCTATCATTCTTTGAAATATTTACTGTGTGCAGCTGCCTTGTTATATCTTTTTTGTCCCAATAAAAAGTCAGAAGGAACGTATCATGTTCCTGACCGAATTTATTAACTCTGTCTGTATTTCTGCTGGTAAGGCGTGATATGCCGTATCCCCGTTTTTTCATGAAATCTGCGGGATATGAAGGCGCAATTCCAAAACCACCTCTTAATGCGTTCCCTCGTTTCTCGAAATATCTGATCAGTTCAGGAAAGGCATTGCCCCTTTCTCCGAGGCTTAACAGACAATTATAGGTTGCGATTATTTCGCATCCCGAATAAGCCATGTTTGCTTTCTTATGCGACCCAAATTTTATTTTTTCCCAGCTGTCCTGATTCTCCACATACTCGTTTTCTTTAAAAAAACCGTTCTTTACATCAGAAAGTATTCTCTGATTTTCTTCATAATGAAGGTCACGAGTTTTTTTCCTGATATGCCCAGTTAATAAAGAAAGAAGGGAGAATGAAAACAGGACCATCCTGTTTGGTATCAGTCCAGGTATAAATCCTTTAAAAAAATTATATTTCGTATTCATCTCCAATTCTTTATTATGCTTAAGTTTTTTGCCTATTTATAGTGTATTATTATTATATAATATAGTATAGGTAATTAAAACATTTATGAGGGTTGTATGAATATTGCAGATATAATTGCAGGTACAGAGCTGACAGTCAGCACTCTGATTGATAATATGCCTGTCCGGTTAAAAACTAAAGCTATATCGGTAATGGATGGTGCTCTTTTGGTGGAACCAATGAAATACCACGGAGTTCCGATACCTGCTGCAACTCAGGCTACAGCTGATGCTGTTATCCAGCCTGTGGGCGAAAAGCACAGCTTTAATCTTGAATCCGTTGTACCTTATGAGAATTGGAACGATACCTACTATCTCCTCAGGGGAACAGAGATAATAACTGAGATAGAGAATCAGCGAAAGGCTGAGCGATATGTGATCAACGTGCTTGGAAAAGCAGTCATCAACCACAACACGACTGTGAGTGCGATAATTTATGACATATCAATCAGAGGACTTTCTCTTCTTCTGGGCAAATCAGCCTCAGCTAATGTCGGGGACATGGTGAGACTGACCTTTAAGCCTGAAGGATATTCCAAGGCATTCGAGCTTACTCTGTATGTAGTCCGCAATTTCAAGATTGGTACCTACGAAGCTGTCGGCTGCAAAATGCGTGGAATTGAAAGCTCTCTCATGAGTTATATTATCAATGTAAAAAGACAAAAAGAAGAAATCCGTAAAGCCCAGTCACAATCAAGAGTACTTGTCCGTGATGAATCTGCTCTTCCTGAAGAATAAGTATCCTGATCGACCGACCTTACCGATTACTTATATGTACAAATTAAGCCACCGGAATCCGGTGGCTTTTATACATAATCATACAGCTGCTGGCACTGCATCATCGATAATATCTGTTGTCTCTGCTTCGCCATTATCAACAGGCATAAGCTCATCTGTTTTACGAGGTGCACGAACACCGAAGCTGCCTTCGTAACGCTGTTCCTTGAGAATTTTACGAATAGCGGCAAGATCTCTGCTCATATCCTCGCGTCTCTTGCAAACTACAGTCGGTACGCTTCCGTTACCCATCTCCACAATATAGCCGGCGTCACTTAAAAGCTTCTGGATCTTCAGCTTATCTGTGGTACGAATTTCTGCAGGTGCTTTCTCTTCTCTCCCCACTACAAACCTCCTATGAATCACAATTAGCAGTATTTGTGTCTAAATTACTTCCTACCACAAAATATAGCACAATCAGACTTCTTTTGCAAGTTTTCAGAAAGCCGCGAAATATTTATTTTATCGTTAATTTTTATATATGATTTACAAAGGTCAAAGGAATTGTTTAGAAACAAAGAAGTTTTCTTTTATAAAACAGCCATAATTTAGAAACAAATATGAATTAACATAATCCTATCAGAGATGAAGAACATCTTCTGAACCCCAAAAACTTTTTTCATACAACATGGCTGTACGACTCCCCATCGTACAGCCACCTCCCAAAAAGCATCCGCCAGCATGGCGGTTTTTTTATTTCCTTTTTATTTCCTTTTTATTTCTTTTTTGTATAGGCTTTAACAAAAAAGTCTTTTGCATCCTGTCTTATATAGAAGTCTCCGCTCTCATCCTGAAGAAAGCTATGTCCGCTGGCAACATTCACATTGTGTAATGCCCCAAGATTATGTTTCCATTCATCATAATTCTCTTCTCCTGTATAATCCATCTCCTTCTCAAATACCAGTTTTTCTTTCTTCTTAGGCGTAACCAGAACAAAATAGGATTTATCCTTGCTGATATCAATTGTTTTTGAAAGCTCCAGTGTATGGTAGCCACCTGTTATCAAATGATATTCGCCGTTATAGAGCGCATCTCCAAGTTCTTCTTTATTATAGGCACTTACTTTTTCGCCATCTGCCTTTTCATCAGTGGAATAGTCCTTAACAGAAATATCAGTTGTATCATATATACTGATTTCATAATCCATATCAGTTGACATTGAAAACAAGCCAACTGCACAGAGTTCCTCATCACTCATAGCTGTTATATCTATTCCATAACTTTTGTTGTTTTCTTCGAGCATGTATACAACATTCTTCTGATCAGTTATTGCATCATTTACCTGTGTAAGGAATCCGGCATACTGATAATTGCCATCATACCACCTTTTATCCCCTTCAATAACACAGTCATATGCAGCTACATTATTATGCGTCAGAATATTGTCTTCATAGGACAGATAAAAATATCCTTCAGAGCCGTATCTGGTCCCCCAGCTGTTTTTACATATGAAAGCACCGTTATTCTCAGGACTTGTTATAAATTTTGAGGCTGCATAATTGTCATCCCAGCCTATGATCAGAATCTCATGGTCAGCAACATTGTCTCCACCATATCTTTTGTAATCATAAAGAGCCATCTTTCTTCCAGTCCAGAAACCATCCTCAGTACGTACACTTGCAGTGACAGCTCCGTGTTCCAGTATCATCCTTTTTATCAGCTCTCTGTTCTTTTCAGTAGCAGGTACTTCATATACTCCCTGAACATGACAAACGTTATCCTTATATGGATCAGTTGGTATTTTTGTGTTATCGGTGTAAATTGCAGACTGTCCTTTTATAGTAGTGAAGGAATTATCCCCTTCATCCATGACCGGTCCTTTCCAGGCCGTATAAAGTGATACGCAGTAATCCGCAACTCCACCCACTGATAAATAACTAGTGTCATAGGCATCAAGCCATGCTTCTTTCTCCGGATTAAAGACAAATTCCCGATAATCGTCATCAATTCCACCGTTGTAAGATCCTTCAGCCTTATGCATATTGTAGTATGCACCGTGCTTCTCAGAGAGATTCAGCTTATCTGTCTCAAATACATCATAATGTGCAAGAAGGTCCGCTTCTATTGCCCCAAGTGCAGAAAAATTCCAGCAAAGCGCAGTGTATCCCTGATTTCTTACAGGTGTTATCAAATCTTTTCCTTCTGCAAGATCAGATATATATAAAGAAGGTATTTCTCTGTTTTCTGTCTTAACAGGATAATCTGTTTCTGTCTTATCTGCAGTTTTAATAAGATTTGTGTCCGTATCTTCTATTACTATTGCCTCAGGTACAGATATTTCTGAAAGCTTTGAAGGTGTGACTATGATTGTACCTGCGCTGTCTTCACTCTCGTTTTTTCCATCCGCCTCCTGATCAGCTATAAGCTCAGCATCTTTTTCAGATATAAGCTCAGCTCCTACTTTTTCAGCTGAGGAAACAGTTGTAGTGCCGGATTTTCCGGATTTTTCTTCATCTATTTTTTCCCAAAGGCTATCATCAGACTTTTCATTTACATCATTTTCTGACATACTCTTATCAGCACATGAACACATAAACATTACGCCTGATATAAGGGACATTATTTCAATTGTGATAATAAGTTTTCTTTTAATCATTTATATACCATTATTTAAGCATTAGTAAACTAACTTAAATTATATCACATGGAGCAAGCGTATCAGAATCTGATATACTATATACAGTAGTAAAGAATGCGCTATTTTAATGCGTTTTCGTTGCGATATTCTCTACATATTGATTTTATTTATGCTTTTTTAATATTTTCGGTTCACAAGTTTACTTTCAGGCTTTAACGTGTTATAGTGTAGGTCGTAGTATTTTTAGGAGGTCTTTAGACATGTCATTTCAGTATATACAACAGCTGCCGTCTCCTGAGGAGATAAGAGACGAATTTCCTCTCAAGAAGGAGCTGGTAGCATTAAAGAAACAGCGTGACGCAGAAATCGCCGACGTTCTTTGTGGTAAAAGCAGCAAATTCCTTGTAATTGTAGGTCCTTGTTCCGCAGATAATGAAGACGCAGTATGTGACTACGTTTCACGTCTTGCCAAGGTCAATGACAAGGTTTCAGATAAACTTATTCTTGTTCCAAGAATTTACACCAACAAGCCTCGTACAACAGGAGAAGGCTATAAGGGAATCACATCTCAGCCGGATCCTGAAGGTAAGACAGATTTCAGAGCCGGTCTTATTGCAATGAGACACATGCAGATCCGTGCCATTGAGGAGTCCGGATTAACAGCAGCTGACGAGATGCTCTACCCTGAAAACTGGGGATATATCGCAGATATTCTTTCATATGTAGCAATCGGTGCCCGTTCTGTTGAGGACCAGGAACACCGTATGGTTGCAAGTGGATTTGATGTTCCTGCCGGAATGAAGAATCCTACAAGCGGTACATTAAGTGTTATGCTCAATTCTGTTTATGCAGCACAGCTTCCTCACTCTTTCGTTTACAGAGGTTATGAGGTTAAGACTAATGGTAACCCTCTTGCTCACTGCGTACTCCGTGGTTCAAGCAACAAGCATGGTCAGTCACAGCCTAACTACCATTATGAGGATTTAAATCTTCTTTCTGAGCTCTACTCTGAAAGAGATATCAAGAATCCTGCAGCTATCATTGATGCAAACCACAACAACTCAGGTAAGAAATTCCGTGAACAGATTCGTATTGTTAAGGAAGTTCTTCATTCAAGGAGTCACAACACTAATATTGGAGAGCTTGTTAAGGGCGTAATGATCGAGAGCTATATTGAAGAAGGATGCCAGAAAATCGGCGAAGGAATATATGGTAAGTCCATCACAGATCCTTGTCTTGGTTGGAATGATACAGAACGACTCATTCTTGAAATCGCTGAACTTGTTTAAAGAAATAAGACCAAAGCTGAAACATGCTTTGGTCTTTTTTTATACATGAGTCTGATTATAGACGTTTCTTATGTAGTCTTTACTGTCTCTTACATATCGGTTTGTGGACATGGAGCTTACATGCCCCATCATTTGCTGCACCGCATCCAGATCTGCTCCTCTTTCAATAAGATGAGCGGCAAAACTATGTCTCAATGCTTCAGGTGTAATGCGTGTTGTAATCCCTGCTCTTTCCGCATAGGATTTTACCATCTTCCACACTCCCTGCCTGCTCATGCTCTCTCCCTGATAGTTTACGAACAAAAGCTCCTCCAGATTACTTTTTATAAGGTGCCTTCTTCCATCCTGAAGATATCTCACAAGACATTTTTTTGTTCTCTGATCAAAAGGAATTATCCTTTCTGTTTTTTCATTGCTGCACATGACAGTGCAAAGCTGCATATCCAGGTCAGATACTTTAAGAGCAATAAGTTCGGAT
>CAMVLM010000062.1 GCA_947168335.1 uncultured Butyrivibrio sp. | reverse complement strand
TAATTATCCCTTGTTCGAGTACTATGAGTACTATTAATTAGATACACGAGTTATCATTTCATTACGGATACAGTCTCTCATCAGCTCGTGCCTCGCTGTGGTCGACTAGCAACCTTCTTTCAAATACTTGTATGATATTATCTCCTGTGGAATAAGCTTATTATTATCAAATATGTCCGTTAGGAAGTTCCGTTCATCATCGGAGAACTCATTGATAAGATCATCGAAACGCATGCTCTGCTTCTTGGAAGACGGACTATCCTCCAGTTCTATATTCTTTGCTCTTTCTATCATTTTCTTATATCCGGGCACAAATAAAGATATATCAAGCCTGTCATTGGCATCTTTAGTCCTTCTGAATATGTCAAAGCCCTCTCTGTCAATGTCTCCCCAGTACAGGAATTTCACATCAGGCTCACCCATGAACTTAACATACTCTTCAAGTGCTCCTGTCCTGTCAGAAACCTTGTTACCTTCGCCATAAACAACTCCATCAATCGGTATCCCAAACAGGCCTTTTACGCCGTCCTCAAACATACGCCTTCGGATATTAAACCAGATATCCTTATTCTCGCAGATTAAAAGCATCATGTGCTCCTTTCTGACCGGAATATAATCATGAAAACAATATTCCGGCGTGTCATAGAATCCCAGTTCTGACTCAGTAATCTGCAGCTTCCGCAAAAGCGTTTTCACTATACTGTCATCAAGAGTTTTTTCATGTCCAAATATCTCAAAGGAACGCTCTTTTCTGGATATAAAAGTCACATCTTTATCACCAAACAAATATGCACTAAGGCATTCAATAACAGCCCTATTCTTTTGAAATTCCAAAGGATTTGCAGATAAATACCCACTCCTTAGCAGTAGTGGATGCAACTTTCTTATTTCGTCTATGGTTTCATTATCAGCTTCCTCTTTTACCAAGATCCTGTATTTCTTGTATAGTGGATAGCTAATATTGCCGTTTTTGCCGGAATTCTTAACCGGTTCAATATACCCCAGTTCGCATACTTCCTGTATCCTTGTATATAAATTCCTAACATCTGATGAAACCGTATTAGTGACAGAAGACAGTTCTTCAAGTGTTATAGTCCTTTTCCCAAATCTCTGAAGTTTTGCCTTGATATCCATGCTTTACCGACCTTTACTCACCTTGCCATTACAAAAATGCTCCAATAGTAATATGCTAGCACGTTTGTTGCATAAGTGTCGTGTTTTTTATAATCATTCTGTATAATTGCAGCTTTATGATGCTATTATATCGCCCAATTTTGCTCCGATTCCTTCAAGCATGGTTCCGACGGCTACTGTTGCAAAACTGATCAGGAATCCTGCAAAAGACATGCCAACTGATATTGCGACGCACCCCCACATGTGCTTACATGCATACATGACTATGATTGCCAACATGACAAGATAGAACAATCCCAAAATCACACACCCGATCTTAGATAAAACATCTACCCACGTTCTTATAAAGCCAACTGCAATAAAGACCGGAAGCAATAATATTTTTACAAAAAGCTTCAACACGAACATTTTATCCCTCCATTTGTTTAACTGCATATTCTGCCATATCATGGCTTACTTCAGCTGCAAAATACCCACTCATAGTCGTAGGCGCATTAAACAGTGCTGCTAAAAGATATTTTTTAATATTCCTGATCTTAGTCGTATTATCTTTCATGCAACCAAGGACATACTCCATATGCATGTGATTCAGCTTCAGGAATTTTTGCCTTACAAGTTTTGTCGGGTATTCATTGCTTGCAATAACAATTGTTTTATTTCTGCACAGAACTGTTTCCAAAACAAGATCGTAGATTCCATCGATATCCTCACTATCCATGGGATATCTTTGCTTCATAAGATCCAATGATAAATTTTCTCTGATAAGTTCTGCATACGCATCATACTCGTCATCTTCATCGTTTTCCATCGATTCGATAGGACTTATAACTAACTCAGTATTATTAATATCATTATAATTACCCCGTGGAATCTGCGTTTCTAGACCATCATTTTTTGTTGGTTCAGAACCGTATTTCCCGTTGGTCTGACAATGATTGTCCTTATTAAAATTCCTGACCTTCTTCCCTGAACCGTGATTTTCATCGGTCTGCCCTCTATCTTTTTCCACAAAATTCTTCACATAGATAATATCCGGATTACCCTGGCCCTGCTTTTTTCTCTCGATAAGTCCATGCCTCTCTAAATCCCCAAAAAGCATTCTCGTCTTGGTTTCTCCACAATTCAATAATTCCATGGCTTCATTCTGGCTAAAATAGATAAATGCTCTCTGTTTCTTATCAAACCATTCATTTTTACGGGACAGAGACATCCTATCCAGCAGTAATCCATATAGCATCTTAGCTTCTGTTTTCATTTTAGAAAAGCGATCATTTGTCACAAGAAACTTTGGTATTCTGTAAAAGCAGACCATATCAGTCTCATGATTATAAAAATAATCAAATATGATCTTTTCGCTCATTTCTTCTTCTCCCTTCAATAGCTCTCTATAGACTCAAGTGGTGCAATTTATGCACTAGTTCATCACAGAAAGTCTTTGTCTTTTTGCAAAGTTCTTAACATAAATACGGTTTGCTCGTCCCTTTTGCGATCTGTCTATGACAATTAAGCCAATGCCTTCTAACTCAGATACACAGTTGATAATCTTATGCCGGGAGCACCCAATGTCATCTGCCATATCTGTCAGAGTATATTCCAGATAGGCCCTGTTCATTTCGTCAAACCAGCCGTTATTACTAACATCCCCCATCTTTTCAAGCAGTATGCCATACAGCATCTTGGCACTATCAGAAAGATGTGAAAAATCCTTATCATATATAAGGGCTTTCGGCACACATATATGATCAAATTGTTCTGCCTGCTCTCTATAAAAGTATTCCATCATTCTGCATTCTCCTTGCTATCACGTTCTCGTTTCCACTGCTCCAAAAGACCGTTTATCACTTTTGCTATCATGGCATTTGTATATTCCGGCGGAAAATATCTGCTTAGTTCCTTATCATTGAGAATAACTCGGGTTTTCTTCTTTTCATGGACTGCTTTAGATGAAGCAATAATCTCAAAAAGCTGATCTTTTGTCAGCGTGCTGTCATCACGGTAATTTCGCAGTTCCATTACCTGTTCCATAGTTACCATGCCTTTTTCAAACATATAATCAGCAATCCATTCCTGGTATGTTTTACTGAGGTAAGATAATTCAACGGCCATGCCTATAGAAATGAGTCCCTCATCTACTTGCTCCAATAGCCTTGGAATCAAAAAAGTCAGCCTAATGTACCTATGCACCTGCGCACGCTTAAGCCCTACTGTTTCCCCAACAGCTTCTGCTGAATGTATCTTTGTCTCTTCAGGAGACAAAGATAGATCAGTTCGGCTCCCTCTATGATTCATTGCATCCATTTTCATCTTTAGTGAATATGCACGCTCACTGGGAAGAATCTCCTCGCGCTGCATGTTTGAATCAACCATTGCAACCACCGCATCATCATTTGTCATCTCTTTTACTATTGCAGGGATCTTCTGTAATCCGACCCTTTTAGCTGCATGCAGTCTTCTATGTCCTGATATCATTTCATAAGTCCCTTCATCATCAGGCCTAACAAGGACAGGGGTTATAACACCATTTTCTCTGATGCTTTCAACCAAATCTTCCATCCTGTCATCATCCAAAACCTTAAAGGGATGATTTTCAAAAGGATAAATCGCCCTTACATCAATATCCACAGTTCCTTCTGTGCTAGGAGCCCCCAGAAGCTCATCGATACTTGCAAGCTTAATCTTTTTCCCAACCCTGTTAGCCATTATTCATAACCTCCTTAATCAGTTCCTTATATGCGTTTGCAGCTTTACCTTTAGGATCATATACATATAAACTGCTTCCTTCTGCGCTGATCTCAGCAGCTCTCACAGAGAGTGGAATCTCCACCGGAAACACATTGACACTTGCGGAGTACGCATCATGAATCTGTGATGTTATATCTTTTGCATAATTAGTTCTGTTGTCCACCATCGTTATAAGAATTCCTTCTATATTAAGTGATGGATTTAGTTGCTTCTTAACCCTACCGATTGTCTTTATTAGCTGCTGCAATCCTTTTACAGGAAGATATGCCGCCTGTACTGGGATTAAAACTGAGTCAGCACATGAAAGAGCATTTATTGTCATCATCCCCAGTGAAGGCATGCAGTCAATAATAACGTAATCATAGATTTCTCTTGCCTTATCTACATATTCACGTAATATGGTTTCTCGACTTATAACGCCAGATAGCGAAACCTCAAGGCTTGAAAGTTCTATGTTACCAGGAAGAATATCCACGCCTTCATCATGATGGATTATTCCAGCTGTAACATCTATCTCATCTTCATTTATTATCCCGAGCATGGCGGTTGCTAAGGTATACTCAAGCTGATCTGGCTCAGTAATTCCCAAGCTTATTGAAAGAGAGCCCTGCGGATCAGCGTCTATCATCAGTACTTTCTTTCCATTCATAGCTAATCCCGTTCCTAAATTGACACATGTCACTGTCTTTCCTACACCACCTTTTTGGTTAGCAACTGCAATTACTTTACACATCAGTAAAGCCTCCCTTCATTAAATGATTCTATAAACGCCTCAACTTTTTCCACATTAACAAGCACAACGCCCTTTACATGTCTCTTTGCATTTGCATCATCAGCCCACGCTGAAAATGTTTTTTCGCTCACAGAATACAATTCAGCTCCTTCTGCAATACGAACATATTTTTTACCACCGGTTTTGACTAATCCTTCAAGGTTCTCAATCTTTTTTCGAGCCTTAGGCATATCTCCATCATCTCCTTCGTTATCACCATACGTTTCTTCTATGTAGTCATTTACAACATCAATATCAACAATCACATATCTGCCCATTCTGATCGTCGCATTTGCTTCCTTAGCCAGCGAGACAAAACTCCAATAGGCAATTCCTATTTCCCGTGCTCCTTCCCAGTAAGTCACGAAGTGTCTATGCTGACCATCCAGGTATTCATCTAAGTTTATTGGTGGGGATTTTGATTTGAGCATTCCGCCCTCCTTTCATGGGCGAGATGCAATTAGAAAGTGAAGAATAAAAAAACACCCACATCTTCGCATTTCTACGAAAACGTGAGTGTCGTGTTTTACTCATATTTATGAACCGGCCATTTCTCACCAATAAATATCTGGTACAAAAATGTCCATAGAGTTCCGCTTGATTTTAGTGGTAATTTCCATCCTGGTCCATAACAGTCCATCCAAGGCATCGGGTTTTGCGGTACAAATGGTGCAATTCCTTGTTTGACACAACCTTCATGAACAACATAAACCTTATACGGACTTATTTGTGAGAGACGGACTTAAGCGTCGGGAACAACAATACATCCCTGATTCCCGCACTGTTTGTCAGCAGCATGCAAAGTCTGTCGATACCATAACCGATACCACCGGTCGGAGGCATACCGATTTCCAAAGCATTAAGGAAATCTTCGTCAGTGTGCTCTGCTTCTTCGTCGCCTGCTGCCGCATTAGCATCCTGTGCTGCGAAACGCTCACGCTGGTCAATGGGATCGTTAAGCTCTGAATATGCGTTACACATTTCCCAAGTGTTGATGAAGAGCTCGAAACGCTCAACCTTCTCAGGATCTGTGGGCTTCTTCTTTGTAAGAGGTGAAATTGCAAGCGGGTGATCCATAATAAATGTAGGCTGGATCAGCTTCTCCTCGCAGAACTCCTCGAAGAAGAGGTTGATAATATCGCCCTTGGTGTGACGATCCTCAAACTCAACGTTGTGCTCCTTAGCGATAGCCTTAGCTTCCTCGTCAGTCTTAACTGCATCAAAGTCTACGCCTGCATACTTCTTGATGGCGTCATTCATTGTAAGTCTCTCGAAAGGCTTTCCGAGGTCAATGATGTTGTCACCATAAGGAATCTGTGTTGTTCCGCATACCTTCTCAGCAAGATATCTGAACATGCTCTCTGTGAGCTCCATCATTCCTTCGTAATCTGTATATGCCTGATACAGCTCCATAAGTGTGAACTCGGGATTATGTCTGGTATCAGTTCCTTCGTTTCTGAATACACGACCGATCTCGTAAACTCTCTCAAGACCGCCAACGATAAGTCTCTTGAGGTAAAGCTCAAGTGAAATACGAAGCTTTCTCTCCTCATCAAGTGCATTGTAGTGAGTCAGGAAAGGTCTTGCTGCTGCACCACCTGCATTCTCAACAAGCATGGGAGTCTCAACTTCCATGAAATCTCTTGCTGAAAGGAAGTTACGGATCTCCTGGATGATCTGTGATCTCTTAATGAAAGTATCCTTAACCTCTTCGTTCATGATAAGGTCAACGTAACGCTGTCTGTATCTGATCTCTGTATCTGTAAGTCCGTGGAACTTCTCCGGAAGGGGCTGAAGTGACTTAGCTAAAAGTGTCAGCTCTTTAACATGAACAGAAATCTCACCTGTCTTGGTTCTGAAAGCGAATCCCTTAACGCCGATGATATCGCCGATATCCATCTTCTTAAATGCAGCATACGGCTCATCACCAAGATCGTTTCTGGATACATAAAGCTGCATACGGCCTGACTTATCCTGAAGGTTAGCAAAAGATGCCTTACCCATTACACGCTTACTCATCATACGTCCTGCAAGAGTAACGATCTTCTCTGCAGGGATGTCTGAAAGCTCAGGTGTGATCTGCTTGCCCTCTGCATCAGTTTCAGGAACAACTTCAAGAGTGTCAAACTTATCACGGATTTCCTGTGCGTGATGAGTCTGATCAAATTTTACGATCTGAAAAGGGTCATTGCCTGCTGCCTGCAGCTCTGCCAGCTTATCTCTGCGTACCTTCTTAAGCTGGTTAATATCCTCTGTCTTCTGATTCTTCTGATTATTCTGCTGATTTTCTGCCACTTCTTTTTCCTCTTAACTCCTAAAATTATCTGTTACTTAAAAATGGGGACTTGAACCGTCCCCATTCAAAATTCATATTACTTACGAACGATAGATAATACCTTATACTGGAATACACCCATCTGTGTCTCAGCGTCAACAATATCTCCAACCTTAGCTCCGATAAGAGACTTACCTACGGGAGATTCGTTACTGATCTTGCCCTTTAAGCTGTTAGCTTCTGAAGAACCAACGATACTGTACTCAACCTCTTCATTCACTTCCATATCAAGAAGTGTTACCTTACAACCAACGCTTACCTTGTTGATATCAACATCTTCATCAACAACGACTTCTGCGTTCTTAAGGATTTTCTCAAGTTCCTCGATACGAGCCTCGATGTCGCGCTGCTCGTCCTTAGCTGCATCGTACTCAGCGTTCTCGGAAAGGTCACCCTGCTCACGTGCTTCCTTGATCTTCTCAGCAACTTCTGAACGTCTAACAACCTTGAGTTCGTGAAGCTCATCTTCGTAAGCTTTGAGACCTTCGTAGGTCAGAATGTTCTTCTTCTCTTCCATTTTATTTATCTTCCCTTCTAACTAATCGGACCGCCATCTGCGTCCGTGATATACGAGTTTACAATCCACAGTATTATACTTGCATATAAGAAAAAAGTCAAAAGTCCTTAAACCCCGCTTTTTATCCGCATAAAAAAGGAGCTCATTTTCACTCTTCGCTTATATTAAATATTTTTCTACAGGCACTTTTCAGCTCTTCCATATTTTCCATCTGACCGATAGCCGCCCTGAATTTTGCCGAACCAGGAAGTCCTGTGGTATACCAGGCAACGTGTTTTCTCATCTCACGGATTCCGATATACTCACCCTTATACTTAAGCTGAAGATCCGCATGTCTGATAACCGTGTCGTAGATTTCCTTCATGGTTGGACGCTGTACGCTCTCCCCTGTTTCCAGATACGATATTACTTCTCGGAATACCCATGGATTTCCTTCTGCTGCCCTGGCAATCATTACTCCGTCACAGCCGGTTTCCCTGATGAGCCTCTTTGCGCTCTCTCCATCAACCACATCACCGTTTCCGATAACGGGAATGCTGACTGCCTCTTTAACCCTGCGGATAATACTCCAGTCTGCCGTGCCGCTGTAATACTGCTCCCTTGTTCTTCCATGAACAGCAACTGCCGATGCTCCGCCTTCCTGTGCAGCAAGCGCACACTCAACCGCATTAACACTGTCCTCTGTAAAACCTTTTCTTATCTTGACGGTCACAGGTCTGTCAGTCTCAGCTGTCATTGCCCTTACGATCTTTTCAATAAGTTCGGGATTCTTCATAAGAGCTGAACCTTCGCCGTTACCGACAACCTTCGGAACGGGACATCCCATATTTACATCAAGGATGTCATAAGGTCTTTCACCAATAAGTCTCGTCGCTTCCGCCATTACCTCGGGTTCACTTCCGAAAAGCTGCAGTGACACCGGTCTCTCAACAGGGTTGATTTCCATCATCATATTTGTGTTTTTGTTGTGATAAGTTATAGCCTTGGCACTTACCATTTCCATACACACAAGTCCCGCGCCCATCTCATGACATAAAAGTCTGAAGGGCAGATCCGATACCCCTGCCATGGGGCCGAATATGATATTATTCGGCAGCTCCACATCACCGATCAAAAGAGGATGCAGATAGTCATTATAATTTATCGCATTTTTTCTGAATGCATTGATAGGTCTGTGCATTACTCATCATCCTCACTAAGGAGTTCTGACACATCCTCATGGAGGATCATTGCCCTGTAATATACCTGAAGTGCTTCGAAGAGATCCTGTCTCTGTCTTCTGACTTCTCCTATAAGAAGACCTGCGCTTATCTCATCATAAGTGATATCATCCTCACTTCTTGTGGTCTCCATTGTTATAGTTCCGTCATCTTCAAATTCTATTGTAAAAATACCGCCAGCCTCCTGGGTAAAAAGGACGCTGATGATATGCAGTTCTTTCTGAATACTCTCGGGAATCTTCTTAAAAAGCGGATTGTAGTAATACTTCATCTCATAAGCATTTGCTCCGCAGAGAATGATCCTTCCACCGGCTGACACGCTTCCAAGTGAACCGTCCTCTGTTACAACCTGGATATCCGATACATCCTCACCTGTTTCGGCGTTGGTGATCTTACCTGTCTCTTTATTTATAATAAGACGTCTTCCCTGTCTCTTTGCTTCAAGGGTTTCTGAATGAGGCTTCTCATCATCGCCTACGCGCGCCTCATCCCTGTATACTTCCCTTGTTTCCTTTTCTTCAAATTCGTTATCTTTCTTACTCATATTGCCGTCCTGAAAATTATTTCCCGTAAAGGCTTATCAGCCTTCTTCTTTATTATCGTATTCCTCTGTAAGAGGCTTTGTTCTTTTATTCTTTTCGTAAATGATCCTAAGACCGTGAAGCAGAAGATTAGCATCGTAAATATCTATCTCTTCTGTCTCCTCTGAGATGAGTCTTCCGAGACCGCCGGTTGCAACAACCTTGATATCGTCTCTTCCGAGTTCTCTCTTCATTTCATTGATAATGTATTTGGTCTGTCCAATCTGACCATATACAAGTCCTGCCTGCATTGAGCTGATTGTCTCCTGGGCAAGGATGCTGTCCGGTTTCTTTATCTCTATCTCCGGAAGCTTTGCTGTATCCTCCCAGAGGGCCTTCGCTGAAATTCTGATTCCGGGGCTCAAAATACCTGCGAGGAATTCTGCTTTTTCATTTATATAAACATAAGTTGTAGCTGTTCCAAAATCGATTACGATAGCAGGTCCGCCGTAAAGCTCATAAGCCGCAACAGCTCCAACGATAAGGTCAGGGCCTATCTCTGCGGGGTTCTTGGTTGCTATTCTGATTCCGGTCTTGATGCCGGGGCCAACAATATATGGCTGCTTGCCAAGATATTTCACCATGGAGTTAACAAGCGCGTGCATTACATTGGGCACAACGCTTGAGATGATAATTCCGCTTATCTCGTCCTTGTCTATTCCGTTATTTCTTAAAAGTGCTATCAGGTTGTTTCCGTATTCATCAGAGGTATGTGCTGTCTGTGACATCATGCGAAAAGATGCAACAATCTTTTTGCCCTTCATAACTCCGAATGAAATATTTGTATTTCCTACATCAACTGCAAGTAACATATTCTCTCCAGTCCGCGGTCAAACCGCAAATATCATGTATATCCGTACAGGCCTCTTACACTGACCTCACCGGCGTTGATAGTCTTTGTGGTTCCATCGGGAAGCTCTATCAAAAGTGATCCGTCATCAGCTATTCCTCGTGAAACCGCTTCATATTCACCCTTGGGATCCAGAATTCTTACACCTGCATCCTTATTTAAAAGTATGCTCTCATACTCTTTCTTTATCAGTGACATATCGCCGCTCTGAATGTATTTTTCATAGAGTCCTTCAAAGATTTCCATACACTCCCCAAGGAGCTTTGATCTGTCCAGCTCTCTGCCGGTCTCAGAAAAAACCGATCCCGCGATATCCCTTATCTTTTCATCAAAAAGATCTGCCGGCTGATTAACATTTATTCCCGTTCCTATGACAACGTAGTAATCTTCTGCCCCAGGCATTGTGTGTAGTTCTGTGAGTATGCCGACTATTTTTCTTTTATTAAGAACCACATCGTTAGGCCACTTGATTCCGCATGAAACTGTTCCCAGTTCTTTGTCTATTGCTTTTGCAACGGCAAGAGCCATAACAAGGGTTAGACCTGATACCTTATCCATTGGTATACCGGGTCTGACCATTATACTCATAAAAATATTGTAACCGGCAGGACTGATCCATGTCCTTCCGCGTCTTCCACGTCCGGAGTCCTGTCTGTCAGCCACTGCAAGAAAGCCGGAAGCAGCGCCTTTAAGCCCTGCTTCATCAGCAATGTTGTTTGTGGAATCAACTATATCAAAATATTGTAACTCTTTACCTGCCCATTTCGTCCTTATCTGGGCACTTATCAAATCCTGGTTCATATCAGCTTCCTGTTAAAGCTTTTTATTTATTTTACTGTGGCGTAGATTACAGCCTTAATTGTATGCATGCGGTTCTCTGCTTCCTGGAACACGATTGACTGCTCGGATTCAAAAACCTCATCCGTAACTTCCATCTCATCAAGGTCGAATTTCTCCTTGATCTGGCGTCCTATTCCTGTTCCAAGGTCATGGAACGCAGGGAGACAGTGCATAAATACAGCCTGAGGTCCTGCATTCTTCATAACGTCAGCTGTAACTGCATAGGGCTTAAGATCACCAATTCTCTCTTCCCATACTTCATCGGGCTCACCCATTGAAACCCATACATCGGTTGAAATAACATCAGCGCCTTTGGTGCCTTCCTTAACATCCTCTGTAAGGTCGATAACCGCACCTGTCTTCTCAGCGATCTCTCTGCAGGTCTTAATGAGATCCTCATTCTGCCAGTACTTTTTAGGTGCACAGGTTGTGAAGTGCATACCCATCTTTGCGCAGGCAACCATAAGTGAATTACCTGTGTTATATCTTGCATCACCCATGTAAACAAGGTGAATTCCTTCGAGCTTTCCAAAGTGCTCTTTTATTGTAAGGAGATCAGCCAGCATCTGTGTGGGATGGAATTCGTTTGTAAGTCCGTTCCAAACAGGAACCTTGGAATACTTTGCAAGGTCCTCAACTATATCCTGACCAAATCCTCTGTATTCAATTCCGTCATACATGCTTGCAAGAACGCGTGCTGTATCAGCAATGCTTTCCTTCTTGCCAATCTGTGAACCCGAAGGATCAAGATAGGTTGTTCCCATTCCAAGATCATGAGCGGCTACTTCAAAAGAGCAACGTGTTCTTGTACTTGTCTTTTCAAAAATAAGAGCAATATTTCTTCCGCGAAGTTCATCGTGAAGAATCCCCTTCTTCTTTTTGTCCTTAAGCTCTGCTGCCAAATCCAGAAGATACTTAATCTCCTCGGGTTCAAAATCCAGAAGCTTCAGAAAATCCTTACCCTTTAAATCAATAGCCATAACCTTGTCCTCCGTAAAAAACATGTAAGTCGTCAATAAATAAACCAGATAAATAGATTAAGCCCGACCGCAGCTAAATAGCCACGACCAGGCTTATTGTATCAATTAATTAGTTTTTAGGCAAACTTACCAGAAAACATGTGCTCCGATAACCTGTCCGTCATGTCCGCCTGCTCTTCTGAAGTGAGTTGCAGTACCAACATTGGTCTCACCTGAAAGTGCTGCATTTGCTGCCTGTACGCAGCTATCCGGGATATTTCCGGAATAAACTCTTGCTACAGATCCGTTAAGTGCGGGAGTGAACTGTCCTGATGCGTAGATAACACCGGAAATTGTGTTTGCATACGCACCGCTCTTAACACGGTTCATTACAACGGCTCCAACGGCAACCTTACCTTCATATGACTGGTTACCTGCCTCGCAGTAAATAAGAGCTGCAAGGAGTCTTGCCTCATCAGCACCGGCTGCAACTGCGCCGGTATTCTGCATCAGTTTTGCTTTCTTAGCTTCTTCTTCAGCCTTGCGCTTAGCTTCCTCAGCCTCTCTTGCTTCAATAGCGGCCATTGTCTCGCCTTCGTCAATTCTGAAGTCTGTCTCAACATACTCAGCCTGCACATAACCTGTCTGGTCGTTGTAATCAACTGAAATCCAGCCATTGCCGAGATCCTCGATCATATCAACAAAACCATGATTGGTTATAACTCCAAGTACGTCTGCATTTTCATCTGCCTCTGTGCGGATTCTTAATGCATCCTCTTTGCTGGATACAAGCTGTACTCCTACTTCCTGAGCAAGCTTCTCAGCATCTTCATTAAACAAAAGGTATTCATCCTTAGCCCATCCAACAAGATCGCCGGATTCAAGCTTGGTCCATCCGTCCTTCTGCTCAATTATCTTTCCTCCACAATCCTTGTAGAGAACTCCAACCTTCTCAGCATCATCTTCAGGTGCAACCCTGATGTTCATGACCTGAGATACATTTGCCATTACTAATTTAGACTCTGATTCTTCAGCATCCTCTTCTACATCCTCATCTTTATCCTGAGCGCTGTTTATAGCTGATGCTGCGTCTGCAGCCTTTGCGACCTCCTCATCGGAAATCTGGGCCACTTCTGTAGGATTCAGAATTCCACCGACTCCTATATCACTGTTGTTTAATACACTTGATGTTCTTGCCTGTACATTTATGCTTCCGGAAGTTGCGAATAATACGATCGCCAGAGCAAATGCAAAAACTCCGTGCATTAACGTGCCTGCTTTCTTCATAAATTTTTGCTTCCTTTTTAAAATTGTTACATATTTGTTACCGCAAAACTTTTGTCATTGTAACAAATGGAAGCAATTATGTCAAATTTTGTATAAATTATCACCTGAAAATCAGAGTTCTTTACTCCTCTCAATAGCCGCAGTTACTGCATCCATGACTATTCCACGGAATCCGGATTCTTCCATGATCTTAACCGCTTCAATAGTGGTTCCGGCGGGTGAGCATACCATATCTTTCAGTTCTCCCGGGTGTTTTCCGGTTTCAAGAACCATTTTTGCGCTTCCCAGCACAGCTTGAGCAGCAAACTCATATGCCTGTTTTCTGGGCATACCTCCAAGCACTGCAGCATCAGCCATTGCCTCGATGAAGAGGAAAACATAGGCCGGAGAAGAACCGCTTACGCCTGTTACGACATCCATCATGTTTTCAGGAACCACATTGGCTGTACCGCAGCTTCTGAGAATATCCAGTGCAACGTTAAGGTCATCGTCACTGCAGAGACTGTTAGGGCATACAGCTGCACATCCCTCGCCTACAAGAGCAGGTGTATTGGGCATAACCCTGATAAGCTTTATATCCTTCTCAAATTCTTTGGAAATCCACTCCAGGCTCTTTCCGGCAGCAATGCTTATGATAAGCTTTGAGCTGTCAACTTCATCCATAATGTCGGCAATTGCCACCTTGAGGAACTGAGGCTTTACGGCAAGGAGGATAATATCTGCTTCCTTAGCCACATCAGCGTTACTGTCTTTTACATGCATCTGAAATTTCTTTTCAGCCTTTTCTCTTGCAACTTCACTGGGGTCATATCCGATGATCTCCTGAGGATCAAAAACACCCTTAGAGATAATTCCGCCTATAAGTGCCTTTGCCATGTTACCAAGTCCGATAAATCCTATTGTCATACCTTGCCTCCTTCTTTCTTATCAATACACATATTACTTACTATTTCTTCTCTGTCTCGCGGCTTCAAAAGTAAGAATTGCCGCACTTGTTGCTGCATTCATTGACTCAACTTCACCCAGCATGGGAATGAGTACATAGTCTGAAGCCGCATCTGCTGCCTGCTTCGTAAGACCATTTCCTTCATTTCCTATAAGAAAAGCGCTGGGCTTTTTGTAATCCATCTCATCATAATTTTTTGTGCCCTTAAGATGTGCTGCATAGCTGGTTATGCCATGTTCTCTGCCAAGCTTCTCCGTAAATTCCGCAATGGAATCCACATATAAAAAAGGAACTCTGAATATGGCCCCCATTGTTGATCTTACAACCTTTGGATTATACACATCCGCCATATCGCTGCTCATGATGATTCCCGTGACGCCTGCCCCTTCACCCGTTCTGAACATATTTCCCAGATTGCCGGGATCCTGAATATTTTCCAAAATAAGAAGAAGCGGATTATCTTTAGTCATATCCTCAAGAGTCCAGGCTCTTTGCTTAACAATTGCCAGAATTCCCTGGGGTGTCTGCGTATCCGCCATTTTTTTCATAACATCCTCGGTAACTTCCTCAAGAGTAGCCCCTTCAGATGCAGAAATATCATCGATCAGTCTGCCATCTTCTTTTGAAATATTTTTCATAAAGTGAGAGGTAACATACACCTCCCTCAAAAGGTCAGATGGCACCTCACGCACCATGCGTATCCCTTCAACCACAAAAACGCCATCCTCTCTTCTTGCCTTTGCCTTTTTGCAGTATTCAGCTATTCTTTTTACCCTGGTATTATTTGTGCTGGAAATCATGAAAACCTCGTTTTTGATATAAAACAGCTCTCTCCGCAAAACGCGAAGAGAGCCTGTATTTCACGTGTTTTAAAAATATTACAGAATCTTACTGATCTCGTACTGATACTCATCGATAGACTTCTTCATAGCAAGTGCCTCATCGATATCGTAATCAACGAACTGTCCGTTTCTATAAGCAACGACACGGTTTGTCTTGCCTGCTGTAATGATATCTGCTGCATAGCAACCCATCATGGAAGCGTACACACGATCCTTACAGGTCGGGCTACCACCACGCTGCATGTAACCAAGGATAGAAGCTCTGGTCTCAAGACCTGTAGCTGCCTCGATACGACGTGCCATAGATGCTGAGTGTCCGATACCCTCTGCATTAAGGATGATGTGGTGTGTCTTACCTTTCTTACGGTTATCGATGATGTTATCGATAATTCTCTGCTCATTGAAGTCGTACTTCTCAGGAAGAAGGATATCATCAGCGCCGTTAGCGATCGCGCACCAAAGTGCAATGTAACCAGCGTGACGTCCCATAACCTCAACGATACTTACTCGCTCATGAGAAGATGATGTATCTCTGATCTTATCGATCGCTTCCATAGCGGTATTGATTGCTGTGTCAAATCCGATAGTGTAGTCTGTACAAGCTATATCAAGGTCGATAGTGCCGGGGATACCAATAGTATTGATACCCTGTGCTGAAAGCTTCTGAGCACCTCTGTAGGAACCATCACCACCGATAACTATCATGCCATCGATGCCATGCTTTCTGCAGATCTCTGCACCCTTCTTCTGTCCTGCTTCAGTAGTGAACTCCATACATCTGGCTGTACCAAGAATTGTACCACCTCGCTGGATGATGTCTGCCACACTTCTGCGGTCCATATCGATGATTTCTTCATTAAGAAGTCCCATGTAGCCCTTCTTAATTCCTTTTACCTTAAGTCCGTTTGCAAGACATTTACGTACTACTGCACGAATAGCTGCATTCATTCCGGGAGCATCGCCACCACTGGTGAGTACTCCGACTGTTTTGATCTCTTTTGCCATAACCGGTACTTCCTCTTTACCTAAAATTCAAAGTCTGTTTTTACGTTTTCTATATTATCGCAATTTTTTTTCATTCGCAATACGTGAAAGTGCGTCAATTCCGATTTTTACAGAACTTTTACATTATCTTTTACTTAACTACAATTTTGAAAGTCCTGGTGGTCTTTTTTGCATTACCATTTGCAGCTACCGTTACTGTGAACTTATAGGTTCCTTTTTTTGCCTTTTTCTTGAGTGTTGCCGTTACCTTATTGCCTTTAACAGTGAGCTTTATGTTCTTCTTAAGTTTTTTGGAGGTCTTGTTCTTGACTGTAACTTTTCCCTTTGAGTTAGTTACCTTTACATAGACCTTCTGTTTCTTTTTCTTAAGATCCTTGTACTTGACTGTCTTTTTGCTCTGGGTAAACTTAGCATCTATTTTATTTGTGACTTTCTTCTTACTGTCTACCTTCTTTTTAGAGCCGGTGTCTGATTTTCCATTCGATCCACTACCTGAATTTTCTGATGAATCAGAAGCAGTTTTTCTATAGCCACTCACCGGTTTCCATTTGGGATTATAGTAATTAGGGCCTGTCTCATCAGCATAAAAATACGACCATCCTGTATGCTCAACGCCAAATGTCTGATAATTAAATGGCTGCCTGATACTAAATACATATTTCTTATTTTTATCTAATCCATATATCCTGACTTTTGATCTTTTTATGTTTACTTTGACCGGCCTTCCAAAAGGCTGGTTTCTATCGCTTAAATTACTATATGCCTTTCTTGTACCATCTCTACTGGCGTTTGCCGGTAGCTCATGCATACATATTTCAACATAATCTGTGTGATAATACCTTCCGTAGTTGTTCTTTAAAGCATTCTGTTTTAAAAATTCATTCCTTGCATCAGTCCAGTCAAGGAAAGCGGAAGTGTCATTGTCTCTATATATTTTTACAATGTCAAAATCTCTTGCCTCAGTTAACTTCTCGCCGCCATAATATCCATAATATGTGGATTTTTTATACTCACGACGCTGTACCTCTACAATTTTGGTACATACATAAAAATACTTTTTGTCCTTATCAACAGGCCTTCCTGAGTCAAACCAGCAGCGCATTACAACAGCATAAGTTCCGGGACCCGGTACGTTAAATGTAAACTCATTGCCGGCAGCCGCCTGAGCTTCTGTCACCGTAATAGAGCAGGCATCTGCCATTTTGGCTGCAGCTGCTTCGTTATAATTCTGAATTGTCTGAGAATCATAATCTACACACTTTGCATATCCGATTGAAATCTTATTGTTATCCTTTGCAGCTTTAACAGCGCCATGGTAACCCAGAAATTTCACTTTAATTTTCGCTTCATCACCTACAGCCTCTGCCTTAATTATGTTATCCCGCCAACCAACATCCACGGCACTACTTATTGCAGATGTATCCTTCTTTACGACATAAGATGCTTCCTTCTGGTTAGCTTCATCATCTACGCTTTTTGCAGTTGCGGTCTTAAATACCGGAGTATCTATCTGATCAACTATGTATCTTTTGGATCCCACATAATATTTGAATCTTACAGATGCTATATAACTTGTACCTGGTTTTAACTTAGTAAAAGTTATATTGTATATCTGCTTATAATCATTTCTTCCAGAAGGTGACAGAGCAATTCCCCTTGCAATAGCTCGGGCAGATTCTACATTATTGTTTTTAACCTCTGCTATTCCAAAGCCGAAGTTATCCACACGACCTGCACTATACTGCTTTTTAACCTCTTCTTCCTTCTGATTCACATATGCTCTTAAATCCAGATGAGCTGTAGTAGCTGTCACTCCGGATATCTTGTAATCCTTATTAAAGGAAGCCGGAACCTGATATATAAAGTTCCACTCGTCATATGTCGTGAATGTTTCTCCACCGCCAGCATAGTCACCTATTATTCTTATACAAATTCTATAATCTCTTCCAGCCTGAAGGTTATTAAACGTGTACTGGGTTGACTTACTTTTTTCTACTACAGCGGTATATCTGTCTTCATATTTACCTGGAATAGACTTATCATAATCCAAACATCCAACCTTCATTTTTGTGAAAGTAAATCCCTTAATAGGTGAAGATGGTCTGACCCTTATGTACTGTTCCCAGACCTTTGCACTTTCTGACCAGTCTATTGTTACAGAATTATTAGTAATATTTCTGTAGATCATTTTTTCTTCAACTTCATCATAGACTGTTTTTTCTACCGCAGCTCTGCTTTTGATTGATGCTGTGCTAAATACACTTAGCAAAAAGATGATCACCACAAAAAACAGACACACTTTTCCTTTTTTCATACCCCGATTCCTCCGTATTATTTTTTAGTTCCCCTCTTAGAAAAAGCTTATTCGCGTTTAGCTTTTTAAAGCGCATGATTAGTTTCCCCAAAACCGCTAATACATGCGCTTTATATCATAATATAACTGTATGTTTTAGACAACTCTTACGTTGTCCTTGCCAAAGGCATCTGAAAGAGCCGCAAGCGCCATTTCGTCAGCATGAATATTGTAAGAAGCCCCCAGTTTTTTTATCTGTTTGGTTTCCTTAATGTATACAGAAACCCCGTCACTGCGCTTAATGTTCTTCGGAAGTCCCTTAAGAATATCCTCAAGCTTCATGCTTAGATTCTCATATTCTGCCATGTTCCCAAACTGTATCCAGACTATTCTTGGCACTTCGTCGAATCTTGTTATCTTGGTGGCAATAAGCCTTGCTGATTTATCATCCTCTGCAGAAACCCTTCCCTGGATGAACACTTTGTCATCAAGATTAAGTCGTCCTGAATTGGCTTCATAAGTCTTAGGAAAAACTATAACCTCAACGCTTCCCAAAAGATCCTCTATGGTTACAAACGCCATCAGCTGGTCTGTCTTGGTATACTTGGTTGTCTTGTATATTATGATTCCGCCAATTGTAACTGCGGAATTATCCTCAATTCCAACCACGCCGGTTTCCTCGTCTATATAGAAATCCGTAGTCCTCGCTGTTACATGCTTTTTCCAGAATCCCTCAAATTCTTCAAGTGGATGTCCTGAAACATAGACTCCAAGCACCTCTTTTTCAAATTCCAGAATCATGTCCTTATTGTACTCCCCTACATCCGGAAGTTTAATGTCGAACTGCTCCTTCACTTCCTTGGGAGCAAGATCAAATAGTGAGATCTGGCCTGCAAAGCTGTTCTTATTCTGATTGTGGAGCTGGTCCATCATCTGGGCGTAGGCGCACATAAACTGTTTTCTTGTTCCGCCAAGCTTATCAAGAGCCCCTGCCTTGATGAAATTCTCAACAGCTCTCTTATTGATATCTCCGCTTGCTTCCATTCTTTTCAGAAAGTCCTCAAGACTTCTAAAGCTTCCACGCTCTGTTCTCTCAGCTACAACTGTATCAATGATATTCTTGCCTATTCCCTTTATTGAAGTAAGAGCATAACGTATGGCTTTTCCCTTAAGCCTTGCATCTTTATTCTCATCATCCTCTTCTGTTCTAGCTACGGAGAATCCCGAAAAGCCTTCGTTTATATCAGGGGGAAGAATTTTTATCCCCATATTTCTGCAGGACATAATATAGTAGGAAACCTTGGCCTGGTTATCTATAACGGAAGTCATAAGAGCAGCCATGAATTCCACAGGATAGTAGTACTTTAGCCAGGCTGTCTGCATGGCAACTACTGCATAGCAGGCAGCGTGTGATTTATTGAATGCATACTTGGCAAAATCCATCATGGAATCATAGATTTTGTTGGCAACTTCAGGAGCTATACCCTGGGAAACACATCCAGGAACTCCTTCCTCAGAATTTCCGTTTACAAAGTTTTCCCTCTCCACTTCCATGACGTGCTGCTTTTTCTTACTCATGGCACGTCTTACAAGGTCCGCTCTTCCAAGGGTGTATCCGCCGAGCTTCTGCACTATCTGCATAACCTGCTCCTGATAAACGATACATCCGTAGGTTGGAGACAGTATCTGCTCAAGCTGTGGTGTGTCGTAGGTGATATTCTTGGCATCCTGCTTACCTGAGATATACTTCGGGATAAAGTCCATGGGACCCGGACGGTACAGGGATATTCCCGCTATGATATCCTCAAAAGACTGAGGCTTAAGCGTCTTCATGAAGGATGCCATTCCCGCACTTTCAAGCTGGAATATTCCTTCACAGTGTCCGCTTCCAATAGCAGCGAAAACCTGAGGATCATCATAATCAAGATTATCGATATCTATGTAATTGTCATCTCCCTTTTTGGCCCCGTTACTCTCATTGGCAAACCTTGCCGCATCCTTTATGACAGTAAGGGTTCTGAGTCCAAGGAAGTCCATCTTCAGAAGTCCCAGCTCTTCAATGGTTGTCATGGTAAACTGGGTTGTAATATTTCCTTCGGCAGATCTTGAAAGAGGCACCAGGTCCTCTGCCGGGCTCTGACAGATAACAACACCTGCAGCGTGAATAGAGGTATGTCTCGGAAGTCCTTCAAGTTTTTTACACATATCAAGAAGATGATGTACCTGAGGATCATTCTCGTAGAGGCTCTTCAGCTCCGGATTCATATCAAGTGCCTTATCCAGTGTCATTCCAAGCTCTGCAGGAATCATCTTTGCAAGATTATCTCCCACACTGTAGGGCAGATCCAGAACTCTGGCCACATCTCTGATTACACCCTTTGCCTGAAGAGTACCGAATGTGATTATCTGTATTACCTTATCTGCGCCATATTTTTCCGTAACATAATCTATTACTTCCTGTCTGCGTTCATACTCGAAATCCACGTCTATATCAGGCATGGACACACGCTCGGGATTGAGGAAACGCTCAAACAACAGATCATACTTCACGGGATCAATATTTGTTATATGCATGCAGTAGGAAACAACTGAGCCTGCGGCAGATCCACGGCCCGGTCCCACGGCAATATCATTTTCCCTGCAGAAATTAATGTAGTCCCATACTATAAGGAAGTAATCCACATATCCCATTTTCTTGATTACGGAAAGCTCGTAGTCAAGCTGCTTTCTTACGCTTCCGTCATCATCCGGATATCTCTCATTAAGTCCATCTGTACAAAGCTTGTTGAGGTATGTCCATGAATCATATCCTTCAGGAACATCATAGTGCGGGAGTTTTGTCACGCCAAACTCTATCTCAACATTACATCTGTCCGCAATTTTCTGAGTATTATCAATAGCCTCCTGGGCATAAGGGAAAAGAAGACGCATCTCGTCTTCACTTTTAACATAGTACTGTCCGCCCTCATATCTCATACGGTCTGTGTCACTTACCTTTTTACCGGTCTGCATGCACAAAAGAAGATCATGTGACTCCGCATCATCAGCATAGGTGTAGTGACAGTCATTTGTTGCAACAAGCGGAATATTAAGCTCCTGTGAAAGTCCCATAAGCGCTGCGTTTACATTGCGCTGCTCCATGATGCCATGGTCCTGAAGCTCCAGGAAAAAGTTCCCGTGGC
>CAMVLM010000061.1 GCA_947168335.1 uncultured Butyrivibrio sp. | reverse complement strand
ACGAGATTATCGTAATAGAGGGGGCCGGCTCTCCTGCGGAGATCAATCTTAAGGAAAATGATATTGTAAACATGGGAATGGCTAAGCTTGTGGATGCCCCGGTTTTATTGGTGGGAGATATCGACAGAGGCGGCGTTTTTGCCCAGTTATATGGTACGCTTGAATTATTGGAGCCTGATGAACGAAAGCGCGTAAAAGGGCTCATAATCAACAAATTCAGAGGGGATAAAAGTATCCTTGATCCCGGAGTTGAAATGATTGAGAAAAAAGGCGGGGTTAAGGTGGCAGGAGTACTGCCTTACATAGATATCAGCATAGAGGATGAGGACTCGCTGTCTGAGAGATTCGAGAAAAAGAAAAGCGGACTGATTGATATTGCTGTAATAAAGCTGCCCCACATATCGAATTTTACGGATTTCAACGTCTTTGATGAGTTTCCCGATGTCTCCGTAAGATATATCAGAAGTGTGAGGGAGTTGGAAAAACCGGATCTTTTGGTGATTCCGGGCAGTAAGAGTACTATTTCCGATATGAAATGGCTTGCTGAAAGAGGTTTTGATGCTTCAATCAGAAAATATGCGGCTAAAGGCGGTCCTGTTATAGGAATCTGCGGCGGATATCAGATGCTTGGAATGAGCATAAGCGATCCCGATAATGCTGAAAACGGCGGGGAAATAAAAGGATTAGGACTTCTTGCAGTAGATACTGTGTTAAAAAGCGAAAAGACCAGAACACAGACAGAGGGCTGCTTTAATAATATCACAGGCGTTATCGAAAGAATGAGCGGCCTTGACTATGAGGGGTATGAAATCCATATGGGACAGACGGTTCCGCTGGATGACAGTGTTTTGCCCTTTACCGGAAACGAAACGGGTTTTTATAAGGGCAATATTTACGGGACCTACGTGCATGGTATTTTCGACGGGAAAGATATAGCATCCACTCTGGTAAAAAGCCTTGCTGATAAAAAAGGAACCGATTTGGAAATTGGAAATGTAACAGATTACGAAGCATTCAAAAACAGTCAGTATGATGCTCTTGCGGATATGATACGGAAAAATATGGATATGGATTATGTGTACAAGCTTATTTTCTGACAAAACTGATCTTTTTAACCTGCATATTGACAATGTGGATATGGATATTTGCAGGAAAATCAAGAAAAACTGGGATGGAATATCAAAACCCATTGATGGTCTTGGGGATTTTGAGGATGCACTTTGCAGAATCGGGGCAGCTGTAAGGAGTGAGAGCCCTAAAATCAGAGACAGAGCTGTAGTAATCATGTGTGCGGATAATGGAATAGTTGAAGAGGGCGTCTCGCAGACCGGGAAAGAAGTGACACTTCAGGTGGCAAGAATGCTTGGAGAAGGTAAAAGTACTGCAAACACCATGGCTAAAGCGGCAAATGTGAAATGTGTTCCGGTTGATATTGGAATAGACAGCTTTGAGGAGATTACTGGAGTCAGTGACTGTAAAGTAAGGAGAGGAACCCGTAATTTTCTCAGAGAGGAGGCATTGACCGAAGCGGAAGTTTTAAAAGCGATTGACGCAGGAATAAGTATTGCTAAAAAGCTTACGGAAAGCGGAGTAGATATACTTGCAACGGGGGAAATGGGAATAGGAAATACAACCACAACCTCAGCTCTTCTTTGCCTGCTTCTTAATGAGGATGCCGGGAATATTGTGGGAAGAGGTGCAGGTCTTGATGATGATGGCCTTCTGCGCAAACTTCGGGTAGTTGAAGCTGCAATAGTGAAGTACAGGAATGAGAATGCGGCAGATAAAAAAGAGAACGCATTCACATACCTCTGTCAGGTGGGTGGTCTTGATATAGCCGGCTTATGCGGAGTATTTATCGGGGGAGCACTCTTTCATGTTCCTGTGGTTATAGACGGAGTGATTTCAGCGGTTGCGGCTTATCTTGCTGAGATTTTTGTTCCGGGATGCCGTGATTATATGCTTGCATCACATTCAGGCAGGGAGACCGGACTGATGCAGATACTGAATAAACTGGATTTAAAGCCTTTAATAAACGGAAATATGGCGCTGGGAGAGGGTACCGGGGCAATTATGCTGTTTCCGGTGCTTGATGTGGCGTTCAGTCTGTACAACAGCGGTTCAACCTTCAAGGATGGCGGAATAGATGAGTATCAGAGGTTTTAGAGATGATATTGGTTATAGGAAAACCGGACAGCGGAAAATCCGAAAAAGCTGAAGAACTGGTGCTTCAGATGTCTGAATCGGGTAAAAGGATTTATCTGGCGACCATGATCCCTTTTGGAGAAGAAGGGGAGAAAAGAGTAAGAAAGCACAGGAAAATGCGTGAGGGCAAAGGCTTTTGCACAATTGAATGCCCGTCGGATATTACGGGAATCAGTATTGATACGGATGCATTTAAGGACTCCGTATGTCTTCTGGAGTGCGTTTCCAATCTTGTTGGGAATGAAATGCATTCAGATGTAAACAGATCCCGAAATGAAGAGGAATTGACAGGAAGCATTGTTGATGAGATTGACTGGCTTTCAGACAGGGTGCGTGAACTTGTGGTGGTTACCAATGAGTTTGACGCAGACCCCGGGTTTGATCGGGAAACGATGCAATACATCAGTCTTGTTAATTCTGTAAATGAGGCACTGAAGAAAAAAGCTTCGAAAATCTATGATATTACTGGTGAAGAGTGGCAGATTTATGAGAATAATTAGAAATTTTATAGTTGCATTTGCATTATATTCAAGAATACCAATGCCGGTATTTACCTGGGAAAAAGAGGACATGAGGTACAACCTGGTTTTTTTGCCCTTTGTCGGACTGGTAATAGGAGCTGTCGAGTATCTGTGCCTTTTTCTGCTTACAGGGCATGAGCTTCCCGAGGTGTTCATGATTGCGATTTTGTCACTGATTCCCCTCGTTATAACCGGTGGATTTCATGTGGACGGATTCATGGATACTCAGGATGCCTTTAATTCATACAAAAGTCGTGAGGAGAAGCTTGAAATATTAAAAGATCCTCATATTGGAGCTTTTTCTGTTATCAGTCTGGTCGCTTATATAGCTGTCTGGGCAGGGGCTATGTCACTTTATCTTAAAAATCAGGGCAGAGAAACCTTTATCTGTTTTGCGGGCATATTTGTGATTTCAAGGGCTGTGTCCGGAATCAGCGCAATTACCATGAAAAAAGCCAAAAAGGGCGGGATGTTAAACGACGAGACCAGAGATTCCGGGAAGGGCTGCATAATTGCACTGTCAACAGAATTACTTATCTGTGCGGGACTAATGCTCTGGTCAAATCCGCTTGTTGCTGCAGGGGAATTAGCAGCGGAAGCGTTGTTTTTTGTATATTACAGATCCAGGTCATACAAGGAGTTTGGCGGAGTCACAGGGGATACGGCAGGTTATCTTGTGACGGTAAGTGAACTTGTTATGCTATGCGGCATGGTAGCTGTCGGAATATCCGGGGTGGCAGTATGACATATCATATTATCGCTTTTACGCTAGGATTTATTCTGGATCTTATAATTGGAGATCCCTATAATATACCTCATCCCATAAGGCTGATTGGCAGTCTTATCAGCTTCCTCGATAAAAAGCTTATGCGCCCGGATCTTGATAAGGCAGTGCAGAAGAGAAGGGGGTTTTTACTCTGCGTGATAGTAGTATCTCTTACTGCGACCCTGACGGGAACTATAATGTGTGCCTCATATTTGGTGCATCCAGTGTGTGGAGTGGTTGCTGAGTCAGTGCTTACCTGTTATATTCTGGCCACAAAAAGCCTCTGTGTTGAGAGCATGAAGGTATATGCCGCGCAAAAGAGCGGAGATATTGTAACCTCAAGAAAAGCGGTATCCATGATAGTCGGGAGAGATACCGACTGTCTTGATATGGAAGGAGTGTCTAAAGCTGCCGTTGAGACAGTTGCTGAAAATACCTCAGACGGAGTGATAGCACCCCTCATATACACCTGCATTGGCGGACCTGTCCTGGGACTTATATATAAAGCAATAAATACCATGGACTCAATGGTGGGCTATCACAATGACAGATATGAGAATTTTGGTTTTTTTGCGGCTAAGCTGGACGATATCGTTAACTACGTGCCTTCAAGAATAAGTGCGCTCCTTATGATAGCAGCAACAGTTTTTGCCGGTAAAAGCTATGATACAAAAGGTGCGGCAAGAATTTTTAAGAGAGACAGGTATAATCACAAAAGTCCTAATTCTGCGCAGACAGAGAGTGTTTGCGCGGGGGCATTGGGCATACGACTTGCCGGAAATGCCAGTTATTTTGGAAAAATCGTCGAAAAGCCTTTTATAGGTGATGAATTAAGGAAAATTGAAACGGAAGACATAAAAAGAGTGAATAATCTGATGTACATTACGGCTATATTGGCATTTCTTGCATGTATAGCGGTTATGCTCATCATCAGATAGAAAAGGCGGCATCTCGTTTATGAAAAGTGTGCATGGTGGAGATATCTACAATAACAGCATAAAACATGATTTCTCGGTCAATCTGAATCCGCTGGGGTGTCCTGAGATTGTAAAAGAAGCAGTGGTATCAGCTGCAGGAAGAATAGAGGAATACCCTGATATCAGCCAGAACCGGGTCAGAGAGGCAGTAGCGGCTGTACATTCTGTAGAAACGGAGAATGTCATCTGCGGTAATGGTGCTTCGGAACTTCTCATGGCTGCTGCAAATTTTATAAAACCAAGATTTGCCCTTGTGATGGCACCTTCTTTTTACGGATACGAATATGCCATTGAATCCCTCAATTTTTGTAAATTGCTGAGGTACAGGCTTGATCCGGGTAATGGCTTTGAGGTGACAGAGGACATTCTGGATATGCTCACGGACAAGCTAGACATGGTTTATCTGTGTAATCCGAACAATCCGACTGGCAGGACTATCAGCACAGATCTTCTTGAGAAAATCCTGGATAAATGTAAGGAAAACGGAACATGGGTTGTTTTGGATGAGTGTTTTGAAGAGCTTTCTGTATCTGCAGCGTCAATGGTATCTGAGATAGGCATATATGATAATCTGATGGTTTTAAAGGCCTATACGAAGCTGTTTTCAGCTCCGGGAGTAAGGTTTGGGTACATTGTTTCCGATGCTGAAAATATCGACGGTTTGGCCAGGCATATTCCTGAGTGGAATCTTTCTGTTTTCGCAGAGGCCGCAGCGATTGCGGGGGCCGGAATCTTAAAAAAAGGCGGCTATCCGGAGAAGGTTTTACCTGTGATAACAAGGGAAAGAGAGTATCTTACAACAGAGCTTTCGGCACTTGGAATAAAGGTTTTCCCTTCTGATACAGTTTTTATGCTTGTTTATACAGAAAAAGACATCTATTCCCTTCTGTTGGGCAGAGGAATTCTTATCAGAGACTGCAGTAATTTCGAAGGAATTTGCCATGGGTATTACAGAATAGCCATTAAGGAACACGAGGAAAACAGATTACTGATTGAGAGCTTGAAAGAGGTGCTTTAGGTGGAAATAGAGTTTGTATTACCAAAGGATATCGAGGCAAGAAGCTTTGAAATAATCGGTGAAGAGCTTGCGCAGAGGGGATTGGAAATCCCGCAGGACAAGGCTTTTTTAATAAAAAGGGCCATTCATACGACAGCTGACTTTGATTATGCAGAGACTTTGTATTTTTCTGAAGATGCAATTAACAAAGCAGAGATGCTTTTAAGAAATGGCGCTGATATAGTGACGGATACAAACATGGCTTTATCCGGAATAAATAAAAAGGTGCTTGAGAGTCTTGGCGGGCAGGCACACTGCTTTATGGCAGATGAGGATGTGGCTTTGGAAGCACGCAAAAGGGGAATTACCCGGGCATCAGTAAGTATGAAGAGAGCATCAAAGCTAGAAAAGCCTGTGATTTTTGCCATAGGTAATGCACCTACAGCGCTTATAGCATTAAAAGAGTTATATGACACAGAAAATTACAGGCCGGCGTTTGTAATAGGTGTACCTGTCGGTTTTGTGAATGTTGAAGCAGCAAAAGAACTGATAATTGCAACTGACATTCCCTGTATCGTAAACAGGGGGCGAAAGGGCGGAAGCAACGTGGCTGCGGCAATCTGCAATGCACTTTTATATCACATCAGTAAGGACGAAAGATAATGAGATACGGTTTTACGACCGGAAGCTGTAGTGCGGCGGCAGCCAAGGCGGCTGCATATATGCTTCTTAGCGGAAAAATCAAGAATTCAATAACAATAAAAACGCCTAAAGGCATAGATTTTAATGCGCAGATTGTTGAGATAAAGAGAACTGAGCAGGCGGTTTCATGCGGCGTTGTAAAAGACGGCGGAGATGACCCTGACGTGACCACAGGAGCCGTTGTTTTTGCCACAGTGAGTATTTTACCGTCTGATGATAAAAACGGCCTTAAACCGGTCATAATTGAAGGCGGAGAAGGAGTCGGAAGAGTCACAAGTCCCGGGCTTGATCAGCCGGTTGGGAATGCTGCCATTAACTCTGTTCCACGTTCCATGATAGAGAATGAAGTCAGGGAAGTAATGGAACTTTTTGACTGCAGGGCTGGACTTTCAGTTGTGATTTCCGTGCCCGGAGGAGAGGAGCTTGCTCAAAAGACATTTAATCCAAGACTTGGAATAGTGGGAGGAATCTCTATTCTTGGTACCAGTGGGATAGTAGAACCCATGAGCATGCAGGCTATCAGGGATACTATCTATGTCGAAATAAAACAGCAGGTTGCCATGGGGCATATGGAAATAGCTGTTGCTCCCGGCAATTATGGGCTGGACTTTATGCAGCAAAGCTACGGATTTGATCTTGATAAGGCTGTTAAATGCTCGAATTTTATCGGAGATACCATAGAGATGGCGGCAGAGCTTGGAATAAAAAAGCTACTTCTTGTGGGACATATCGGGAAGCTTATTAAGGTGGCCGGTGGAATTATGAATACCCATTCGAAGGAAGCCGACTGCAGAATGGAGCTTATGGCTGCAACCGCCATGAGAGCAGGATGCGGTGAAAAAGAGGTAAAAGAGATTCTTGAGTGCCTGAATACCACGGAAGCGCTGAAAATAGTAAAAGAATCGGGGGTTAAGGGTGAGTTTTCAAGGATTTTACTTGAAAAGATATATTTTTATCTTGAAAACAAAGCTGCCGGAAGGCTAGAAACAGAATGTATTGTTTTTTCAAATGAAGAGGGACTTATCGGAGAAACAGCCGGTGCAAGACGTTTGCTATCGGAAATAACGGCAGAGAATAATGAGGTCAACCAATAATGAGCAATGATGTAAAAGTCCATTTTGTGGGTGCAGGTCCCGGCGCGCCGGATCTTATAACGGTACGTGGAATGAACCTTCTTAAAAATGCGGATGTAGTAATCTATGCTGGGTCACTGGTCAATCCGGCTCTTTTAGAGTACTCGGAAAATGCAGTGGTATATAACAGTGCAAAAATGACTCTGGATGAGGTCATTGAAGTGATCAGGGAAGCTGTTTCAAATAAACAGGATGTTGTAAGGCTTCACACAGGTGATCAGAGTATTTACGGCGCGGTAAAGGAGCAGATGGCAGAGCTTGATAAGCTAGGAATTGCTTATGATTCCTGCCCGGGCGTAAGCGCATGTTTTGGTGCAGCCGCATCGCTGAATCTTGAATATACTCTGCCGGGAGTGTCTCAGTCACTGATTATTACCAGGATGGAAGGGAAAACCGGGGTTCCTGCAGGGGAGAGTATACGCAGTTTTGCGGAGCATGGGGCAACCATGGCAATTTACCTCAGTTCATCTCTTCTGGATAAATTATCTGAAGAGCTAATGGAGGGAGGTTACAGCAAGGATACCCCTGCTGCGATTGTATATAAGGCAACCTGGCCGGAGGAAAAGCGTTTTATCTGCACAGTCGGGACGTTACATGATATTGCGGTAGAAAACAACATCACAAAAACAGCGATAATTCTTGTAGGAGATGTTATTTCACCTGAGGGAATAGAAAAATCGAGATTGTATGCACCTGATTTTTCCACTGAATTCAGAAAGGCAAAAAGCTGATGAAAGTAGTTGCAATTTGCTTTACCCAAAACGGAGCTGAACTGATAAAACGGCTTAAAGACGAACTTGCAGAGTGGGATATTCAGGGATTTTGCAAGTCAGATAAGGTTGATGGCACGAAATACGGATTGACCGAAGTTACAGGATCTGCGTCGGATATCGTTAAAAAGTGTTTTGCGGAGAAGACGCCCATTATTTTTATCAGTGCCTGCGGCATAGCTGTCAGACTGATAGCGCCATATATTGCTGACAAACTTGAGGATATTCCTGTGGTTGTAGTGGATGAATCAGGAATAAATATTATTCCTATACTGTCAGGGCATGTTGGCGGAGCCAATGAAATCGCGTTTAGGATTTCCAAAGCAATTGGTGCTAATCCTGTCATAACTACTGCTACTGATGTTAACAGGGCTTTTTCCGTGGATTCATTTGCTATGGAAAACCGCCTTACCATCCGGAATAAGGAGAGCATAAAAAGTGTCTCATCCAAAGCACTTAAGGGCGAACCTATCAGGATTTCGATAGAGGACTTTCCGCCAGAAAAGTGCGCAGATGTTGTCTTATCAAAAAGCCAAATAAGCGGAGATTATCTGTGGCTTTCTCCTAAAGAGTACGTGTTGGGAGTCGGCTGCAAAAAAGGAAAGGATATGAAAGACATTGAGGAAGCAGTGAAGGATGCGCTAAAAAAAGCGGGTATAGATTTTTCTGATATATACGCTTTTGGATCAATTGACAGGAAAGCTGATGAAGAGGGGCTTCTTGGATTGTCGGCATTTTACCGGATTCCGTTTGTAACATTTACGGCTGAAATGCTAAATAATGTTCCCGGAGAGTTTTCATCATCAGATTTTGTGAAAGAGACGGTTGGAGTTGACAATGTCTGCGAGCGGGCCGCAATGCTTCTTACAGGCGGACAGGGCGAGCTTGTCCTTGGAAAACAGTCAGGAAACGGCGTTACAGTGGCGATTGCCAGGAGAAATTTTTGATGGGAAAAATATATGTTGTGGGCATGGGCCCGGGAAAAGAAAAATACATGACTTTTGAGGCAAAGGAAGCTCTCGATAAGTCGGATATCATCATAGGCTATACGGTATACATAGAGCTTTTGAAGGAGAGCTATAAGGATAAGCAGCTTTTAACAACGGGTATGAAAAAAGAGGCTGAAAGATGCAGGCTCTGTCTCGATAAAGCGATTGAAGGAAATACAGTGAGTCTTGTCTGCAGTGGGGATGCCGGAGTTTATGGAATGGCATCACTTATGCTTGAAATTGCCGGAGATGATCCGGAGGTTGAAATCGAGGTAATCGCCGGAGTTACGGCGGCTCTTAGCGGCGGAGCTGTACTTGGTGCACCGCTTGGACATGATTTCTGCGTTATAAGCCTGAGTGATCTTTTAACACCCTGGGAGCTTATTGAGCGAAGATTAAGGAGTGCCGCGCTGGGAGATTTTGCAATTGCCATCTATAATCCCTCCAGCAGGGCAAGGGCGGATCATCTCAAGAAGGCAGCATCAATTCTCATGGAATATATGGATCCTTCAAGACCTTGCGGAATCGTAAAGAATATTGGCAGAGACGAGCAGAGCTACAGGGTATGTACTCTGGAAGAGCTTATGACCATTGAAACAGATATGTTTACGACAGTTTTTGTAGGAAATTCCAGGAGCAAAGTAATAAACGGAAGACTGGTAACGCCCAGAGGATATACAAATCATGAATGATGACAGCAGAAAAATCATAATTTTTTCAGGGACAACCGAAGGCAGAACTTTGTCTGAAGCTTTAAGTAAAAAGAAAATAGCTCATACTGTCTGTGTTGCGACGGAATACGGTGAATTGATGCAGCCAAAGGATAATAATACTTCAATTCTGGAAGGGCGAAAGACAAAAGAAGAAATGCGCGAGTTATTCCGTGGTGCAACTATAGTAGTTGATGCCACTCATCCTTTTGCAACAGAGGTGACTGAGAATATAAAAGGCGCATGTTCAGGCCTTCCGGTGCAATATCTCAGAATTGTAAGGGATGAAGAAATAATACATCATGACATCAAAACATCAAGATACTATGATGATATAACAGCATGTGTAGAAGCGTTGAACAGGATACCCGGAAATGTGCTTTTTACTACAGGAAGCAAGGAAATAGCTGAAGTTTGTTCAAAAATCAGTGATATTTCCAGGGTCTATGTCAGAGTGCTTCCGTCTCTTAAGAGCATTGAGCTCTGCGAGAGAGCCGGCATCAGAAATGATCATATAGTGGCTATGCACGGACCCTTTTCCGAGGAGATGAATCTTGCGGTAATAAGGCAGTATGACATAGCCTGTCTTGTGACAAAAGACAGTGGTAAAACAGGCGGATTGGAAGAAAAAATCACTGCCTGTCAAAAGGCGGGTATTCCATGCTTTTGCATAAAAAGACCGGGAGATGAGAAGGGAATCAGCATAAATGAAGCTGCTATATACATACAAAAGGAGATTTCCGGCGAAATAGTTACAGAAGAAACCGCCTGCAGCCTGACGGTAAATGTGATCGGAACAGGAATGGGAGCTTTGGAAAACATGACATTGGAAGCTGCTGATGCAGTCAGAAGCTCCGATGTTGTTTTTGGTGCCAAAAGGCTTCTTGAGTGCGTTAATAAAAGGGAAAAATATCCTTATTATCTGGCAAAAGATATTATAAAAAAGGTAGAAGAAATATTTGAAGAGGGACCCGGCGACTTGCAAGTATCAGTACTTTTTTCCGGAGATACAGGTTTTTACAGCGGCGCTTGTAAATTCGAAAAAGGTATAAAAGAGTGGGGCAAAGAACACGAAAGTTACAAAATCCGAATCAACAGATATCCCGGCATATCTTCGGTATCTTATCTTGCCTCAAAGCTTGGAGAGACATACTCTGATGCTGCAATAATCAGCCTTCACGGGAAAAATGAGGAAGCGGATATTATGAATGCCGTGGATGTAATACTGCATTCTGAGAAGACCTTTTCTTTATTATCTTCGGGAAATGATATAGCAGAGCTTGTGGAAAAGCTTAATGCTGCAGAATTTGACGGAACAATAACTGTTGCCGAGAAGCTTTCATATCCCGACGAAATCATAGCCGTAATTAGCGCTGATAATACGGATGAAATCCGCAGGAAAGGGCTTTTCACGCTTTTTGTAAGGAATAATTCTCCCCAAAAGCGCTTACTGATACCTTATTTGAATGATGACGAATTCATAAGGGGTAAGACACCCATGACCAAGGACTTTATAAGGCATGAGTGCATAAGGCTTTTAGAGCTGTCAGAGGGAGATATATTATTTGACGTTGGAAGCGGCACAGGTTCAATAGCAATAGAGGCCGCAAGTCTTTCAAATACGCTAAGGATTTATTCTTTCGAGAAAAAGGATGACGCTGTTTTACTGCAAAAGGAGAATATCAGGGCTTTCGGGCAGGAAAACATAACTCTGATACAGGGAGAAGCGCCGGAGAGCTTCCCTGTGGACATAATTCCGGATGCAGTATTTATTGGAGGATCGGCAGGAAGACTTGAGGATATACTGGGTAATTTAAAAAAGATGGGCAAAAGCATTCGCGTAGTAATAACCGCCATTAGTCTTGAAACAATGAGCGAAATTGAGCGCTTGTCCAAAGATTCCGGAATTCGGAATCTGCAGATCAGGCAACTGTCTGAAAGCAGGGCGGAGACTATAGGTAATTATCATTTGATGAAGGCTGAAAATTCGGTAATGATAGCAGCCTTTGATATTTGATCAGAGGAATATATGTTGTTAAAACATCAAAAAGTTAACAGAATATTGTTTGCAGCACCAAAGAGTGGAATTGGAAAAACACTGTTTACCTGTGGCTTTCTGAATCTGATGAAGCAAAGGGGAATGGATGTTACATCCTTCAAATGCGGTCCGGATTACATTGATCCAATGTTTCATAAAAAGGTATTGGGAATCTATGGTGGAAATCTGGATACTTTTTTCTGTAATCACAGAAAGGTTGCCGGGATTGTGGGAAGCTGCGGCCATGAATATGCTGTTGTTGAAGGCGTTATGGGTATCTACGATGGCTTAGGCGGTCTAATGCTTGAAGCCTCCAGCTATGATGTGGCGTGTGCTGCGGATATTCCGATAATTCTTCTTATTGATGCCTATGGTACAGGCAGAACCATTATTTCGCAGATAAAAGGTATTCTTGCAGATGACGATAAAAAGCTGATAAAGGGTATTATCCTAAACAGAACCAGTGCAGGCTTTTATGAACGTTTAGCACGGGAAATAAACAGTTCACTTAAACAGAGTGGATATCAGGCAGAGGTTATTGGTTTTTTGCCTGTTCTAAAGGAAATAAGCATCGACAGCAGACATCTGGGGCTCCTTCGGCCTGATGAAATTGAGAATATCAGAGAGCAGATTGATATCATCAGCAGGTCCATAGAGGAAAACTGTGATGTGGATGCCATTATAAGGATTATGAAAGCTGCACCCGGGCTTGTATGTGAAAAAGAGATCAGACCTGTAGATAATGCCGCTAATAGCCTGAAAATTGCCGTAGCAATGGATGAAGCCTTTTGCTTTTATTACAGGGAAAACATTGAGCTTTTAAAGTCACTGGGAGTAGAGCCGGTGTTTTTTTCGCCCATTCATGACAGTGCCCTGCCGGATGGAATAAGCGGACTTTACATCGGAGGCGGCTATCCTGAGCTTTATCTTGATGAGCTTGAGGGAAACTTAAGGATGCGTGAGTCTGTCAAAAATGCGATAGAAGCAGGAATTCCATCAATAGCTGAATGTGGAGGTTTTATGTATCTTCACCGGCAAATATATGATACTGAAGGCCGGCCACATGAAATGGCAGGGGTAATAGACGGATGCTGCAGGAAAAAGGAGCACCTTGTAAGATTCGGATATGTTGAAATGGAGCCCTGTGGCAAAAAAAGTACTGCATTGGGAGATGCGATGCAGGGTATAAAAGGGCACGAGTTTCATTATTTTGACAGTGATAACAACGGCTCTGATATAAACGTGAAAAAGCCCGGAACAGATAAAAAATGGGAAGGCATTCATGTGGGTGCAGATCATGTATGGGGGTTCCCGCATCTGTATTTTGAGTCAAATGAGACCTTTGCAAGGGAGTTCGTGGAGGTGATGAAAAATGGATCAGAATGAATACTCCAATTCTTTTAAATACTTCGAGAATCGCGATTGTAAGTATTATCCATGTCACAAAGGAAATGAACATATAAACTGCATGTTTTGTTATTGCCCGCTTTATCACATGGAAAACTGCCCCGGCACATATAAGATCATTGAGAAGGACAGCGGCCCTGTAAAAAGCTGTATTGATTGCAGGTTTCCACATGAACCTGATAATTTTGAAAAAATCATTAAAATAATGAAAACAAAGAGATAGAAATATAAAAAATATCAAGATTTTGTTGACAAAATGAAGTTAGCCGTGTATAACTAACATTGTTAGTGAGGGCTAACTTTTATTTTTGCGTCAAGGTTAGCGGCACCTAACCAAATGCGTTTAGGAGGCAATTTTATGATACCACTTACTTATGCGAATCCTGGTGAGGAGTGCATTATAAAGAAAATCGGCGGTAATAGTGATGTAAAAAGACATCTGGAGAACCTTGGTTTTACCGTTGGAGGAAGTGTAATACTTATAAGTGCTCTCAGCGGTAACGTGATAGTTAAAGTCAAGGAATCCCGAATTGCATTGGATGAAGAGATGGCCAAAAAGGTCATGATATAAGGAGGAGAATGAATGAGTACATTAAGGGACATCAAGATTGGGCAGACCGTCACCGTTAAAAAGCTGGGTGGTGAAGGTGCTATCAAGCGAAGAATAATGGATATGGGTATTACAAAGGGTACTGATATATATGTGCGTAAGGTTGCGCCGTTGGGCGATCCGATAGAGGTAACTGTCAGAGGATATGAGCTTTCACTTCGTAAGGCAGATGCAGAATTGATTGAAGTGTCTGAAGGAGGAAAACAATAATGAGTATAAGAATTGCATTGGCAGGTAATCCCAACAGCGGAAAAACCACACTTTTTAATTCACTTACAGGCTCTAATCAGTTCGTAGGAAACTGGCCCGGAGTTACTGTTGAGAAAAAAGAGGGAAAGCTTAAAAAGCATGATGACGTTGAAATCATCGATCTTCCCGGAATTTATTCTCTTTCACCCTATACACTGGAAGAGGTTGTAGCAAGAAATTATCTTATAGGCGAGCGTCCTGATGCTATTTTGAACATAGTAGACGGCACTAATCTGGAGAGAAATCTTTACCTTACAACACAGCTCATAGAGCTTGGTATTCCGGTTGTTATTGCCATCAACATGATGGATGTAGTTAATAAAAAAGGAGACAGGCTTAATACAAAAGAGCTTGAAAAGCAGCTGGGATGCCAGATTGTTGAGATTTCAGCGCTTAAAGGATATCAGACAATTGAGGCTGCAGAGGTTGCAATTAAGGCAGCAAAGGCAGGAAAAACTGTTCCGCTTCATACCTTCAGCGGTCCTGTAGAGCATGCACTTGCTCATATTGAGGAAGCTATCGTACATGAGATGCCTGAAGAACAGCAGAGATGGTACGCAATCAAGGTATTTGAACGTGACGACAAGGTCCTTAAGAAGCTTGATATTTCCGCAGAAAAGCTTTCCCATGTAGAAAAGGATATCCAGGCGGCTGAGGAAGAAATGGATGATGATTCAGAGAGTATCATCACAAATGAGCGTTATATTTACATTGCCGAGCTTCTTAAGGGCATCTATAAAAAGAAGGATGCATCAGCGCTCAGTACATCAGATAAGATTGATAAGATTGTCACCAACAGATGGCTTGGTCTTCCTATTTTTGCAGTTGTTATGTTTGCGATTTACTGGATTGCAATGGTAGGTGTAGGCAAACCTGCTACTGATTGGGCAAATGACGGACTGTTCGGGGATGGTTATCACCTCTTTGGAATCGGCTCAGCTGCAGCAGAAGAGGCTACTGACAACTACACTGCAGCTATGCAGGCGGTAGATGCATTTGTGGGATTTGATGAGGAGATGAGCTTAGATGATCTCAAAGCATTTACACCATCTGAGACTGAGGTTTCTTATACAGTAGAAGATGGTGATACACTTGAGCAGAGTGAGATTTCCGTATATTACGATGCAGTACCTGAAGATGCAGGAGATGACGTAAATTCCATGAGTTATCTTGATGCAGTCAGCTACTTCGAAGAAAAAGGATTTGAAGAACCCGATTCTGCAAGCTATGGGGTATGGGTTCCCGGCGTACCTGCAATAATTGAGTCAGGTCTGGATGCTATAGGCTGCGCTGAATGGCTTAAAGGTCTTGTACTTGATGGTATCGTAGGCGGTGTTGGTGCCGTTCTTGGTTTCGTACCACAGATGCTGGTACTGTTCTTCATGCTGGCATTTGTAGAAGCAAGCGGATATATGGCTCGTGTTGCATTCGTTCTGGACAGAGTATTCAGAAGATTTGGTCTTTCAGGAAAGAGCTTTATTCCGATTCTTATCGGAACAGGTTGCGGAATTCCAGGAATTATGGCTTCACGTACTATCGAGAATGAAAGAGACCGTCGTATGACGATCATGACAACAACATTTATTCCCTGCGGTGCCAAGGTACCTTTCATTGCCATGATCGCAGGCGCAATCTTCGGTGGAAGTGCATGGGTTTCAACAGGTGCTTATTTCATTGGTATTGCAGCGATTATTACATCAGGTATAATACTTAAAAAGACAAAGATGTTTGCCGGTGAGCCCGCTCCCTTCGTAATGGAGCTTCCTGCATATCACTGGCCCACACTTACAAACGTTCTCCGCAGTATGTGGGAGCGTGGATGGAGCTTTATCAAGAAGGCAGGAACAATCATTCTTCTTTCAACAATCGTTATCTGGTTCCTTTCACGTTTTGGCTGGAAGGAAGGCGCATTTGCAATGCTTGAAGAGGAAGAGATCAGCAGCAGTATCCTTGCAGTGATAGGTGGTGCTGTGGCATGGATATTTGCTCCTCTTGGATGGGGTAACTGGCAGGCAGCCGTTGCATCAGTAACAGGTCTTGTAGCAAAAGAGAACATCGTTGGCACTATGGGTGTACTTTATGGTGGTGAAGGTTCAGCATGGGCAGCGCTTGCAGCAGCATTTACATCAGCAGCAGGTATGAGCTTCCTTATCTTCAACCTTCTGTGCGCTCCCTGCTTCGCAGCTATGGGTGCGATCAAGCGTGAAATGAACAACGCTAAGTGGACATGGTTTGCAATCGGTTATGAGTGCGGATTTGCTTATCTTGTATCATTTGTTGTATATCAGCTTGGAAGTGCATTTGCAGGTGCAGGAAACGCACTTGGAGTTTTACTGGCAGTTTTGGTAATTGCTGTATTTATATGGCTCCTTTTCAGACCTTATAAGGAAGCGGTTACGCTTAAAGAACAGGTGGTAGTTAAATGATCTGGTTAACAGAAAACCTTGGAACAATAGTGGTTCTTATAATATTGGTGGCTATTGTAGGTCTTGTTGTTCGCAACATGATCAGGAAAAAGAAGAACGGTGGGTCAACATGTAGCTGTGGATGCAGCTCTTGTGCAGCTTCCTGTTCCTGTCACAAAGAATAAAAAATCCAGCCATTCCGGTCACTAATGAATGATTCGGAATGGCTGATTTTTTATATAATCAAAATAATGTATAGTTGTGTTGTAAAAAACAAAAAGGGGAGCGGTTATGCAATTAGAGCTTAAAAACATACGTAAATCCTTTGGTGAAGGCAGTAGCCACGTGGAAGTGCTAAAGGACATAAATTTAAGCGTGGAAGAGGGCGAATTTGTTGTTCTTCTCGGCCCTTCGGGTTCAGGAAAGTCAACACTGCTCAATATAATAGGTGGAATTGACAAGGCTGATTCCGGTGAGATCAAAATCCGCGACAAGAGGATGTCCGATATGGATGAAAAGAGTCTGACTGCCTACAGAAGAGATCATCTTGGTTATATTTTTCAAATGTACAATCTCATACCCAATCTCACAGTCAGGGAAAATATCGAAGTAGGGGCATATCTTTCAAAGCTTCCGCTAAACATAGATGAACTTATACAGACTCTCGGACTTAAAGAGCATCAGAATAAATTTCCAAATCAGCTTTCCGGAGGTCAGCAGCAACGCTGTGCAATCGGCAGAGCTATCGTTAAAAATCCCGATATTTTATTGTGTGACGAACCGACAGGAGCGCTTGATTACAATACATCCAAAGAAATTCTGGCACTGATTGAAGAGGTCAACCAAAAGTACGGCAATACCGTGATAATGGTTACTCATAATGATGCTATTAAAAACATGGCTGATTATGTGGTTAAGCTTCGAGACGGAATGATCAGGAAGAGTTACAGAAACGAAGAGAAAATAAAGGCCGCAGAGCTTGACTGGTAAAGGAAGATATATGCGTAATCCATTGAATCGCAGATTGTCCAGGGAACTGCGTGATGATCTGGGAAAATACATAGTGATTTTCATATTGCTTGTAATGTCCATTGGCTTTGTTTCCGGATTTATTGTGGCCGGAAGCAGTATGTCCAAAGCATATGATGATAGTTTTGAGAAATATAACGTGGAAAATGGTAATTTCAGGACCACCGATCCGCTTTCGGATAATCTGAAAAATGCCATTGAGAAAAAAGGTGTAACTGTCTATGACAACTATTATGTGGAGCAGGCATTCAGCAACGACACAACCCTGAGAATATATGCTATAAGGGAAGAGGTTGATAAAGTATGTCTCATGACAGGAGAAATGCCCTCCGCAGATGATGAGATAGCTATTGACAGAATGTATGCGGATAATAACAACCTGAAGGTTGGAGATGAGCTTAAAGCAGATGACGGTCTGTACAGGATAACCGGCTTTGTTGCACTTTCCGACTACAGTGCACTATTTTACAGCAATAATGACATGATGTTTGACTCCTCCGCCTTTGGAGTGGCTGTCGTGTCCAAGGAAAAATTTGCAACCTATGACGGTGGTGAAGTGCGTTATAACTATGCATGGAAATATGATAAGGAACCCGCTGATGATCTCGAGGAGAAGGAAGTTTCGGATAAACTGATGGAGTTTATCGCAAAGAAGACAGATCTTGAGAACTTTACCCCCAGATATGTCAATCAGGCGATCAAATTTGCCGGAGATGATGTGGGAAAAGATAAGGCAATGATGACAGTACTTCTCTATATCATAATGGTTATCATCGCTTTTGTGTTTGGAATAACTATTAACAATACTATACACAAAGAGGCTACTGTAATAGGAACGCTTCGGGCATCGGGGTACACAATCGGTGAGCTTATAGTTCACTACATGGAGATGCCTCTTATTGTGACTTTGATTTCCGCAGTGCTGGGAAATATTCTGGGATATACCATATTTAAGAATGTATGCGTGGATATGTACTACGGAAGCTATTCCTTCCCCACATATGTGACCATATGGAGTCTGGAAGCACTTATAAAGACAACCATAGTGCCTATTATCATTATGCTCTTAGTTACATACTTTATTTTGCGTAAAAAACTGACATTATCACCGCTTAGGCTTTTAAGAAGAGATCTTAATACCGGGAGAAAAAGGAATGCCATAAAGCTGAATAAGCGCATGAGATTTTTGGACAGATTCCGTATCAGGGTGCTGATTCAGAACAAAAGCAGTTATATCACGCTGTTCGTAGGATTGTTTTTTGCCAATTTTCTGCTGTTTTTCGGGATGATGCTGCCACCACTCATGGAGCATTTTCAGGAGACTGTTACGCAGTCGATGCTTGCAAATTACACCTACACAATACAGATACCTGTTGGAGCAGTTGATTCCGATGATATGGTATCCTCTATGTTTTCCATGATGTTTTTAAAGGGGAAAATTGAGACAAATAATAAGAGTGCGGAGAAATTTTCAGCTTACACCCTTAAAACTCTTGGTAATGATGGAAGCAGAGTAGAAGAGATAACATTGTATGGAATCGGGGAAAACAGCAGATATATAAATGTGGATTTTGATGACAAAACCGTACTGATATCCTCCGCCTACGCTGATAAATTCGGGTTAACCAAAGGAGATGTAATTACCTTGAAGGAACCCTATGAAGATAAGTATTATGGCTTCAAAATTACGGGGACATATCCTTATGACGGCGGATTGACTGTGTTTATGAGTAAGAAGCATCTGAATAGTATCCTTGGTTATGATGAGGATTTTTTTGCGGGATACTTTTCAGACACTCCTATAACAGATATTGACAGCAAGTACATTGGAACTGTAGTAGACGAAGAATCCCTCACCAGGGTGTCGAGACAGTTAATGATTTCCATGGGAAATCTGATGTATTTGGTGGATGGATTCTCCGTTATACTTTTTATGGTCCTTATATACCTGTTATCCAAAATTATTATTGAGCGAAACGCTCAATCCATCTCCATGGTTAAGATCCTTGGATATTCAGAGAAGGAGATTTCGGGATTATATATAATTCCCACAGCAATCGTGGTTGTTGTCTCACTTCTGATATCGTATCCCTTAATTACCTACCTGATGGTAGGGATTTTCAGGGAAATGCTCAAACAGATGATGAGCGGCTGGATCATAATCTGGCTTGACAAAAATGTATATCTTGAAATGTTTTTACTGGGCGTAATAACATATGCCGTTGTGGCAGTTTTCGAGTACAGGAAGATAAGAAAAATTCCTATGACCGAAGCCCTGAAAAACGTTGAATAAGATTATCCGATCAAAGCAGAGAAGCGATGCAGTCAGATACTTCCTTCATGCTTGCGGTGGGCTCAAAGCGTGCAACAACATTGCCCTTGCGGTCTACCGCAAACTTTGTGAAATTCCATTTTATATCAGGATTGTTTTTGTAATCCTTATCAATCTTGGAAAGCATAACACCCATTGCAAGTGCTTTGGGTCCCTTTCCGAAGCCTTCAAAGCCCTTCTGACTCTTAAGATATTTGAAGAGTTCAAGCTGATTGTCACCATTTACATCAGATTTCTTCATCTGAGGGAATCTGGTGTTGTAGTGAAGCTGGCAGAATTCCTTGATTTCTTCGTCTGTACCGGGAGTCTGTCCTGCGAACTGATTGCAGGGAATATCAAGTACTTCAAATCCCTGATCATGGAAGTTGTCATACATCTCCTCGATGTCTTTGTACTGAGGAGTGAAGCCGCAGCCTGTAGCGGTATTTACAACAAGAACAACTTTGCCTTCGAAATTCTTCATTGATACTTCGTTATCCTGTGCATCTTTTACACTATAATCGTAAAATCCCATTTTAATTCTCCTTTCATTTCCGATACAGCACCTTCTGAATCCGGATATTTCGGCAATGCTGACCGGCAGGTAACAATTGAATTGCGTTACATTTGATTAAATTATATTGCGCACAACTAAAAATGTCAACAACTTTTTTTTGAGGTGTTTATAAATACTTTTTAGCTATTTTATATTCTGTATATCATATAGATTAGTTTTTGATTTATAATTATATTTGTTGAAATATTGGCAAAATTAGTCATTTGGGGATGTATATGGAAAAGTATCAGTTTAAAAAAGAAGAAATGGAAATAATGGAAAAAAGCTGCATACCGTATGCAATCTATCAGTTTGTGAACAAACGTGTTGTTACCATTATGCTTACGGACGGCTTTTGTGAGCTTTTTGGTGCTAAAACCAAAGAAGAAGCCTACTACCGTATGGATCACGATATGTATCAGGGAACGTATCCGGATGATGTAGCAAGGATTGCGGATGCTGCATATCACTTTGCAACAGAAGGCGGAGAATACAACGTTACTTACAGGACCAAGGTAGATGGAAAGTACAGAGTCATCAGGGCAAATGGCAGACATTTCTATACGGAGACCGGGGAAAAGCTGGCTGCAGTATGGTATTCATTTGAGGGAGAATACATATTTGAAGACGGTAAATCCGATCTTGAGTTTCAGAATATGTATGGAGCAGTTACCCGGGAAAATCGTATGTATAGAAACAATAACTATGATTTTCTTACAGGGCTTCCGAGTATGTCCTATTTCTTTGAACTAGCTGAAGCCGGAAGACGTGAAATGCGCAACAGCAATAAGAAAATAGTGCTTTTGTTCATTGATCTCAGCGGTATGAGAAACTTTAATCAGAAGTATGGTTTTTCTGAAGGTGATAAGCTGATACGTTCCGTCGCAAGAACGCTTGTAAAATATTTTGGCAATGAAAACTGCAGCAGATTTGGTGTAGACCATTTTGTTGTTTATTCAAATGCGGATAATATCAGGGAAACACTTAACCATTTTATAGATGACTGTAAGGAAATTAATGATGGCAGGACTCTTCCCGTAAGAATAGGTGTTTATGAGGATAAAAACGGTTCTGTTGAAGTTAGCATTGCCTGTGACAGAGCAAAGATGGCCTGTGATATCAGCAGAGGGACGTATGTATCCCACATCAGCATTTTCGATGATAAAATGCTCAGATATGAAGAAAACAGGCAGTATTTCATTGATAACTTTGACAGGGCACTGGAAGAAGGCTGGATAAAGGTGTTCTACCAGCCCATTATTCGTGCTGCAAACGGGCATGTCAGTGACGAGGAAGCCGTAACCAGATGGATTGATCCGGAAAG
>CAMVLM010000060.1 GCA_947168335.1 uncultured Butyrivibrio sp. | reverse complement strand
TCAATTTTTTATTGGAAACTTTTCATACTGAATTAAATAAACCATGCAGTAGCTTGCTAATCAATACCCACCCCCACCCTCCCATATAAATATAAATAGTTGAACTCCCTGTGGTATCATATACAATGTATGAAATCACAGGGAGTTTATCGTTTATGAAAAATATTAAGATTTCAGTTAGAAGCCTGGTGGAGTTTCTGCTTCGTCAGGGAGATTTGGATAACAGAGTGCATCACGCTCCTGATACTGCAATGCAGGAGGGCGGACGCATTCATCGCATGATCCAGAAAAAGCAGGGACCGGAGTATACAGCAGAGGTCCCCCTGTCTTACACTGTTTCAAGTGATAATTACACACTTACAATAGACGGAAGGGCAGACGGAATTCTTGAGAGAAAGGATGCGCCTGTTCTTATAGATGAGATCAAAGGTACATACAGGGATATACATAAGCTCAAAGAGGCTGATGAGGTGCATCTTGCCCAGGCAAAGTGCTATGCGGCTATTTACCTGATGGATAATGACCTTCCGGAGATCACCGTGCAGATTACATACTGTAACATTGATACGGAAGAAATACGATATTTTAGTACCGATTATACAGCAAAAGAGATTTTGGACTGGTTTTTCGGACTGCTTGATGATTATCACAAATGGGCTGATTACATGGCGCTTTGGGAGGATACAAGGAACGAGTCCATTCACAGGACAGAGTTTCCTTTTCCTTACAGGGAAGGACAGAAGGAGCTTGCCGCAAATGTTTACAGAACCATATATCATTCAAGAAAGCTTTTTCTGGAGGCTCCCACGGGTACTGGTAAGACTATAAGCACGGTATTTCCGGCAATAAAGGCTATTGGCGAGGAAAAGGGCAGCAGGATTTTTTATCTTACTGCTAAGACCATTACCAGAACCGTAGCTGAGAATGCTTTTACGCTGCTCAGGAATACCCAGAATCTGAAGTTTAAGACTGTGACACTTACAGCTAAGGATAAAATCTGTGTGCTTGAAAAGAATGACTGCAATCCGGTGGCATGTCCCAGGGCGAAAGGGCATTTTGACAGGATAAATGACTGCATATACGAGATTCTGACAAAAGAAGACAATTTTGACAGAGATGTGATTGTTAAGTATGCGGAAAAGTACCAGGTCTGTCCGTTTGAACTTTCACTGGATCTTAGTTTATGGGCTGATGCAGTTATCTGCGATTATAATTATGCCTTTGATCCTTTTGTTTATCTGAAGAGATTTTTTGCGGACGGAGTCAGGGGAGATAATATTTTCCTTATAGATGAGGCACATAACCTGTTGGACAGAGGCAGGGATATGTACAGTGCGGAGCTTTACATGGAGGAACTGACCGCCGTAAGGGAAACCATTGAAATAGCACATCCAAGAATTGCAGGACTTATTAAGGCTTGTGAAAAGGAAATGGAAATAATAAGACTGGGAATAAGTGAATGTGAAGTTATTTTTGACATTTCTCCTTTTATGAACAGACTTATGAGGCTGATATCCGTTATTTCTTCATATCTTGAGGATCACGCTGAAGGGCAGTTCAGGGATGAGATTTTGGAGTTCTATTTCCTTATATCGGGGTTTGCCGAAATATATGAGTATGTCAATGAGAAGTATGTGATCTACGCGGAATCTGATGAAGAAGAGAGATTTAAGCTTAAGCTTTTATGTGTGGATCCTTCGGATAATCTTGCAACCTGTATGAAAAGAGCAAGGTCCACGATACTGTTTTCCGCAACGCTTCTTCCTATTCAGTATTACAAGAGACTGCTCGGTGGAACAGCTGAAGACTATGAAGTGTATGCACATTCAGTATTTGATCCTGCGAAATGCGGAAGGCTGATAGCCACTGATGTTACCAGCAAATACACAAGGCGCAGTGAAAATGAATACAGAAAAATAGCAAGGTACATTCATGAGATAACCTCCGCCAAAAACGGAAATTATCTGATATTTTTCCCATCAAGAATATTTATGGATGACGTGGGAATGATATATGAGCGTGAATTTTATGATGAATCCAAAGTGGAGATACTTGCCCAGCACGAGAGCATGAGCGAGGAGGACAGGGAAGCGTTTCTGTCCAGATTCACTCCGGGCAACGATATTGATTTCTCTTCCATAATAAATATGGAGGTAGAAGTTGAGCCTGACAAAAGTATATTGGGATTTTGCGTGATGGGTGGAATCTTCAGTGAGGGAATTGATCTTAAGGACGACAGCCTGATAGGAGTTATTATCGTTGGAACCGGTATTCCTCAGGTCTGCAATGAAAGAGAACTGATCAAAGACTATTTTGAGCAGAATGGCGAGGATGGTTTTGACTATGCCTACAGGTACCCGGGAATGAACAAAGTTCTTCAGGCAGCAGGCAGGGTTATACGTACGGAAAATGACTGTGGTATAGTGGCACTTCTGGATGAACGCTTTATGCAGAGGGCATATATGGAACTTTTCCCCAGAGAGTGGAAGGATATAAAATATGTATCGACCAGTACAGTCAAAAGCGCTGCAGACGCCTTGTGGAAGGGGATTTCGTGATGTGGATAATATTTGATTATCATAAAAATAACACATCAAAACAAACAAAAACAGGATATGGGTAACATAATTATCAAATATAAATAAATTATGTAAACCATTAAAGTGTGTGAATAGTATATATTATTTAGAAAAATACATGTTTTTACACACAATATACCCTGGGTATACCAAGAAAATGACACTTATGTACATGTGGATAACTCTGTGGAAATTGGGGATTACTGGAAAACTACTTTTTCAAAAAGCCCATAAAATGGCATATCGGAGTAATGAACAATATCAGTGATTATGAAATCGTAATTCCGATAACAGTACTACTTGAGTCAATACAATTATGTAAACCATAAAATACATATGACAGTAATGTCACATTGACAAAGAATATGTATTCTAATATTATTTTAATATTCATTTTCATTAATTAGGAAATGCAGAGACAAGCTGAGACAAACTGTCCAGGTTTTATTATAGGAGGACACATGAAAAAGGAACTCGCTAAAACTTATGACCCGAAAGGAATTGAAGACAGACTTTATAAGAAGTGGGAGGATAACAAATACTTCCATGCGGAAGTGGATGAGACGAAAAAACCTTTCACTATTGTAATACCGCCGCCGAACATCACCGGTAAGCTTCATATGGGTCATGCTCTTGACAATACAATGCAGGATATTCTTATCCGCTATAAGAGAATGCAGGGATACAATGCACTTTGGCAGCCCGGCACAGACCATGCTTCTATCGCGACTGAGGTTAAGATCATCGACACTCTTAAATCAGAGGGTATCGACAAGAGAGACCTTGGCAGAGAGAAGTTTCTTGAGCGTGCATGGGAATGGAAAAAAGAGTACGGCGGAACAATTATTTCACAGCTTAAGAAGCTGGGTTCTTCCTGTGACTGGGACAGAGAGCGTTTCACAATGGATGATGGCTGTAACGAAGCAGTTACAGAGGTCTTCTGCAAGATGCATGAAAAAGGTTACATATATAAAGGAAACCGAATCGTTAACTGGTGTCCTGTATGTAAGACTTCAATCTCTGATGCTGAGGTTGAGTACGAGGAGCAGGCTGGCCATCTCTGGCACATCAAATATCCTGTAATCAACGAGGATGGTACAGTCAGCAAGACAGATTTCATTGAGTTTGCTACAACACGTCCCGAGACAATGCTTGGCGATACAGCTGTTGCTGTTAATCCTGACGATGACAGATACAAGAGCTTCAAGGGTAAGAAGGTTCTTCTTCCTATAGTAAACAGAGAGCTTCCTATCGTTGAAGATAATTATGTAGATATGGAATTTGGTACCGGCGTAGTTAAGATCACACCCGGTCACGACCCTAACGACTTTGAAGTTGGTAAACGTCATAACCTTGAGGAGATCAACATCCTTAATGATGATGCAACTATTAATGCAAACGGTGGAAAATTTGAGGGCATGGATCGTTATGCCGCAAGAGATGCCATCGTAAAAGAACTTGATGAAATGGGTCTTCTTGTAAAGATAGAAGACTATACACATAATGTAGGAACCCATGATCGTTGTCATACAACCGTTGAGCCTATGATCAAAGCTCAGTGGTTCGTTAAGATGGACGAGCTTATTAAGCCTGCAGTTAAAGCAGTAAAAGAGGGCGAGATTAAGCTTATTCCTCCGAGAATGGAGAAGACCTATTACAACTGGACTGACAATATCAGAGACTGGTGTATTTCAAGACAGCTCTGGTGGGGACACAGAATTCCTGCATACTACTGCGACAAGTGTGGTGAGGTAATTGTTGCCAAGGAAGCTCCCACAGTATGTCCCAAGTGCGGTGAGACTCACTTTACACAGGATCCCGATACACTTGATACATGGTTTTCATCAGCTCTGTGGCCTTTCGAAACACTTGGATGGCCTCATGATACAAAAGAACTTAAGTACTTCTTCCCTACAGATGTACTTGTAACAGGATACGATATTATCTTCTTCTGGGTTATCAGAATGATCTTCTCAAGTTATGAGAACATGGGAACTTATCCTTTCCACACAGTTCTGTTCCACGGACTTGTAAGAGATTCCCAGGGCAGAAAGATGAGTAAATCCCTTGGAAACGGTATCGATCCTCTTGATATTATTGAGAATTACGGTGCAGATGCACTTAGACTTACTCTTATAACAGGTAATGCTCCTGGTAACGACATGCGTTTCTACAATGAAAGAGTAGAGAACAGCCGTACCTTTGCAAACAAGGTATGGAATGCATCACGTTTCATCATGATGAACATGGGCGAGGACGAAAAGAGTGCAATCCATCAGCCTGCACCTGCAGGCCTTGAGCCTGTTGATAAGTGGATTCTTTCCAGACTGAACAATACTATCCGTGAAGTTACAGAGAACATGGATAAATACGAGCTTGGTATTGCTGTTCAGAAGGTTTACGACTTTATCTGGGAGGAATTCTGTGACTGGTATATCGAGATGGTTAAGCCCCGTCTCTATAATTCAGATGATAAGAATTCTCATGAGGCAGCACTCTGGACACTTCAGACAGTGCTTATAAACGGCCTTAAGCTTCTTCATCCTTATATGCCTTTCATTACAGAAGAGATTTTCTGCACACTTCAGGACGAAGAGGAGTCAATCATGATCTCCGACTGGCCTGTTTACAAGGATGAGTGGAATTATCTCGAAGATGAGAAGGCAATTGAGACAATAAAAGAGACAGTAAGGGGAATCCGTAACATCCGTACACAGATGAATGTTGCTCCTTCACGCAAGGCTCTTGTATATGTTGTTTCAGAAAAAGAGGAAGTACTTGATATCTTCCGTACAGGTAAGCTGTTCTTCGAGACACTTGCAAGTGCATCCGAGTCAGTATGCCAGAAGGATAAGAGCGGAATTCCTGAGGATGCTGTATCTGTAGTACTTGCTGAGCATACAATTTATATTCCTTTCTCAGATCTCGTTGACATTGCTGCAGAGATTGAGCGTCTCACCAAGGAAAAGAAGCGCCTTGAGGGTGAGCTTATGAGATCCAGGAAGATGCTTGAGAACGAGAAATTCCTTTCCAAGGCTCCTGCAGAGAAGATTGAAGAGGAAAAGGAAAAACAGAGAAAATACGAGCAGACATATGCTCAGGTTGAGGAGAGACTTGCACAACTCTCAAAGTGATGCGAGGCGGGGAATGAAAGACGAATTTAGCATGCGTATCGAAAATATAATGATGCGTATTGATGCGGGGGAAAGACTTGGCTTTTATGAATGCGAGCACTTTATTGAGCTGATTCCGGCTTTTACGGAAAAGCATTCAACGCCTGATACCAGAAGATTTCTTGAGTATTTGGGCAGCCCTGATTGCAAAATGAAGATCATACATGTGGCAGGAACAAACGGAAAAGGTTCTGTCTGCAATTATCTTTCAGAGATACTTCGTCAGGCGGGATTTTCCGTTGGAATGTTCACATCGCCTCATCTTATCAAGCTTACTGAGCGCTTTTGTATAAATGGTAAGCCCATAGAAGATAATATCTTTTGTGAGATTTTTGCAGAATTAATGCTGCGAATCAGGGAATATCATCAGGAGAATTATTTCCCCACATATTTTGAATTCCTGTTTTTTATGGCTATGCTTCTGTATGACAAATATACAGTTGATTATCTGGTCCTTGAAACAGGCCTCGGAGGAAGGCTTGATGCTACAAACAGCATTCATGAGCCTGTTCTTGATGTCATAACAGAGATTGGCATGGATCACATGCAGTACCTTGGAAATACCATATCCGAAATTGCAGCGGAGAAGGCAGGTATTATCAGGGAGAATGTACCGCTTGTTTTCCTGAACAGAAGGGATGTCAGCACTGAGGTAATAGAGAGAAGAGCGACAGAGCTTGGAAGCAGGTTTTACAGGGTAGAACCTTCCTTTGCATTTGATATAAAGCCCGAGCCGGATGATGCGGGTAATATTTGCATTGATTTTTCCTACGAGTCAAAGTATGATAAGTATTGCGGTCTGAGGGTTCAGACTGTAGCAAAATTCCAAACAGAAAATGCCGCAATTGCGATTATGTGTTCCAGAGCCCTTATAGATATGGGCGTTGCCATAACAGAGGACGACATCAGGTTCGGACTGCGTAAGGCTAAATGGGGTGGAAGAATGGAACTTGTTCTTCCCGGAATATATGTTGATGGTGCACATAATGTGGACGGAATGGAGGCATTCCTTGAAAGTGCGGGAAGCGTTCCCTGTACAGGCCACAGATATCTTCTGTTTGGTGCGGTATCAGACAAACAGTATCATCTGATGATCAGACAGATACTTGAAAAAGGATTGTTTGACCGGGTATTTATTTCCGTTTTGCAGACAAGTCGAAGTGTCTCGGAAGCGCAGCTTAAGGCTGCAATCCAGTCAGAGACAGACAGACTTGAAGCTCCCTGTAATGTACAGTTCTTCTATTATGGAAGTGTAAGAGATGCTCTGATGGACATTCTCACTGAGAGAGGAGCGGATGATGTGGTTTTTGCCGCAGGTTCGCTTTACCTTGTAGGGCAGGTCAGGGAGTCACTTGGAATTATGCCTGGTAACTGAAACATATATTATATGAGGGATATGTAATGATCAATTTTGAAAATGAGCTTAAGAAGTTCAGACCCAGTCTGGAGATTGAAGATGCGGAAGAAATCATCTACAATCAGGACCTGGATGATATGGCAGACATTCTTGTTGGACTTATTAAGGACGCAAGAGTTGAGGAGGCTGCAGCAAGAGGCGGATCACCCAAGTTTAAGTAAAACCGGAGTATCTGTATCATCAACAGCTTAAGGGGGCTGTCTTCTTATTATGAAATGTTATCAATGTGGAGCAGAGCTTACGAGCCGTGAGTATTGTCCCAATTGCGGCGCGAAAGTGAAAGTATATAAGCGAATCATGGGACTTTCAAATCGCTATTATAATGAGGGACTTGAGAGAGCACAGGTTCGCAACATGTCAGGTGCAATAGAGTCTTTGCACCAGAGTTTGAAATTAAATAAAAGAAATATTCAGGCCAGAAACCTTTTAGGACTGGTCTATTATGAGACCGGTGAAGTTGTGGCTGCTCTCAGTGAGTGGGTTATCAGTAAGAACTTAAAGAGCGAGGAAAATGCAGCTGACGATTATATGGATCTGGTCCAGAATGATCTGGCAAGGCTTGAAACCTTCAACCAGACGATCAAGAAATACAATATAGCACTTAATTACTGTCATCAGGACAGTCTGGATATGGCCGTGATTCAGCTTAAGAAAGTTTTATCCATGAACCCCGGCTTTGTAAGAGCACATCTTCTGCTTGCACTTTTATATCTTAATAACGGCAATTACGCCAAGGCCAAGATTGAGGCTGAGAAGAGTCTTAAGCTTGATACCGGCAATGTAATGGCTGCAAGATACCTCAAGGAAGCGGAGAGCAATATGCTTCCTCAGGATGTTAAAGCTACGGAAGCAACAGAGAAAACACAGGGAGACATAATCAGATACCAGAGGGATAATGAGACCATTATTCAGCCTGTTAGAACCAATGTATTTACAAGAAGCGGCTCTATATGGGGAATAGTACTCGGAGTTATTCTCGGTATTGCTGTAGCTTGTTTCCTTATTCTGCCTGCCAGAATGCAGCAGATGAATGCAAGTTATAAGTCACAGATATCCGATATAAGCGAGGAGTCGGATTCCAAATCAGCTAAGATTGGTGAATATGAGCAGCAGGTTGCGGCTCTTAATGCTGAACTTGAGAAGCTTAAGAGTGAAGTAACAACAATGGAGGGTTCGGATTCATCCAATTCAGCCAGCACAAATCTTATGGAAGCTGTGTCATTATACCTGAAGGATTCCACTAATATTGATGGTATAGAAGAGGCACTTGAACCTGTTAATCTTACAGATATGACAGATGAGGTTCCTTCACAGTTTACAGATCTCTATGACAGTTTCATGACTCTTGTGGGTGCAGAGCTTTCAAAGAGAAGCTATGACAAGGGCTATGAAGCATATAAGAGTGCTGATTACGAGACTGCAATAGCATCACTTTCCAAAGCATATCAGTATAATAAGGAGAATGTTGATGCTTTATACAATTTGGGCAATTCCTACTACGAAAGTGGTGAAACAGATAAAGCTAAGGGAATTTACGATGAGGTAATTACTAACTTCCCTGACACCAGAAGTGCTTCATCTGCTGAGACGAAGCTTGCAGAGATAAATAATGCTTCAGATTAATGGGAACTATGATTAATTTTTCGGATTTATCATTTATATTTAGATTTTTGCCGGTATTTCTGATTGCATATTATATTTTTCCTTACAGATTCAGACCCGTTGTTCTGGCTGTGGGAAGCCTGATATTTTATTCGGTCGGAGATATCCGGAGTTTAGGCGTTTTTATTGCCTGTATATTAGCTAATTTCTTTATATCATTCAAAACTGCGGAACGCAAAAAAGCGTTCCTTTTTCTGATTGTAGCATTTGATTTTCTTGCGCTGGCTTCCTTTAAGTTTTTGACAGTTTATAATTCAAGAATTATATTGCCTCTTGGAATGAGCTTTTTTACCTTTAAGATGATTTCTTTTCAGGTTGACCTCTACAGAAGCACGACGAAAAAAGTTCCGGATTTTTGGAATCAGGTGGCTTATTTTACCATGTTTCCACAGGTGACCTCTGGACCGATCATGCGTTTTGAGGACTATAGCAGGAATGATATCATCTCCGGTAAAAGGGATATGTTCCTGATTTTTAAGGACAGGCTTCCGATTTATCTTGGAAGGATTGAGGACGGAATTTTCTGGTTTGTTATCGGATTTGGAATGAAGGTGCTTATAGCCGATTATTTGGCCATGATGTGGAATGATATCGGAACAATAGGCTATGAGAGTATTTCAACACCTCTGGCATGGCTTGGAGCTGTATGTTATTCACTCAATCTGTATTATGATTTCTGGGGATATTCACTGATGGCAGCAGGCCTTGGTATTATGCTGGGCTTTCCTTTTGTGGTCAACTTTGATCATCCCTATTCTGCAGGAAGCGTGAGCGAATTCTACAGAAAATGGCATGTATCACTTGGAACATGGTTCAGAGATTATGTATATTTTCCGCTTGGAGGAAGCAAAAAAGGAAGCTTCAGGACAGCTTTTAACCTGTTTTTTGTATGGCTTCTCACGGGACTCTGGCATGGAGTTACATTAAACTTCCTGTTATGGAGTGGAATTCTCCTGCTGCTTATACTTGCTGAGAAGTTTATTCTATCAAAAAACAGTATTCTCATGAAGGTTGTGGGAAGATTTAATGTGCTGGTGCTTATCCCCATTACCTGGGTGATTTTTGCCATTCACAATCATGAGGATCTGTACAATTATATGCTAAGGCTCTTCCCGGTATCGGGACAGGGAATTTCTGTCAATTATGGGGATTATATCAAGCTTCTGCGTATGTATGGCAGATTTATTGCCTGTGGACTTGTGCTGCTTATTCCCGGTATCTTTGAGTTTGTAAAGAAACATAGGAAAAACTTTATTATTAAGTTACTGGTTCTTGTTATATTTTGGATATGTGCCTGCATTGTTTCATCAAAAGCAGGTAATCCGTTTATGTATCTGAGTTTTTGAGGTGCTGTAGATGAAAAGATTTTCCAGGTATTTTCTGATACTGGGAATCTCTGTAGGGGGGATACTTCTTACAGTGGATTCCTGTATGGCCAGAAATACCATCTATGGACAATATGAATATGATGTGACTAAGTCGCCTGTAATGTCGCTGTCTTTGAGACGCATTTTTGACAGGGAGAAGCCTTTACTTCTCATGAAAGCCATGGGAGAAAGCGTGGATGAGGCAAAGCCTGAAACAGAAGTTGCAAATGCTGACTCTGAAAAGCCTTCGGATGAAAACACCGGAAATGCCTCGGATAGTGCGGCATCAGCTGATTCTGCGGGGGATGCGGCATCATCGAATGATGCAAATGCTGCAGAGCAGGGTTCTTCCGATGTTTTACCTGAGGCAAATACTTCCGGACAGGATTCTTCTGATACTACTGCCGGCGATAATCAGGGAACGGAAGACTCTAAGCCTGAAGATACACCTGCTACGAAAGAACCTGAAGAAGTCTATGTGATGACTGAAGTTTCGGATGACTATTTTGCAGATGCTTTATTTATCGGAGATTCCAGAACAGTCGGACTTTCGGAATACTGTCAGCCACTGATGGACATTGCACAGTTTTATGCCAAGGTTTCTCTGACGATTTATGATTTTAACAAAAAGGAATTTGTTGAAGTTCCTGTTGTTACTGAAAATCCAGGTGGCGAAGAAGCCGCAGCAGAGGCCCCTGCCGAGACTGCTGAAAGTACGGATGCAGAGAATCAGCAAACTGAGATGGTTACAATAGAGGAAGCTCTTACCAGAAGACAGTTTGGCAAGATTTATATCATGCTTGGCCTTAATGAGCTTGGAAATGGAACCACAGAGACATTCTGTGAATCTTACAGAAGTGTTGTGAACAGAATCAGAGAGCTGCAGCCGGATGCTATAATATATATTCAGGGCATCATGCATGTTACAGCTGACAAGAGCGATCATGACAAAATCTTCAGAAATGAAATCATAAATGAGCGCAATATGGGGCTTTCACAGCTTGCAGATAATGAGCATGTATTTTATATAAACATGAACGAAGCAACAGATGACGAAAATGGAAATCTTTTACAGGATTTATCATTTGATAACATACATTTAAAGGCAAAATCCTACAGTTTATGGTATGATTATTTGAAAACACATGCTTATGTGAAAATGATCAAAAATGATTTGACGGAGTGAAAAATGGCAAGACAGATGGTTTTTAAAATGGAGCGCCCGGGACTTTTACATGAAGGGGATCAGATTACAGTCACCGAGGGAGAGCTTCCCAGCAATGTTTATTACACCATTGATCCGTCACTGGCAATGTCAGGTAACTATCCTTTCCGCGAGAGAATGGCAGAGAGGAAGGGGGTAGTTCTCAAGGTCGAGGAAAATGACAGGGGCTATTACGTAACCTGTGAATTCGACCCGGATAAACAGTAAATACATAATTTATGTTATTACAGGAGGTATGAAAAATGCAGAAAATCGCTACAGACAAGGCACCCGCAGCTATAGGACCCTATTCACAGGCTATAAAGGCAGGAGATTTCCTTTATGCTTCAGGACAGATACCGATCAACCCTGCAACAGGCGAGATTGAGGGCAGTGATGTATCACAGCAGGCAGACCTTGTATGCAAAAATATCGGGGAGATTCTTAAGGCAGCAGGAACAGATTATGAGCATGTTGTAAAGACCAGCTGCTTTCTTGCAGAAATGTCAGATTTTGGCGCGTTCAACGCAGTTTACGAGAAGTATTTTACAAGTAAGCCCGCCAGAAGCTGCGTAGCAGTTAAACAGCTTCCCAAGGATGTTTTATGTGAAGTTGAGGTTATCGCATATCTTGGAAAGGACTGATGAATGTATAACAGGAGAAAGCTTTTGACCCTGTTATTAATCTCGGCAGTAGCGTTTTCATCGGGCTGCGGCAGCATGAAAAAGCATAACAATGTTGATTCGGCGGTATTGCATATCGAAAACCTGGAGTACCAGGAAGCAGAGGAAAGTCTTAATGCCGCAGAAGCAGCAGGTGAGGATGCACGCCTTCTTAGCAGGGCGAGAGGTATACTGTACAGGAATCTTGGGGAGTACGACAAGGCTGTGGATGAACTTCTTAATTCACTTGCACATTCCGATGGTATTCCCAGAGAAATGGACTTTGATACCAATTACTATCTTGCAGATTCATATATAAAGCTCGGAAGATATAACGTATTGGCTGCATTTTCGCGGCGAGCATGCTTCGATATTTGCCGATGGGGCAAAAAGGACAAGGATGCGCTGTATATGCGAGGTGTTGCCAAATTATTAGGTGATGATCATGATGGTGCGATGTCTGATTTTAACAAGGCTATCAGTCTTGCGCCCAAGGATTACGACCTTAGGATCATGATCTATAAAGCACTTTCTTCAAACGGACATGAGGAGGAGGGAGCTTCCATTCTGGAGGCATGCCTTAACAACACGGATCCTAATATGACTAATTATGAAAAAGGGCAGATTTCCTACTATCTTGGGAACAATGCTGATGCACAGTCATATCTGGAGCTTGCTCGTAACGAGCGCGATGCGCAGAAAGCACCGGTTGTGCTTTTGCTTGGTCAGACAGGGGAAAAACAAGGGGATTACAACTATGCCATAAGTGTCTATAAGACTTTTCTGGCAGAGGATTCTAACCACGCAGATGTTTACAACCAGCTGGGACTTTGCCAGATAAAAATGGGAGATTACGAAGGCGCAGTAGCTGCTTTCGATGCCGGACTTATGCTGGATGATGCCCAGTTCAACAGGGCTCTTATGCTCAACGAGATCACGGCCTACGAATATGCCGGAAACTTTGCTCAGGCAAAGACGTTAATGGAAAAATACAGGAAGGCGTATCCGGATGACAAGGATGCGGAGAGAGAGGAGATATTCCTTTCAACAAGGTAAAAGATTTTGGGTAATAAGCATTATAGAAATTTTGATAACTACTATGTTGGGAGAAAGCCGAAGAGGCGAAGAAGGAGAAGAAATTACGGACTTGTAATTGCAGCAGCTGCTTCAGCAGTGGTACTTCTTGGAATACTTATATTTGTTCTGGTAAAAACCATCGGACACAGTGATGACGAATCAGTCGACGTTGCATCCTCAATTGAGGAGAGCATACCGGAGGAAACTGCAGAAGAACCAAAGGAGGAAGTTCAGGAAGAGCCTGAAGAGGAAGAAAAACCTCAGCTTTCACCGGAGGTGGCAAGTTTTAATCCGGGATATGAAGTAAGCTATGTTGATGGCACAAAAGAGATTGTAAGTGAAGATGTTATCAGTGAAAATGCTCTTTTGATAGATGTGGACACCGGTGAGGTTGTTGCAAAAAAAGCATCAGACACCAGGATTTCACCTGCATCAATGACAAAGATCATGACGATTCTTGTGGCTGCTGAGCATGTAACGGATCTGGATGATACTTTTACAATTACAAGGGATGTTACGGATTATTCATTTTCAAATGACTGCAGTATTGTGGGATTTGATGTGGATGAGGTTGTGACTGTCAGAGATCTGATGTACGGAACAATACTTCCGTCAGGTGCTGACGCAGGTATAGCCCTTGCCCAGTATGTTGCCGGTTCACATGAAGCATTTGTCGATATGATGAATGACAAGCTGAAAGAACTTGGACTTTCCGATACTGCACACTTTACAAACTGTGTTGGGATTTATGATGAGGACCACTACTGCACACTTACTGATATGGCAATGATCCTTAAGGCAGCAGTTGAGAATGATCTTGCAAGAGAGATCCTTTCTGCTCATACCTACACTACAAGTGCTACAGAACAGCATCCGGAGGGAATCACTATTTCAAACTGGTTCCTCAGAAGAATTGAGGATAAGGAGACAAACGGCGAGGTACTCTGCGCAAAGACCGGTTTTGTTAATCAGTCAGGTTGCTGCGCTGCCAGTTATTCTGTTTCCAATTCAGGCGGTCATTACATTTGTGTATCTGCCAATGCGTGGAGCTCCTGGCGTTGCATTTACGATCAGGTTGCAATCTACGAACAATATCTTTCATAAAAAATGGAGTCAGTGGGTAAGCCCTCTGACTCCTTTTTATGCCTGCTTTTGCAGTTTTAGTTGTCGATTTCTCCGTCTCCGTCAAGATCAAGGTTTCCAACACCGTAGGAAATATCCTGCATGTTAACGGTTCTTCTTCTCATTCTTGCTCTTTCAGATTCCTGATAGATGAAATCCTTTATCTCTCTTCCGTGCTTGATATTTTTCATAACAATGGTCTTGTCTGTAACATCAGAAGTGAAGCATGTGATGGTTGCGAGACCAAAAATACGCTGGGAGAGGCTCATTGTGAGCTCTACGTCACTGATCTTATACATAAAGCAGTCGTCTTCTTTTATGCTGAGAAAACCTGAAACTATTGTCAGAACATTGTTGTATATTTCGAAGTGTTTAAAAGGCCACTTTATTCCGAAAAAGCCAAGTCTGGTGTATTCTTTGTACTGAAGCTCGCCTTTAGCCATGATAGAAGCTTCATTTTGTGCTGCATTAGCTATTTTACTCATTGATTATCCCTCGCTTTGTATTAAAATATAGTTGTATATTTTAAAAATGCAATAATTTTTTATCAGTATACCATATGAAATGATCTGATAATAGGGGGAGATGAAATTGGGGAGGAAATGGTATGGCGGAACATCAGGGCAGTTACGATACTATCAGTAAAATATATGACACATTTGCAGTGACTTCCAAAAGCAGATATGTCTATGTCTATGACATTGAGAAAAACATTGCCAGATGGTCTGAAAATGCAGTTAAATATTTCGGGCTTCCGGGGGAGTTTGTCTATAAGGCCGGTCAGGTCTGGGAAGCTCATATTCATCCCGAGGACAGAGATTCATACAGAGAGCATCTTCAGGTTGCATTTTCCGGAGAGAGGGTAAATCCCAGCTTTGAATATCGTGCACGCAATAAAAACGGTGAGTATGTGGCATGCTCATGTAAAGGTGTCATCATCAAAGATTATTCTGGTAAGGCGGCTTTTTACGCATGCTCCCTTACAAACAGGGGTATCATCGATTCTACAGATCCCATCAGCGGTCTGAACAACCATTATGAGATGCTCAATTACATGCATAATCTTCAGGTTTACCAGCAGGATTATATTCTGCTTCTTCTCAATGTAATTGGTTTTAGCGATCTAAACAAACTATATGGTTACATGTTTGGAAACCGGGTTTTAAAATCAATGGCGGAGTACCTCACAATGGAAGTCGGAGGTAAGGGTCACGTATACAGGGGCGATGGCACAATACTCGGAGTCTGCACCAGCAAGATGACACTTGATGAAGTTAAAGAGCTTTATCAGAACATGAGGCAGTACGTGAGACAGAGCTTCAAGGCAGGAAACAGCAGGGTATCAATGGAATTGTGCGGCGGTGTGATTACCGTTGATGATTCAGATGTTGATGTGCATGCTGTTTATACCAGCGCCAAGTACGCACTGGATCATTCCAAAAACAGAAAGCACGGCAATCTAATTATTTTCCACAATAACGAAGTTGATGAGAACAACAGCACCATAGATCTCGTTTCCGCGGTGAGAGAGAGCGTCCTCGATCACTGCAAGGGCTTTTACCTGAATTATCAGCCTATAATTTCAAGACAGACCGGAAAACCGGAAGGAGCAGAGGTGCTTCTTCGCTGGAACAGAGAGCCTTTTGGAGATGTATCCCCCAGTGAGTTTATTCCATGGCTTGAGCAGGATGAGACCTTTTATTCACTTGGAACATGGGTAATTGACAGGGCTATGAAGGACGGCCTGGAAATATTGAAGGAGCATCCGGACTTTTATCTGAGTCTGAACCTTGCATACATGCAGCTTGAGCGAAGCGAATTCAGAACTACTATAATGGAGCTTCTTCGCGGTAACAGATATCCGGGAAAAGCTTTATGTATCGAGCTTACAAATATTACAAGGGATATCAATTTTGATTATCTCTTAAGCCAGGTAATTTTCCTTAAATCGTCAGGCATCAGAATAGGACTTGATGTGAGAGATTTCTCGACACTTGACCTTGCAACCTCGCTTCCCATAGATATCATAAAGCTTGGGCCTGAGATAACAGAGAACTTAAGCAAGAGCCCGCTGTCACGACATATGACCAATGCCATCACGGGTTTTGCATATAACATGAATATGAAAATCTGTGCCACAGGCGTGGGTGATGCAGAGACAGCCAGCAGGCTTGATGATTATCCGATTGATGACTGCCAGGGTTATTACTATGCTCATCCGGTAGGTTTTAAGGAATTTAAGGGTATGCTTCCCAATATGCTGCTGAAATAATGTTACAATTCAGTCGTCAGCCAAAGCTGCCATCTGAATTGTAACGAAATAACTGCTTAATGTTCCATTGATGATATAATAGATATGGCAAAACTTTGAAAATAAGAGCAATACAAAGGAAGCAGATTATTTACCTATGAAGGAAGATATAAAATACAAACTCGCAGAAGCCATGAAAAAGTGCATGAAGACCACACCTGTTGAGAGTATAACCATCAAGCAGATTACGTCTGAATGCGGAGTTTCAAGGCAGAGCTTTTACCGGAATTTTATAGATAAATACGACCTGATAAACTGGTATTTTGACAGACTTCTTGAACAGTCTTTCAATGAAATGGGAAAAGGTGAAACCATCCGGGAAGGTCTTATAAAGAAATTCAAATACATCAGACAGGAAAGACTGTTTTTTACAGCAGGCTTTAAAAGTGACGATCAGAATAACCTTAAGGATCATGATTTTTACATGATATTTGAGTTTTACTGCAGACTAATCCGGGAAAAGACCGGGCATTTGCCGGATCATAAGACCAGAAAGCTTTTGGAGATGTATTGTCAGGCTTCAATTTACATGACAGTGCAATGGCTTCTTGGAGGAATGAATGAGTCTGAAAATGAGCTTGCGGATCTTATGATCGATGCTATGCCGGCGCCTTTGACTAAACTTTACCAGCATATCGGACTGTTACAAAATGACTAATCTGTAACTTATATCTGTTCTGCCTAAATGCTAAAATCCTTTTATGAGTGTTAACAATTTAACACAATAGAAGGAGGTTAGAATGGCAAACAGAATTTCACTTAATCAGACATCATATCATGGTGCGGGGGCAATCAACGAAATCGTTAATGAGATCAATGCACATGGCTTTAAGAAGGCTTTTGTAGCTTCAGATCCCGATCTTATCAAATTTGGGGTTACAGGAAAGGTTACAGATCTTCTTGATGCTGCAAAGATTCCTTATGAAATATATTCAGATATCAAGCCAAATCCCACAATTGAAAATGTAAAGAATGGTGTAGAAGCTTTCAAAAAGTCAGGAGCAGATTGTATCGTTGCTATCGGTGGCGGTTCTTCAATGGACACATCAAAGGCAATCGGTATCATAATCACAAATCCTGAGTTTGCTGACGTTCGTTCACTTGAGGGTGTGGCACCTACAAAGAATCCCTGCGTACCGATCATCGCTGTTCCCACAACAGCAGGTACCGCTGCAGAGGTTACTATCAACTATGTTATCACAGACGTTGAAAAAGAGAGAAAGTTCGTGTGTGTAGATACACATGATATGCCTATCGTGGCAGTTGTAGATCCTGAAATGATGGCTTCCATGCCTAAGGGACTTACAGCAGCAACCGGTATGGATGCTCTTACACATGCAATAGAAGGTTACACAACCAAAGCTGCATGGGAGATGACAGATATGTTCCATCTGGAAGCTATCCGTCTTATTTCCGAAAACCTCAGAGATGCTGTTGAGAATAAGAAGTCAGGTCGTGAGGGCATGGCTCTTGGACAGTATATTGCCGGAATGGGCTTCTCAAACGTAGGTCTTGGTATCGACCATGCTATGGCACATACACTTTCAGCTCATTATGATACTCCTCATGGTGTAGCATGTGCTATGTTCCTTCCGATCTCCATGGAATTCAACCGTGAATACACAGGTGAGAGACTTCGTGAAGTAGCTAGAGCTATGGGCGTTAAGGGTGTAGATGACATGTCACAGGAAGAATACCGCGATGCAGCTATTGAAGCTGTTAAGAAGCTTTCTGCTGATGTAGGAATTCCTACAACTCTCGACAAGATCAAGGAAGAAGATCTGGATGTTCTTGCAACAGACGCACTTAACGATGCATGCTATCCCGGCAACCCGAGAGAGGCAACTAAAGAACAGGTTATTGAGATGTTCAGAATGCTTATGGCATAAAAACAGGTTTATCAGAAAGAAGGTGTCAAAATTCGCTTTTGACACCTTCTTTTTTAATACTTATTATGTACTTTTTCTGCAAAGCACATCATGTCTTTAACGTTGATTTCGGTTCCGTCATCGAGAATGGCTTTTCCGCTCATTCTTCCAAAAACCTGATGCTGGTCTGAAACTATCAGCTTGTAGTCAAGGCAGGCAGCTCTGTCCAAAACAGGAACAAAGTCCATTTCAAATCTGCCGTCTGAAGAAGTGAATTTCCAGGGATCCATGTAACTGCCGGAGGGGATGTGAAATTCAATATCATCAAGCTTGTGGACTTTTCCGTTGTAGAAAAGAACATTTTCTGTGGCTGCACTGGTGTTTCCAAAGCCGTAGCCTATATTAAAACCGAAGGTGTTGCCACCTATGTCGGTATTTCCAGATCCCCAGTGCCAGGTGTTGTCATAGGTCCAGACACCACGTCCCCAGTCAAGAGTTCCGAAATCTGTTTCGGGGTTGAATTCATATCTTTTCCCGTCGTATTCCATAAAGCCCGAGGCTCTCATGGTGTTGATCTTCTGGTTGTAATAAAAGGCATGCTTTTTGTCCCAGGGTGTGGCTATGACCATGGAATCCATGGGCGGCTGTTCCAGAGTAATGTCACAATCAAAGGGCTTTCCCTTATAAAAGTCTTCAAAATGGCAGGTTATATGCCTTTTTCCATCAGCTGCTTCAAACTTCATCCGGAGTCTTTTATCCTCATAAATGGTTATGCCACTTTCGGATGATGACGGAAGAGCAAGCTTACCCATGGGAAAAGCGTTAAGCACTGTTTCTGTGTGTTCTCTGGGAGAGTCACCAAACTCAAGAAGAGAAACAGACTGAAGGCCTATATATCCGTCGTCGGAGATGGTGAATGCACCTGCGAAGGAGTCTGAAAGGACAAGATAATAGTCCCATTCCTTGATTCTCCATTTAGGTGCCTTGATCATTGATCTGTCGTATTTTTGGATGAGACGTCTTGACCAGCCGGGTTCAGCCAGCTCGCCGTCAGATCCAAGTAGTAAATGCGGTGTCGTCACTTCGTGATTTCTACTCATAAATCCCCCTCAAACTTGTAAATCCATGATGTTTCTTATAAATAATTTTATCACTAAAAATCAAAAGGGCGAAATGTATGTGGTACAATTAAATAGCAATATATGATTGCATTGCCTGCTGATGCGAACATTAACTATGGTTTCGGTGGAGGTGTCTATGTATACTGAATCAGATATTAAACATATAGTTGAAAAACAAAGAGAATTTTTCAGATCCGGTAAGACACTGGATTTGGAGTTTCGCATAAGACAGCTTAAAAGACTCAAGAAAATGATAACAGATCATGAAAAAGAGATTGATGATGCGCTAAAAGAAGATCTGGGGAGAGCGCCGCTTGAAGCATATTTTTGTGATATTGGAAGCGTTATCCTTGAGATAAATGAGACAATAAGCGGCATCAGAAAATGGGCAAAACCTGAGACTCATTTTAGCGGAATACATTGTTTCCCCAGCGTTATTACAAAGGTTTACAAGACACCGTACGGAGTATCCCTTATCATAAGCCCGTTTAATTTTCCGTTTATACTCTCGCTGGGAGTTCTGACGGCAAGTATAGCAGGCGGAAATACAGCGGTAATCAAGGCAAGCTCCAAGTCTGCTGCAAGCACAAGACTGTTAAAGACTATGCTCTCGGAGATTTTTCCTGAGAGATATGTCTCTGTTATAGATGGAGGTCATGATGTTGCTGATATGTGTCTGGCGCAGAGATTCGACAAGATATTTTACACGGGTTCTCCCCGGGTCGGTTCGCATGTACTGGAGGCAGCAGCTAAAAATCTCACTTCCACAGCCCTTGAGCTTGGCGGAGGCTGCATAAATGAAGTATGTCTGCACATGATGGTAAAGGGAGTTCCTTTTAATGGCGTCGGACATTCCGGAATGGGTGCATACCATGGAAAATGGGGCTTTATGGAATTCACCCATCCTACATCGGTCCTCATAGGTTCGACAAAATTCAATCTTCCAATGAGAGAGCATCCCTATTCTCCCTCCTGGAAGGAAACGCTGATAAAGCTTTTCGAAAGGTGAGCAGGCAATCAGCGTGGATTTTTGTTATTGCCCTTTCACGGTCAATTGAAGAATCATTGACAGCATTCGTCTGCAGCAATCGTCGAGTGCAGTTTCTGACAGGGAAAGATCTTTTTTCTGATCGAGGGCATCCATGATCTCATTTATGTCGGACTGGTTTCCGGGCATTATCAGATCATTTCCGGCTTCTATGCATTTGGTTGCAGCAGAGCCTCCGTTTTTGTTTGTGGTCAGCCAGTCAGTCATGATAATAACGCTAAATCCCCATTCTTTTCGGGCTTCAGTTGTGCAGAGATCATAGCTGTTTGCGGTATGAACACTGTTTATCTAAGTCTGCGCAAGAAGAGTTCCCACAGGAATTGCTGTGCAGAACAGATAGTGATCTTCACCTTCAGGGCGCAGGAATTCCTTACCGAAGATGCGGTTTTCAAGTGTTTGATACCGGTTCATTATATAGATTCCTCATATTTTTCTTCTATGACATTTCCGTTATTGTGGCTGAAACTGGCGCTGCCCGGATAGTCCATATAATTCATTGCCCAGGTATCGGTGAGTTTTCCGCAGGGATTAACAGCTCCTGAAAGCTTTATGTAGTAAGAAATAAATATTTTTACCGTCTGCTATAGAACTATTTTATGACTTAAGATTATGCAGGGGAAGACGAAACACGATTTTTTCAACCGCTTCACTACAACCCGGATAACATTTATAATTACATACATAGGTGAATTAAAAACACCGGTCTGAGATAATTGAAAAACTCATTTCAATAAAGAAATGGAGATATATTATGGCAACACAGGGACAGTCGAAGGAACGAACCAAAAACATGATAAAGGAGCCCAGGCAGTTTAATGTCATCATGTTTAACGATGACTTTACCACCATGGAGTTTGTGGTGGAGATACTGGTTGAGATTTTCCATAAGGATGAAGTCACAGCGCAGTCTATCATGCTTAATGTGCATAAAAAAGGGCAGGCGGTAGTTGGAAAATATCCTTATGATATCGCAGTCACCAGAGTTAATAACGCATTGCACAGGGCAAAACAGTCAGGATTCCCTTTTCGAATGAGTGTAGAGGAGGCGTAACACATGAATTTATCAAAGGATGCAATGCAGGCTATACAAAAGGCTATTGAATTTGCAACATCAAATCATTACGAATTCATAACTCCCGAAACAGTGCTGCTTATGATACTGGATGATTCTTATTTTGCAGAAGCCTATGAGACATGTGGCGGTGATATAGCCACACTCAGCCAGAATCTCAAGGCCTATATGGAAAAATACATAGACAAAGTAGAAGAAAAAGATGCGGAGCTATCACTTTCAACACAGCAGATGATAAGCTTTGCCGGACAGAGCGCTTTGGGCAGCGGGTGCAATGAAATTCACATAAGGCACCTGATCCATGCAATCTGGAATCTGGATAACAGCTATGCAGTCTACTACATGGAACAGGATGGGATGAATGAACCCGATCTTTTGCAGGAACTTTCATATATAGAGGATGAAAATGCAGAAGACATCGGAGGCTTTTCCACAATAAAAACAGGGATGCCTGAGGATACCGGTAATCTCAGGATATTTGCGCCTTGCCTGAATGACACCCTTGAGAATGTTAATCCTCTTATAGGCAGGGAGGAAGAGATAGAACGTACAATTCAGATTCTGTGCAGAAAAGATAAAAACAATCCACTTCACATAGGTGAGCCGGGAGTCGGCAAAACTGCGATAACATACGGACTGGTTGAACTGCTTCGCAAAGGAGATGTACCAGATGCCATAAAGGGAGCAAGAGTTTTTGCTCTTGATCTTGGCGGAATGCTGGCAGGAACTCAGTACAGAGGTGACAAACTATTAGTAGTCAATAGGTTTTAGAGATTTTTTTATAATTATT
>CAMVLM010000059.1 GCA_947168335.1 uncultured Butyrivibrio sp. | reverse complement strand
GGTGATGCTGACAGCGGTACTTCCACATTCAGCATGACAGGTGGTACCCTCACCAGCAAGAATGGTCATGTTTTCCATGTGACAAATACCAATGCAGTTATTAACCTTGACGGCGTTAAGATCGTCAATGAGGATTCCGACAACATTCTTTTATCCGTATGTGCAGATGGCTGGAATGGTGATTCAAACATTGCAACACTCAACACATCAGGACAGGAGCTTGAAGGAACAATACTTGTAGGCAGTGATTCACAACTTACATTGAACCTGACTAACGGCTCTTCATTCACCGGAACTATCAACGGTGAAATCGAAAACGCCAAGGGTGAGTCAGTATCAACTGAAGTCGGAGAAGTCGCAGTAACTCTTGATTCAAACAGTACCTGGACTCTTACTGCTGACACTTACGTTACTTCATTTGATGGAGATGTTTCAAACGTTGTTACCAACGGATATACACTTTATGTGAACGGCGAAGCTGTCACAAAGTGATAGAGTGATCTGTCGCCTGAATATTATTGGTCAGGTTCAAAAACAGGTTGCAAATACATGATTTGAAAATAAAAGACACTTCTGAAAATTATGTAATAGATATTTAAAGAAATATTATTACATTTTTTCGGAAGTGTCTTGTTTTATTCCGAAATCCGGATAAAGTCCGGAAAAAACAGTCTAAAACTATTACATTTTTTCAAATTATGTGCCCAAAAAGCAAACAACTACACTTCAATGTTGTGTTGCTTAAGAAGCTTCTTTAAAGAATTGATTTCGTCAGCCTGCTTTTTTATGGTTGCATCTTGTTCTTTAATGGTGGAATCTTTCGCAGCAATCTGATCAGCCTGTTCTTTTGCTTTAGCTTTGGTATAAGCCTTCTCTCTATAGAAGTCTTCACGATCGCGACAGCGTTTACGGATAGCATAATCAGATTTCCTTTCAAAAATAGGGAAAAAACACGGATTCATAAAAGATAAAAAGAAAAATAAGAAAAAGTGGTTTTGATGTGATAAGAACACATATAGAAAAAAGACAGAATCCGTGTATATCCAAACAAAAAAAGTGGGTAATACTTGTGGAGCGAACTTCCACATGGCACGTTGATTACGTGCTCGATTAAAATAACATAGATGCAAAATTTATGCAAGAGTTAATTTTTAAATTCTAAATAGTTTCTTGGGATTGCTTAATGTATCTGAAATAAAGTTTTCGTGATTGGGTTTGGTTTATCAATAGTATGAATTGTTTTCGACATGTCGGGATTTACATATAGGGAGGCAGTTTTTAGCAATAAACCAAAATACGTCCACAAAACAACAAATCCACCCCAATCAACACACCATAATCTCATCGGAATATGGAATTTTCATTTCTTCTGGGATATAGTAGAAATCAGATGAAGTTATTGAAATCATCACAAATTAAAAAATCACCGGAGAATCCTTATGAATAAGAAATTTGACGACATTATGGAGTATCTGATCATTATAGTCGGAGCGCTGCTTGCAAGTTTTTCAGTAATTTGTATTCTCATACCAAATGATGCGATTGATTACGGAACAGCAGGTATTGCAATCATCATCAGTAAACTGACAGGTTTTAATCTTTCGTTATGTGTTCTGTTCACGTTTTTGCCGTTCTGGATCATGGGGGCAAGGATGCTTGGAAGAACCTTTGGATTTAAATCATTGCTTGGTGCTGCGGTGTACACTGTGGGACTTGAGGTGTTTAAGGTAATTCCGTTTGAACTTAATACTGAACATTTCCTGGCGGTGGCCTTTGGAGGGGCAATCCTCGGACTTGGACTGGCTCTGATTTTGAGAGTAGGTGGATGTATTGATGGTTCCGAGATACTTGCGAATATTATTGTTGATTACCTTGCTGAAAAAACGGGAAAGAACCACAGTCTTACATATATACTGCTTGCCTTTAATGCATGCGTATACATTGTGGCATTTCTGGTGATAAATCAGAATGCTGCACTATTAAGTCTTCTTGTATATGTAGTGGCGACATCAGTTATTACAAACGTTACGGATCATTTCGATGCTATCAAGCAGGTTACAATTATCACCAAGGATCCTGATAATATAATCAGGGAGATAAAAGAGGAACTGAATAAAACCTGTACACTGATGAATTCTTATGGCATGATTGCAGGAGAGAATAAGACGCTTATATGCTATGTGAGTTACTTTGAATTGCAGAAAATGAAGGAAATAATTTCTCGCAATAAAGGAAGCTTCAGCACGGTAACCACAGTAGATGAAATATTGAGGTAAATGGAGCTTGGGTACAGTAACCACAGCAGATAAGATAAAAAGTTTTGGCACCGTAGGCGAACACACAAGGTAAAGGGGAGGATTTATTATGATTATCACAGAGATACTTGGCGAATTGTTTGAAAAAGCGAAGGCAGATAATGAACTTAGAAAAAAGCTGATTGATACTAAGAATTCAAAAAATCCCGTAGCTGATTTCTGTGCCATTGCGACTGAGAATGGATTTGAAATGTCTGTCATGGATATGATAAATCAGGGTGAGGAGTTCTATGCAGAAATCAAGAGAAGTACAAATGGTGGTGGTGAGAATTCACCGGATCTTGATTTTCAAAATGATGAATATTCCATTTTCATGATGAGGCTGGAAGGAATTCATGAGTAAAACATATAGTGAGGCAGGCACCTTATCAGGGCGTCTGCCTTTTTGATTTTGCAATATGGAATAGTGTAAAATGTATAATTGCCGCTGGAGAATTTAAGCGAGCTAATGCAGAGGAGGTTAATAGCATGAGAGCACTTTTTATTGGTGGTACAGGAACAATCAGTATGGGTATTGTAAGGAAACCATCGGCGAAGCTTTTCAGATAACAGGAGATGAGATACTGACCTGGAATCAGATCTATCAGACAATTGCAGATGCGCTTGGCGTGGAACTCAAACCGTTTTACGTTTCGTCTCAGTTCTTAAGCGAGACAGGTGCTGCATACGGATACGATTTCAGAGGAAGTCTTCTTGGGGATAAGGCTGTAGTGGATATCTAAAGATATATGAAATATATACCAAAAAGAGAAATAAGCATTTGAAATTTGCAGAATATATTATTTATTGAAAGATAATTGGCGGCTATAATCATCTTATAAACAAAAAAGGAACTTCAATTGAGGAAGTGAGGAAAGTGGTTATGAGAGAAAAAAAGTTATACAAAAGTGCTGATAAAAAAGTATGCGGAGTTTGTGGAGGCATTGCTGAATACTTTGGCATCGATCCCACAGTTGTAAGACTTGTATATGTGATTCTTGTTATGTTTTCAGGAATTGGTATTCTGCCTTACATAATCGCAGCGATCATCATGGATGATGCTCCGGGAAGTGAAAGAAGCTACAACGACAACGTGGTTGAGCCCAGTTACTCATCAGATGATGTTTATGAGTCATCAGAGCCTGTTGGTTTTAAACCCGGATCAGATGATAGCGAGATCAAAGGTTTCAATCCCGGTTCAGATAATAGATAAGGCATCAAATAGTAAATGTTAGGAGGGAAAAGAATATGAACATCACACTTGAAGCAGTTGAAAAGGTAATGGAGCTTACAGGAGTTGAGTACAAGGAAGCAAAAGAAGCGCTGATCAAGACAGATGGCGATGTGGATGCAGCCGTAAAACTTCTTCAGCCTAAATCCTTTGAGGTTGGAGAGGATATCAAAAAACTCATTGATAAGCTCAAGGCAATTGTTGCTGAAGGCAATGTTGACAGAATTCAGATCAGAAAGGACGAAGAGGTTGTCCTTAGCGTTCCTGTGAATGTTGGTATCGTCGGAGGTATTCTCGGACTTGCCACAGCACCCTGGGCACTCATCGCAGGCTCAGTTGCAGCATTCGGACTTGGCTGCAAACTTATCGTAGTTAAAAAGGATGGTTCAATTGACGAGATCAAATAAGCGTCTTTAATTATCAGAGGGAACTTTTATCTGCGGTAATACAGGCTTTTGTCATATTATAAGAAAGTCCGATAACCGAATATAAGTATTAGATATTTTACAAAAAAGTCTCATCGCAATAATCTGTAAACAGAAAGATTGATAAAACAATTTGACTGAATGAGGATATTGTGATGAGACAAATTCTTGCTTTTGGAGATTCAAATACATGGGGGATGGTGCCCGGGACACATGCGCGTGAGAGATTTCCGTGGGGTGTCAGATGGACAAGTATCCTCCAGGAGAAGGTATCAGATAACGGAGTGCGAATAGTAGAGGATGGACTTTGCGGAAGAACAACTGTTTTTGAGGACGAACTCAGACCGGGAAGAAAGAGCATAAGCTCATTATCCTTTTTGCTTGAAAGTCATTATCCGATTTCCGGTGCCATACTGATGCTTGGAACAAACGATTGCAAGGCAGTATATAATGCTTCCGCTTATACAATAGGTAAGGGAATAGAGAGGTGCCTTGATGTTTTTGAGGAGTACCTTGATCCTAAGAATATTCTTCTGGTTTCGCCTATTCATTTGGGACAGGATGTCTGGAGACCGGACAAGGATCCGGAGTTTGATAAGGATTCAATCAAAAGGAGCACCCAGCTTAAGGAGGTATTTGGTAATATCGCTTCCGACAGAGGAATCGCTTTTATGGCAGCCTCAGATTTTGCAGATCCCAGTATTATAGATGACGAACATCTTGACGAGGTTGGACATGATGCATTTGCAGGTGCGGTATATAGCAGACTTAAGAGCATGGAACTCATTTAAATAAATCAATGTTATATAAACTATTGACATTGTTATTCACATGGGTTACTATCTTACCCAACGAAGACAATGGCGTCTAAGAATTCACAGGAATTTTTAGGCGCTTTTTTCATCAATTTTATTATTTGGAGGAATTCATGGCAAAGGTTAACAGAAATTATCTAAAGCTTCCGGGAAGCTATCTGTTTTCAAGAATAGGACAGAAAGTAGCCCAGTACCAGAAGGATCATCCGGAGGCAGAGATAATAAGACTGGGTATCGGAGATGTCACAAGACCGATAGCTCCTGCTGTAATAAATGCTTTAAATAAGGCAGTTGAAGAGATGGCAAATGAGGACACCTTCAGAGGATATGCCCCTGACCTTGGATATGAGTTTCTGAGAAAAGCCATCGCAGATAATGATTATGCATCAAGGGGATGTGACATTGCTCCCGATGAGATTTTTGTTTCTGATGGCGCAAAATGTGACTGTGGAAACATCCAGGAGATATTCGGACAGGATAATGTTATTGCAGTATGCGATCCGGTTTATCCTGTTTATGTGGATTCCAACGTCATGGCCGGCAGAACCGGTGAATTTGATCCTCAGGCTGACAGATATAAGGGAGTAATCTACATGCCCTGTAAAGAGGAGAATGGCTTTGCGCCTGAACTTCCTGATGAAGTGCCTGATCTTATTTATCTGTGCTTCCCCAATAATCCCACAGGTGCGGTTATTTCAAAGGAGAAGCTTCAGAAGTTTGTTGATTATGCGAATGAGCATGGATCAATAATTCTTTATGATGCCGCATACGAGGCATATATTTCAGAGGAAAATATTCCGCACAGCATCTATGAGTGTGACGGTGCAAGAAACTGTGCGATAGAATTCAGATCATTTTCCAAGACAGCCGGATTTACCGGTTTGAGACTTGGTTTTACTGTAATACCCAAGGAACTTGAGACCGATGGAGAGAAGCTCTGGCCGCTTTGGGCAAGAAGACATGGTACAAAGTACAATGGTGCCCCTTATATCATTCAGAGAGCCGGAGAAGCTATCTATACCGAAGAAGGCAAGGCTCAGGTAAAAGAGCAGATCAGCTACTATATGTGGAATGCCAGATATATTCACGATGGGCTGAAAGAGGCCGGATATGAAGTATCCGGTGGTAAAAATGCGCCTTACATCTGGCTTAAGACTCCCAATGGAATCACAAGCTGGGAATTCTTTGACGTACTTCTTGATAGGGCAAACGTGGTGGGCACACCCGGATCAGGCTTTGGCCCCGGTGGTGAGCACTATTTCAGACTGACCGGATTCGGCTCAAAGGAAAATACGGTCAAGGCAATAGACAGAATTAAAAGCTGTGGAATTTAACGATTTAGCGTAATAAAATTTACTAAAATAAATTATTGACAAGATGTTGCAGTCGGAAATAAAATGTGAAACATAAAAAATGTATACACGTATTCAAAAATCATGAAATGTCAACGAGGGCGTTGATGGAGGATTTATCAGTTAATCTGAGAATTTTCCACCAGCGCCCTTTTTCATGTTCAAGAAAGTCAGGAGATAGGATCTATGTGTTCAATACTTGGAACAACATCTAAAACAATTGAAGAGAAGGAACTGAGGACATACTTTGACAGAACAATTCCGAGAGGTCCGGATATGTCAAAGCTTGTTGAAACAGGTATCGGATACCTGGGATTCCACAGACTTGCCATCATGGGACTTCATCCCGAAGGCATGCAGCCCTTTGAAATGGGTGACAGCAAGGTGGTATGCAACGGTGAGATATACGGTTTCAGGAAGATCAAGAAGGACCTTGAAAGAAAAGGTTACAGCTTCCAGAGCGAATCTGATTGCGAAGTTATCCTTCCCCTGTACAAAGAGTACGGACACAGCATGTGGAAGATGCTTGGAAGTGAATTTGCCTGCATCATCTACGACAGTGAGAAGAAAGCACTGATCGCCGGAAGAGATCCAATGGGAATAAGACCTCTCTTTTACGGATATGGCAAAGACGGTGCAATAATGTTTGCTTCAGAGGCCTGCAACCTTGAAGGACTGTGTGAAAGAATCAAGCCTTTCCCTCCCGGACATTATTACGAGAACGGCACTTTCACAAGATTTGAAAATCTGACAGATGTTGAAAAATACAGCACATCAGATGTTGAAAAAGCCTGCAGGGAAATACATGACAGATTCGTTAAGTCAGTAGAGGACAGACTGGATGCAGATGCACCTCTTGGATTCCTCTTATCAGGAGGCCTTGATTCAAGTCTTGTGTGTGCAATAAGCCAGAGATTACTTGATGAGAGTTCAGTCGGAAAAAAGAGCATCAGAACATTTGCAATCGGAATGGAAAAGGATGCCATCGACTTAAAGTATGCCAAGGAAGTTGCTGATTTTATCGGAGCTGAACATACAGAAGTGTTCATGACAAGAGAACAGGTAATCGAAGAACTTCCGAATGTAATAAAACTTCTCGGAACCTGGGATATAACCACAATAAGAGCAAGCATGGGAATGTACCTCTGCTGCAAGTGGATCCACGAGAATACCGATGTAAGAGCTCTTATGACAGGTGAGATTTCAGATGAGCTTTTCGGATATAAATATACAGATTTTGCACCTGATGCAGAGGCCTTCCAGAAGGAAGCCAAAAAGAGAGTTGATGAGCTTTATATGTATGATGTGCTCAGAGCTGACAGATGCATAAGTGCAAACAGCCTTGAGGCGAGAGTTCCTTTCGGAGATGTATCTTTTGTCAAATATGTAATGAGCATCGATCCGGAGATAAAACTTAATAAATACAACATGGGCAAATACCTGCTCAGACATGCTTTTGAAAAGGATGACCTGCTTCCGGATAACATTTTATGGAGACAGAAAGCAGCGTTCTCAGATGCTGTAGGACACAGCATGGTGGATGATCTTAAAGCATATGCTGAGGAAATGTATTCCGACGAGGAATTCGAAGAACTCAGAAAGAAGTACACATACTGCCAGCCTTTCACAAAGGAAAGCCTCTTGTACAGAGAGCTGTTTGAGAGTTTCTATCCCGGACAGGCAGAGATGATAAAAGACTTCTGGATGCCTAACAAAGAATGGGAGGGATGCGATGTTAACGATCCTTCCGCAAGAGTTTTGTCTAACTACGGAGAATCCGGAAGTACATTGGATGAAACAAGTGAAGATGCAAGATTAAGAAGAATTTCTTGAATATACAATAAATAAGGAGGAGCACTATGAAAGAACAGGCTACACATTTACCGGAACTTTTCGGAAGTTATGTTTTCAATGAGGAGACCATGAAAGAAAGGCTCTCCAGCGCTTCATTTAAAGCGTGGAAAAGATGTATTACAGATGGATCACCGCTTGAACTTGCAACAGCAAATGAGATTGCAGAGTCAATGAAGCAGTGGGCTATCGAAAAAGGCGCAACACATTATACACACTGGTTCCAGCCTATGACCGGAGTTACTGCAGAAAAGCACGACAGCTTTATTGATCCGGTAGGCGGTGGCAAGATTGCCATGGATTTCTCAGGAAAAGAACTTGTAAGAGGTGAGCCTGATGCTTCTTCATTCCCTTCAGGTGGACTTAGAGCTACATTCGAGGCAAGAGGTTATACCGCATGGGATCCCACATCATTTGCTTTTGTTAAGGATAATTCACTTTATATTCCTACAATTTTCCTTTCATATTCAGGAGAAGCTCTTGATAAGAAGACACCTCTTCTTCGTTCAATGGATGCAGTAAGCAAACAGTCAATAAGAATTCTCAGACTTTTCGGAGATACAGAGACCAAGCGCGTTACAGCACAGTGCGGACCTGAGCAGGAGTACTTCCTTGTTGATAAGAAGCTTTATAAAGAGCGTGAAGACCTTATCATGACAGGCAGAACACTTTTCGGTAACAAGCCTCCCAAGGGACAGGAACTTGAAGATCACTACTTCGGAGCAATCAAGCCCAGAGTTGCAGCATACATGGAAGATCTTGATAACGAGCTTTGGAAGCTTGGTGTCCTTTCAAAGACAAAGCATAACGAAGTTGCTCCTGCACAGCATGAGATGGCACCTGTTTATTCAGATGCAAATACAGCTTCAGATTCCAACCAGATCGCAATGGATATCATGAAGAAGGTTGCTGACAAGCACGGTTTTGTATGTCTCCTTCATGAGAAGCCTTTCGCAGGTGTAAACGGATCAGGTAAGCATGACAACTGGTCAATCGGAACAGATACAGGTAAAAACCTGTTGAAGCCCGGCAGCACACCCAGCCAGAACGCCCAGTTCCTTCTTTTCCTTGCTGCATTTGTAAAAGGTGTTGATGAGTATCAGGATACTCTTCGCTGCACAGTTGCTTCTGCAGGAAACGATCACAGACTTGGAGCACAGGAGGCACCGCCGGCAATCATTTCAATTTTCCTTGGAGATGAGCTTGAGGCAGTTGTTGAGTCAATCATCAAGGGCACACCTTATAAGGATGGCGCTAAGAAAAAGATAGAGATCGGCATTGATGTTCTTCCTTCTATTCCTCAGGATAACACTGACAGAAACAGAACATCACCTATGGCATTTACCGGTAATAAATTTGAGTTCCGTATGCTTGGTTCAGCTCAGTCAATTTCAGGACCTAACATTGCACTGAACACAATTATGGCTCAGGAGCTTAAGGAGTTTGCAGATAAGCTTGAAAAGTCCAAGAACTTCAACGCAGATCTTCAGAAGCTGATCAAGAAGACCTTTACAGAGCATCAGAGAATTATATTCAACGGAAACGGTTATGACAGCTCATGGGTTAAGGAAGCAACAAAGAGAGGACTTTCAAATCTCATTTCCACAGCAGATGCACTTCCTCACTATGCTGATAAGAAGGCTGTTGACCTCTATGTTGGAAACGGCGTTTATACAGCAGGCGAGCTTGAAGCAAGAGCTCTTATCCATGCTGATACATACAATGCAAAGATCGCTATCGAGGCAAACACAATGCTGGATATGATCAGAAGACAGATTCTTCCTGCAGTTTCCTCTTATGCAGCAGATCTCTGTGACAGAATGGCAACATTAAAAGCAGCAGGCTGCGTAACAGCTTATGAGACAGATACATCCAAGGAAGTTGCAGTACTCACAGATGCACTTATGAAGCAGTGTCAGAAGCTTTCAAAGGATATGGGCAAGGTTCCTGAAGATCCCTGGAAGGCACTGGCATACTATCACAAGACAATAATTGAAGACATGAAGCAGGCAAGAGAGTCTGCAGATGCACTTGAACTGCTTGTAGATGAGCAGTACTGGCCTTTCCCTGTTTATTCAGATCTTCTTTTCTCTGAATAAGAAGGAAAAGCAAATGGGAGATTATTAAAGATGACAAAGATGTTATACAACGATTTCATAGAGCGTGATGCCTGTGGAATCGGTGCGGTGGTAAATATAGACGGACATGCCGACGTGAAAGCCCTTGATGATGCCCTTACCATTGTTGAAAAACTGGAGCATCGCGCAGGTAAGGATTCAAGCGGTAAAGTCGGTGACGGCGTAGGTATCCTTCTTCAGATATCTCATAAGTTTTTCAAAAAGGCTGTAAAAAGCTGCGGGATAGAGCTTAAGGATGCCAGAGATTATGGTATAGGAATGTTCTTCTTCCCTCAGAATGAGCTTAAAAGAACCTTTGCAAAAAGAATGTTTGAGGTCATTTGTGAAAAGAGCGGACTTAAGTTCCTGGGTTGGAGAGACGTTCCGGTTCATCCCGAGATTCTCGGAGATATGGCAAGAGACTGCATGCCTTATATCAGTCAGTGTTTTATCGAAAGACCTGAAGATGTAGAGAGAGGTATAGATTTTGACAGAAAGCTTTATGTTTGTAGAAGAGAGTTTGAGCAGAGCTCAGAGGATACTTACATAACGTCTTTGTCATCCAGAACCATTGTTTATAAAGGCATGTTTCTGGTAAAGCAGCTCAGAGCGTTTTATGAGGACCTTCAGAGCAGCGATTACCAGACAGCCATTGCAATCGTTCATTCAAGATTTTCAACAAATACAACACCCAGCTGGGAAAGGGCTCATCCGTACAGGATGATCGCACATAACGGCGAGATCAATACCATTCGTGGTAACATCGACAGAATGCTTGCCAGAGAAGAGACTATCATTTCTCCTATCATGAAGGACGGGGATATAGATAAGATTTTCCCTGTTGTAAATAAGACAGGCTCTGATTCAGCAATGCTGGATAACACACTGGAGTTCATGTATATGAACGGTATTGATCTTCCGCTTGCTGCGATGATCACAATACCTGAACCCTGGAAGCACAATCATTTCATGGATGAAAAGAAAAAGGATTTCTATCACTACTACGCAACAATGATGGAACCCTGGGATGGCCCTGCTGCTATTCTTTTCAGCGATGGTGATATTTTAGGTGCTACTCTGGACAGAAACGGTCTCAGACCTTCAAGATACTACATTACTGATGATAACAGACTTATCCTGTCATCTGAGGTCGGTGTTCTTGATATTGAGCCGGAACATATTGTTAAGAAATCAAGGCTTCAGCCCGGTAAGATTCTTCTTGTGGATACAAAGGAAAAGAGAATCATTTCGGATGAAGAATGTAAAAACTATTATGCATCAAGACAGCCTTACGGTGAGTGGGTTGACAGAAATCTCATCCATCTTGGTGAGCTGAGTATCCCTAATAAGAAGATCCCTACTCACAGTCAGGAGATGCGCGATAAGCTTTACAAGGTATTCGGTTATACCTATGAAGATGTAAAAAACGGCATTCTTCCTATGGCTACCAATGGTATTGAGGCAACGGCATCCATGGGACATGATGTTCCTCTTGCAGTTCTTTCAGAGAAACATCAGCTGCTGTTTTCATATTTCAAGCAGCTTTTTGCACAGGTTACCAATCCTCCCATCGATTCACTGAGAGAGGAAATCGTAACAGATACGACAGTTTATATCGGATCAGATGGAAATCTTTTACAGGAAAAAAGCGAGAACTGCCGTGTGCTTGAAGTAAATAATCCGATACTTACAGGTGTAGATCTCATGAAGATTAAGACCCTGGATCAGCCCGGATTTAAGACAGAAACAATTTCACTTCTATATTATAACAATACATCTCTTAAGAAAGCTCTTGAGCAGCTGTCAATCAGCGTGGACAGAGCATACAGTAAAGGCTATAACATAATAATTCTTTCAGACAGAGGCGTGGATGAAAACCATGTAGCTATTCCTTCACTGCTTGCAGTTTCATCAGTGGAGCAGCATCTGGTAAGAACAAAGAAGAGAACCGCTATCTCACTTATTCTTGAGAGTGGTGAGCCCAGAGATGTACATCAGATGGCAACGATTCTTGGATTTGGTGCCAGAGCCATAAATCCTTACCTTGCTCACGAGTGCATTGCTGAACTGATCGATATCGGAATTCTTGATAAGGATTATCATACAGCCATCAAGGATTACAACTTTGCAGTATTGCATGGAATAGTTAAGACCGCAGCAAAGATGGGTATTTCAACATTGCAGTCTTATCAGTCGGCAAGAATTTTTGAAGCAATCGGTCTTTCCAAAGAAGTAATCGATGCTTATTTCACAGGAACTGTCAGCAGAGTCGGTGGAATAGGGCTTGCGGAGATTGAAGAGGGAATTAAATTCCGTCATGATCATGCATTTGATCCCATGGGACTTGTTACAGACACAACTCTGGACAGCACCGGTTTCCATAAATTGAGAAGCGGAAACGATAAGGAGGATCACCTTTATAATCCTCAGACAATTATCGCGCTTCAGCAGGCAACTCAGTCAGGAAGCTATGAGAGATTCAAGGAATACACCGCAATGGTTGATGATGAGAAGCCTCATACTTTGAGGGGATTACTTGAATTCGTTCCTGCAAAGGAACCTGTACCGCTCGATCAGGTTGAACCTGCATCAGAAATTGTTAAGAGGTTCAATACAGGGGCCATGAGTTATGGCTCAATATCTCAGGAAGCTCATGAGACTATGGCGATTGCCATGAACACTCTTGGAGGAAAATCAAATACCGGTGAGGGTGGAGAGAATCCTGAGAGATTCGGAACAATTAAAAACAGTGCGATCAAGCAGGTTGCATCCGGAAGATTTGGAGTATCCAGCAGATATCTTCTTAGTGCAAACGAGATTCAGATAAAGATGGCGCAGGGTGCAAAACCCGGTGAAGGCGGACATCTTCCCGGAAAAAAGGTATACCCCTGGGTAGCTAAAACGAGATTTTCAACTCCCGGAGTTTCACTGATCTCACCGCCTCCGCACCATGATATTTACTCAATCGAGGATCTGGCACAGCTTATTTTCGATCTGAAGAATGCCAACAGAAAGGCAAGAATATCAGTAAAACTGGTATCTGAGGCAGGAGTCGGAACAATAGCTTCAGGTGTTGCCAAGGCAGGAGCACAGGTAATTCTTGTATCAGGTTATGACGGAGGTACAGGTGCTGCACCTCAGAGTTCAATTCACAATGCAGGTCTTCCCTGGGAGCTGGGTGTTGCAGAAGCACACAGATCACTTATCGAGAGCGGTTTGAGAGATCATGTAATTCTTGAAACCGACGGTAAGCTCATGAGTGGAAGAGATGTGGCAATTGCATGCCTTTTAGGTGCTGAAGAATTTGGTTTTGCAACAGCTCCGCTTGTAACGATGGGCTGCATGATGATGAGAGTGTGCAATCAGGATACATGTCCTGTGGGCATAGCAACACAGAACCGCGAGCTTAGAAAGTGCTTTAAGGGTAAGCCTGAATATGTAATGAATTTCATGCTTTTCATAGCTGAAGAGATGCGTGAGATCATGGCAAAACTTGGCTTTAAGACTGTAGATGAGATGGTCGGAAGAACAGATTGCCTCAAGGTTAAAGACAAGCAGATCACAAAGCGCGCAGAGATGGTTAATCTTTCACAGATCATCAATGTGGATTATGCAAAGATCAAGGAGAGACATTTCAATCCTGAAAAGGTATTTGATTTTAAACTTGAATCGACAGTTGATGAGTCATCTCTTTTACCTGCATTCAACAAGTACATCACTGATGGCAAGAAACATGAGGAAGCGATCAGAGTTACCAGCACAAACAGAGCAGTTGGTACCATCATGGGTTCTGTTATTAGTGAAAAACAGGGTGAATCAGTAAAGGATGATACTTTCGTTGTTAACTGCCAGGGTGGTGTAGGACAGTCCTTCGGAGCATTTATTCCTAAGGGAATGACTTTAAGACTTGAAGGTGATGCCAACGATGGTCTTGGAAAAGGACTTTCCGGCGGTAAGATCGTAGTTGTTCCTCCAAAGGATGCAAAATACAAGGCATCTGAGAATATTATCATCGGTAACGTTGCACTTTACGGAGCAACCTCCGGAAAAGCATATATCTGCGGTGTCGCAGGTGAAAGATTCTGTGTAAGAAATTCCGGTGCCATTGCTGTAGTAGAAGGCTGCGGTGATCACGGACTTGAATATATGACAGGCGGAAGAGCAGTCGTTCTTGGAGAAACAGGTAAGAACTTTGCAGCAGGAATGAGCGGTGGAATCGCATACGTCCTTGATACAAATCATGATCTTTATAAGAGAATGAACAAGGAAATGGTTTCACTCCAGGAGCTCAATGAGAAATACGATATTGCTGAGCTTAAGGATATTCTTGAGGATTACGTAAAGGAGACCGGTTCAGAACTGGGAACTAAGGTACTTAAGAATTTTGATGAGTTCATTCCACACTTTAAGAAAATTGTTCCTCATGATTACCAGAAGGTTATCAGTGCAATCGGAAGATATGAGGAACAGGGAATATCACATGAAAATGCTGTTCTTGAAGCATTTAATGAGATTACGAAGTGAGGCAGAAAGGAATTTGATGAAATGGGAAAACCAACGGGATTTTTAGAATATGCAAGATGCGAGGATACGACAATTCCCGCAGAAGAGCGCATATTAAACTTCAATGAATTTCATAAATGCCTGGATCCGGAAAAAAGAAGGCAGCAGGGCGCCAGATGTATGAACTGTGGTGTGCCTATGTGCCAGTCGGCAATTAAGCTTAAGGGAATGGTTACCGGATGTCCGCTTCACAATCTCATTCCTGAGTGGAATGATGAGATTTATCACGATCATATTCCTCATGCGCTTTCAAGGCTTCTTAAGACCAGCAACTTCCCGGAATTTACCGGAAGAGTATGTCCGGCACTTTGCGAGAAGGCCTGCATTTGCGGAATGAACAGTGATCCGGTAACAATTCATAATAACGAGTTATATCTTATAGAAAAAGCTTATGAGCAGGGGCTTATGAAGCCCAGAATTCCAAAGATCAGAAGTGGCAAGAAGGTGGCTGTTATCGGAAGCGGTCCTTCCGGACTTGCTGTTGCGGATCAGCTTAATCACAGAGGCCACAGTGTCACGGTGTTTGAGCGTGAGGACAGAATCGGTGGTCTTTTGATGTATGGAATTCCCAACATGAAGCTTCAGAAAGAGGTCATTGAGAGACGTAAAAAACTCATGGAAGATGAGGGCGTTGTTTTCAAGACAGGAGTTAATGTTGGTGCTGCAGCATCAGCCGGCGGAATCAGTGCAAAAGAACTTTTGAAAAATTATGATGCAGTTGCATTCTGCTGCGGAGCCAAGAAGGCAAGACCTCTTGGAGTAAAAGGATTTGATAAGGTTAAGGGTGTTCACTACGCGGTGGATTTCCTTAAGTCAACAACAAAGAGCCTTTTGGACAGCGGTCTGAAGGATGGTACTTTCATCAGTGCCAGGGATAAGAAGGTTGTTATTGTTGGTGGCGGTGACACCGGAAATGACTGCCTGGCAACCTGCATCAGACATGGCTGCAAATCCGCAATCCAGATTGAGATGATGCCTGAACCGCCAAAGCTTAGAAGAGCTGATAATCCATGGCCTGAGTGGCCGAAGGTTTTAAAGACTGACTACGGCCAGCAGGAGGCAATATTTAAATTCGGCGGAGACCCTCGTATATATGAGACTACGGTAAAGGAGCTTATCACCAAGAATGACAAGCTTACAGGTATAAAAACGGTTAAGGTGAAGTTTAAGGATGGAAAATTAACCGAGGTACCGGGAAGTGAAGAAGTGGTTAAGTGTGATCTTTTACTGATCGCCGCAGGCTTTGTGGGATGTGAGGAATATTCAGTCAAGGAACTGGGTATTAAGCTGACAGAACGCGGCGTGGTTGAAACACAGACATCTGACTACAAGACAAATGTTGAAAAGGTGTTTACTGCAGGAGACATGCACAGAGGTCAGTCCCTTGTTGTATGGGCAATAGCAGAAGGGCGTGAATGTGCCCGTGAAATTGATGAGTACCTGATGGGGTACAGCAATATGTAATTTATTTTGGCAGCAAAGGCGCTGTAACGAAAATCGTTACGGCGCTTTTTGTGTATATATTTTTAAGGAGGAGTAATGTTATGACAGAAGAAGCTATTAGAAGTTTGGTATCTGAATCTTCGACAACAACAGTTTTCGCAATCTGGTTCCTTATCGGAGCCGCACTGGTATTTTGGATGCAGGCAGGATTTGCAATGGTAGAGGCAGGCTTTACCAGAGCAAAGAACACAGGTAATATCCTGATGAAGAATCTCATGGATTTCTGTATCGGAACAGTTATGTTTATTCTTATCGGTTTTTCTCTTTTACTTGGAGAGGACCTTTTTGGATTCATTGGAAAACCCGGATTTGATATTTTTACATCTTATGCAGATTTTGATTTTTCAAACTTTGTATTTAACCTGGTATTCTGTGCTACCACAGCTACAATCGTATCAGGTGCCATGGCTGAGAGAACCAAGTTCCTTGCTTACTGTATATATTCTGCAGTAATCTCAGGTCTCATCTATCCCATCGAGGCACACTGGATCTGGGGCGGCGGCTGGCTGGCACAGCTTGGTTTCCACGATTTTGCAGGATCATGTGCAATTCATATGGTAGGTGGTATTTCAGCTCTTATCGGTGCTGCAATGCTCGGACCCAGAATCGGTAAGTTCACAAAGGATAAGTCAGGCAAGATCATAGAAGTTAACGCTTTCCCCGGAAGTAACCTTGCAATCGGTGCTTTAGGATGCTTTATTCTCTGGTTTGGATGGTATGGTTTCAACGGAGCTGCTGCTACAAGTGAAAAACAGCTTGCTTCAATTTTCCTTACAACAACTGTAGCTCCCGCAGTAGCAACAGTAGTAACAATGATTTTCACATGGGTAAAATATGGTAAGCCCGATGTTTCAATGTCTCTTAACGCATCTCTTGCAGGTCTTGTAGCTATCACAGCTCCCTGTGATGTTACAGATTGCTTTGGTGCAATTGCAATCGGTGTTGTAGCAGGTTTCCTTGTATGCTTTGGTGTATGGTTCCTGGATTACAAGCTCAGAGTTGATGACCCTGTTGGTGCTGTAGCAGTACATATGATGAATGGTATCTGGGGTACTTTGGCAGTAGGTCTTTTTGCTACTCCCACAGCTCCCGGCAATGAGGAGACAGGTGTTGTAGGTCTCTTCTACGGCGGCGGTGTACATACACTTGTTCTTCAGATCATTGGTGTTGTTTCCGTTGCAACATGGACAGCAATCACAATCACAATTGCTTATGCAGTTATAAAGGCTATTGTAGGCCTCAGAGTTTCAGAAGAAGAGGAAATCATCGGTCTTGATTCCTGTGAGCACGGTCTTACATCTGCTTATGCAGGATTCAGCATTATGGATATTTCCAACACACTTACAGTTGATGTTAACGAGAACACAGATCTTGGTGAGAGTGAGTATGAGGCAGCAAGTGAAGCTAAGAAGAATGCTGCTGTTCCTGTAGCAGTTGAAGCTCCTCTGGCAGCAGAGTTCGACACAGGTATGCATAAGGTTGCTATCATCTGTAAGCTGGCTAAATTTGACGCTCTCAAGAAGGCATTGAACGAACTTGGTGTAACAGGTATGACAATGACACAGGTAATGGGTTGTGGTGTTCAGAAGGGATCAACCAATAAGTACAGAGGTGAGACTGTGGATTCAACACTCCTTCCTAAGATCAAGGTTGAGGTTATCGTATCCAAGATTCCTGTACAGAAGGTTATCGAAGCAACCAAGAAGGTTCTTTATACAGGACATATCGGAGATGGTAAGATCTTCGTTTACAATGTAAGCCGCGTAGTTAAGGTTCGTACCGGTGAGGAAGACGTAGCAGCTCTTCAGGACGTTGAGTAAATTCTGTTTTGTTTTAAAATATGTATCAGTAGAAGGCAGGTCTGTAACAGGACCTGCCTTTTGCGTGGAATGGGGGCAGTATTTGTTGTAGTATTATAAGTGGTTATGAAATCCTGCAATAAAAGAGGGGAAGAAATGGGTATACATGAATTTGGAAATAAAGATGCGAATATTGTATTGATACAGATGGTTGACAGCCATGATCTTGAGGGAATTGAGAATGAAATCAGAATTATAAGTGATAGCATTGAGGTGGATTTTTATATGGCAGCAGTGGATGTGGCTGACTGGAATCAGGATCTGTCTCCCTGGAAAGCTCCTGCGGTTTTTGGAAAAAACGATTTTGGTGATGGGGCATCTGTTACGCTGGAGAAAATAAAAAAGCTTTGCGAAGACAGGAGTAAGACATATTATATCGGAGGATATTCACTTGCGGGCCTTTTTGCAATATGGGCATCTTATCAGACGGATATTTTCAGAGGAGTTGCCGCTGCATCCCCTTCAATGTGGTTTCCGGGTTTCGTGGAGTATATGAAGGACAATACTATTTGGGTGGATACAGTGTATCTTAGTCTTGGGGACAAAGAGCATAAGGCAAGAAATCCCGTAATGGCCTCCGTTAAGGATAAAATTACAGAGGCATATGAGTGGCTTAAGGCCAATGATATAGATTGTATTCTGGAGTGGAACGAGGGTAATCATTTCAAGGATTTTGATATACGTACCGCCAAAGCTTTTTCATGGATAATGAACAGAAGAAAATAATAATAAGCCGGGGACTACGAAATAATTCGCAAGCACCCCGGCTTAATTTATGGATGTATTATTTAAACACTTTTCTTCATGCTTTCCTCAACCTGAGCGGTGTACAGATGATAGTAATCACCCTTCCTGGCCATAAGTTCTTCGTGGCTTCCGCATTCAGTTATACCACCGTCATTAATATACATGATCTTGTCGCACTTGGTTATGGTGGACAATCTGTGGGCTATGATAAAGCTTGTTCTGCCTGCAAGCATGGCATCAAGGCCCTGCTGCAGAGCGCGCTCTGTCTGAACATCAATACTTGAGGTTGCCTCATCAAGAACCAGAATTGCAGGATCGGATAGCAATGTTCTTGCAAAGGATATGAGCTGCTTCTGTCCTTGTGAAAGAAGAGCGCCTCGCTCTTTAACCTCTGTTCTGTAGCCGTTTTGCATGTTCTTAATAAAGCTGTGGGCACATACCGTTTTGCTGGCATTTCTTATTTCTACAGAGGTGGCATCCAGTTTACCGTATCTGATATTATCCTCGATTGTTCCTGAGAAAATAAAGCTGTCCTGAAGCATGATACCCATTTGTGAACGGAGTGATTTCAAGGTCACTTTTGAAATGTCCTGTCCGTCTATGAGAATTCGTCCGCTGTCCAGATTGTAGAATCTGGAGATCAGATTTACGATGGTACTCTTGCCGGCACCGGTGGGACCGACAAGTGCAACGCTCTCACCTTTTTTAACTGTAAAGGATACATTATGAAGGATTTCCTTTCCTTTTTCGTAGGAGAAGGATACGTTCTCAAAAGTAACTTCACCCTGTATCTTTTTCATTTCAATGGCATCCGGAGCATCATCTACAGTAACGGGTTCGTCCATGGCTTCGAAGATACGCTCAAGGTAAGCCATATTGTTTATGAAGTTGTTAAAGATATTTCCAAGGTTCATTATGGGCTGCCAGAATCTTGAAGCATAGCTTGAGATAGCGACGATTGTTCCCAATGTTTCATGCCCCTGTGAAAAAACGATCAGTCCGAAGAGGAAAATCGCTGCTCTGACCAAAACGGATATTGTATCAATTCCGGGCCATACAAGGGTTGAGTAGCTTACGGCCTTCATCCAGGTTTTTCTGCAGTCGGAGGAAAGCTTGTTAAATATTTCGGCATTCTCGTCCTCTCTTGCGAAAATCTGGGTAATTCTTGCACCAACGATGTTTTCCTGAAGATAGGCATTCAGGTTTGAGTTTTTGTTTGAAACTGCCTGCCATGCCTTACGCTGTTTGTTCTTTATCCAGAACATGAAAACCATGAGGAAGGGCACACCTGCCAGAACTACAAGGCTGAGGCTTACATCCACGGCAAACATGAATACAACGATAAATATCAGGTTGATAATTTCGAGTATTACGTTTATAAGACCATTACTGAGCATATCTGAAACGGAGTTTACATAGTTTACGACTCTTACAAGGATTTTTCCCTGAGGTCTGTCATCGTAATACTGGAAGGGAAGCTTTTGAAGGTGCTTGAAAAGATCATCCCTTATCTGATAGATAATATCCTGGCTGACGCCTACCATTATATATGAGCGAATGGTTGTAAATACCACACTTATGATATAAAAGCAGGATGCGTAAACAACCAGTCTGTAAAGCATAGGGACATCAGCATTTGGAATTGCAATGTCCAGGGCTCTCTGCACGATCATGGGACTCACCAGTGCAGCAGCGCCGCCAAGAGCTGAAAGTATAAGTGCCAGCACCATTTTTCCTGCGTGTCTTTTAATGTAAACCCAGGCTCTTAACAGGTGTCGTATGTCAAAAGGCTCTTCGAGAATTTCGTCTTCTTTATAAGTATTTCTGCGTGCCATTTTTATTCTCCCGATTTATGAAAAAATGTTGTCAGTGTTGTTTGTTGCATCAGGCGCCTGTCTGGAGCTTTACCAGATCGGCGTAGTAGCCGCCCTGTTTAATAAGCTCTTCGTGGGTTCCGCGCTCTGTTATTTCGCCGTGCTGCATGATAAGTATCTGATCAGCATCCTTGGTGGTGGATATGCGCTGTGCAATGATGATCTTGGTGCAGGGGAAATCCAGGTGACGTAAGCTTTCCTGAATCTCTTTTTCTGTTTCAAGGTCAACGGCTGAAGTTGTGTCATCAAGTATCAGAATGGAAGGTCTTACAGCCAGCGCGCGAGCAAGAGATATTCTCTGCTTCTGACCGCCGGACAGACCTACGCCGCGCTCGCCGACGATGGTTTCATATCCTTCGGGCATTTTTGCGATAAAGTCAGATGCAGCTGAGTACTTGGCAAACCTGACAACTTCTTCCTTGCTGATCTCACTGTCACCGTAGGCAATGTTTCCGTCGATTGTATCCGAATACAGAAGCACGTCCTGAGTTGCAAGACCGATATTTTTTCTGAGCTGGCTAAGCTTTAGTTTATTTACGTTTACACCATCAATAAGAATTTCACCTTCAGAGGGCTCGTAGAACCTTGGAATAAGGTGAATGAGTGAGGTTTTACCACAGCCTGTTTCACCCATGATGGCAATTGTCTGTCCCGGTTTTGCAGTAAAGGAAATGTGCTCAAGAACAGGAAGCGGTGCATCTGAGTACTGGAATGATACGTTCTTAAACTCAACCTGACCGCTGAATCTCTCCGGCTTATCAATGGCATCGGGAGCATCTACTATTTCAGGCTCTGAGTAGTAAATCTCCATGACCTTTGCGGATGCAGCAGAGAATCTCTGGAATTCATTCATGATATTTCCCAGCTGTCTCATGGGGTTGGCTATTGCCCAGATAAGTCCTGAAAAGGCAACATATTCACCCATTGTCATTTTTCCGTTTATGAGGAAAAGTCCGCCTGCCAGCAGAAGAATTACTGCAAGAAGGTTGGCCAGTGTTTCAACAAAAGGATAGAATTTGAGCCATACCTTGGCGGTCTTCTTGTTTGTGTCCCTGAAGTCGCTGTTGCAGTCATCGAATTTTTCAATCTCGTAGTCTTCTCTTGCAAAGGCTTTAACAACTCTGTTACCTGAGATGTTTTCCTGTGCAACTGTGTTCATGGTTGCCAGCTTTTCACGAAGAAGAGCATGCATCGGAGCAACCAGAAGCTTAAAGGCATATATTATAAAAAATATAAGCGGTGCCACAATGAGAAGGAAAAACGCCAGCTGCCAGTTCATGGCGATAAAATAAATACCGGTGGCGGTCACAAGTGACACTGCTTCAACAACCATTCGCACAACCCATGCAACCATGTGACGAACAGCGTCAAGGTCACCGGTCACGCGGGTCATAAGATCTCCTGTGCGGTAGGTGCTGTAGAAGTTCATATCCTGTCTTTGAATTTTGTCATAAAGGAAATTGCGCACTTTGAAAAGTACGTGCTGGGATACTCTCTCGTATGCCATACAGTCCCAGTAGACGATAAGGCATCGCAGAATCGTAAGCCCCACCATGAGCCCAAGCAGCATGAAAAACTGGTCCCTGTGCTCTGCGAGATTCTGTCTTGCAGACTCTCCGGACAGGAATGTATCAACTATTTTTCCGGAAAAAAAGGGTACTGTCAGTTGCATCATGTTGTATACGACAGTACCAATCACAGCGCAGATATAAAGGAATCTGCTACCTTCCATGTTATCCCACAGCCATTGAAGCCTGGTTCTGGGATAATTAAACCCTCGTTTTTTCTTTTTCATAATATTCACCCCATGCATTTAAAATTGTTTTGGTAAAAAAAGAGAAACTTTAAAAGTTTCTCATGCATATGACTGGTTCTATTACG